>CBDUNM010000129.1:0-14873 GCA_965368585.1 uncultured Chromatiales bacterium | reverse complement strand
AAGACTACAGCAAGCTTGCGACCAGAAAAGCCACGCACGAACAGTATAAGTTCATCCGCTCCTGCCTGGCGGTGCCTTGAAAAAAACGCGTTCCGACGCGCCTTCATCCTGGTACGTCAGTGAACCTCGCTCTGCAAACCGAATGCCAGACCGAAGGTTACGTGAACACGTACGAACAGTAACTTGCTACAATCGCACAGGCGCATTTGCACCACACGCGTTCCTAAAACGACCGCTTGCGCTGCATCGCCAACCGCCAACCCGCGACCGTGGGTCTGAAACCGCTGGTACGGTACTTGCCAAGGCCAGGTAGCGCACAGTTTCGACACTGGACCTCCGCTGACGGAGACTCCACTTACGACGGAGAGCGAATGATAAAGAGCAAATCGTCTTCGCACCAGGCTGCACACGACAATAACTGCGACGGATCGGAACGCTGCGCGCACGCCGCGCTGGTCCGCCAGGAACGCGCTGCGGCGTTGCGGGCGCTGGCGGGTCAACTCGCCCATCAGATGCGCAATCCGTTGGCGGCTATCCAGGCGGCTTGTGGCAGCTTGCGCGCCGAAGTGCAGGACGCCGACCACCTGCAGCGGCTGGATCTCACCTTGCAGGAGGTCGATCGGATGCTCAAGTTGGTCACCGCCACTGTCCAGGCCGTCGCCGAAACGCCCGAACAACCGCAACAGTTCGATGCGGTCGGCGAACTTCGGGATGTCATCCGCACGATTTCGACAAACCAGCCGGACGAGCGCCCGATAATTCTGGAGGGAGACGCCGAAATTGTCTGCCGGTTACCCCGAAACGCCTTTCGCGTGACGCTCTACAGCCTGCTCGATCACCTCGCGGATACGTTCAAACCCCGTCCGACCGTGGTCGACGTGCGGCACGGCCAGGGCCGCGTACGAATCTTCATTCAGGCACGAGGCGCGCCTGCTGCCGGGCACGCCGAGGCATACGCTCCGTCGACGACCGACCAAACCGGCGCAGCCGCCGCGATCGGTCTGCTGGTCGCCGAGCGTTTTGCCCGCGACCACGGCGGTCGTCTGTCGCGCGCGAGCTCAACAGCCGCGTCGCCGGAGCTGACGCTCGACTTACCTTGCACGCATGTCTGACACCTTGCTGATCGTTGAGGACGAAGTCCTGTTGGGCAAGGAAATGCAGCGCCGTTTCGTCAAACAGGGCTGGGACGTCACCCTGGTCGATGATCTTGCCGGCGCTCGCCGTTCACTGCACGAAGAGGCATTGCAGCCGCTGGTGGTGCTCGCCGATATGAGTCTGCCGGACGGCAACAGCCTGGACCTGCTCGAGGATCTGCGGCAGGCCAGGTTCCCCATCGGCGAATGGATTCTGTTGACCGCATTCGGCACCATACCGGACTCCGTGCGTGCCGTGCAGCTTGGTGCGCATGATTTTCTCGAAAAACCAGTGGACGACGCGCGCCTCGACCTGGCGATACAGCGTGCGGCACGCAGCGCGCGTGCGCAACGCCGTCTGTCGAATGAGTCCGCGAACCAGGCTGCCAAATACGGCGTGGAGCGCTTTATCGGCCGCAGCGACCGAGCGGGCGAAACCCGGCACATGCTGGAGCAGATCGCACAGGCCGATTTCAGCGCCCTGGTGCTGCGTGGTGACACCGGCACGGGCAAAGGGCTGGCCGCCCGTATCCTGCACTACAGCGGACCGCGCGCCGACGGGCCATTGGTCGAAGTCAACTGCGCCGCCTTACCCGACGAACTGCTGGAGTCCGAACTGTTCGGCCACGAGGCCGGGGCGTTTACCGGCGCCAAGGGGCGGCGTGAGGGCTTGTTCGAGCAGGCACATGGCGGCACGCTGTTTCTCGATGAAATCGGCGAGATGGATCTCGCCCTGCAGGCTAAATTACTCAAGGCGGTTGAAGACCGACGCATCCGTCGCGTGGGCGGAAACCGTGAGATCACCATCGATGTGCAAATAGTCGCTGCGACCAATCGCGACCTCGACGCGGAGGTTGCTGAAAGACGCTTTCGCAGCGATCTCTACCATCGCCTGAGCGTGTTCCAGATCGTGCTACCAAGCCTTGCCGAACGCCTGGAAGACGTGACGGACCTCGTTAAAGTCTTTGTCGACGAGTTCAACGAGCGCTCCGACAGGCGCATCGAAAAAATACCTGACGTGGTATGGGAGGAGCTGCGAGCCTACTCGTGGCCAGGCAACGTGCGCGAATTGCGTAACGTGATCGAGCGATGTGTCTTACTGTCGAAAGGTCCGACGCTCGACGCGAAGTGGCTGCAGTTGACCGCCGCCGACCCGCAGCACCCATCGAACGACGGCGACCGTGTATGGTTCCCCCTGGACGGCAGTATCACCCTTGACGACGTGGAGCGCTACTTGATCGAAGAAGCGCTGAAGCGTGAACGGGGCAACGTCACCCAAGCGGCAGAGCGCTTGGGAATCAGTCGACAAACCATGCGTTACCGCATTGACAAGCACCATATCGACAGCGACGCGCTACGCTAGCCGGCGTCCAGAAACCAATCGTCATTCAACCGGCGAGCACGGGCGGCAATCAATCCTGACCGATCGCACGACCTGGCGCATCGGCGCGGCCGGAATTATTCGGCCGCTGCCCGTACATCATGCCTACCTGTTTTCCGTTGTTCGGCAAACCCTGCCGCAACAAAGGTGCGGCAGGTTCGCCTGTCGAGCGACCGCTTCAAGTTAAGACCTTCCCCCCACGTGGTCCGAGGAAATACCACAGCAGCAGCCCCAGAACCGGCAGCAATAAGATGATCAAAATCCAGACCACCTTGGTTCCCGTAGTGGCGCCGCTTTCGAAGATCTTAACGATCGCCCAAATATCCAGGGCCAAAATGATAAGCCCCAGTAGTCCGCCTACTTCGATACCCATAGCTTACTCCCGTTGCTGAGAACTAGAACTGCCGCTCCGATTAGCTTAAACACACCGCTGGATTCAGGCACGGCTCAGTCACCCAGGTTCAGCTCGTCAACTTGCCGCTCGGCCTCTTCCTTGGTGATGCCATAACGCTCCTGGACTTTACCCACCAGCTTGTCGCGCTCGCCCTCGATGACCGCCAGATCATCGTCAGTGAGATCGCCCCAACGTGTTTTGACCTGTCCCTTCAGCTGATTCCAATTTCCCTTAATCTGTTCCCAATTCATAAATCACCTCTCGTTGATCCTGATTCGATTGGCCATCCCTTCGCGGTCTCATACCGCCGGTGGAACGGCCCCTTCCTCACCGCCGAAGATCACGCTCGGGTGGCGATCTCCAACGACCCTCCTGACTTTCTCCCGATTGACGTCCGCGGCATATGGGATCAAATGGATCGGCCCGTTTCCGTTAGCCGCTTCAAACCCCTTGATCTCCCGGTTCGGCACCGAGATGCCGACCAGCCCTGAAACCCAGGCGCCAAAGGCACTACCTACCAGTACCATATAGCGGCCATCGCCGCACCGCCGACAGCGCAGCCGCCGGGTACGGCGGTACCCACCAGACCGGTCGCACAGCCGATCGCAACTCCCGGCTTCATCGCGGGTTTGACGTCGCAGCGATCGACCGGGTCGGTGTTCGGCAGGTCTCCCAAGTTCACCCGGTCACCGGCGATGATCCCCATGTCGTCTTCCGCCAGGTGTATCGCCTTCGGTCTGGACACGACGTCTGCCGCCAACTCGGTTTTCGGCACCAGGGAATACAGTTTGCTCATGACCAATTGCCTGCGTTGCTCTGCATTCATTACCCATTTAGCAAAGCGTATGCCATGTCTGGAAGAGCAGTATTTTGGAATCCTTGCCGGCGCATTCGACCCGCGCATCCGGTTGATTTGCAATGTCGAGGTGGATATCGGCCACGGGTGCAACCAATGAGTCATTCGACGACGTATCGATGCTGCGACCGGGGGCCGCGTAAGGACTTGCGCAGCGGTGCACGCTGGCAGAAACACAGACGCAACTGGCAACTCAATCGAGTATCATCGGCGCTATGATCGGAAAGCTCGCCTATTTTCGCGAACGCCTCAACACCAGCATCTGGCTGATCCCAATCGGTTTGTGTGCCCTCGGCGCGGCGGGCGCGGCTGGTATGTTGTGGGTAGACCGGCACGTCGATTCGGTCGGACTTGGATTTTCCGACTTCGCCATGACACAGTCGTCGGCAAGTCAGGTCCTGAGCGTGATTGCCGGCTCGATCATCGGCGTCGGCGGCGTCGCCTTCTCCGTCACGATGGTCGCGCTCACTTTGACCTCCGGCCAATACGGCCCGAAGATTCTGCGCAATCTGCTCGAAGACAATGCCAGTAAGCTCAGCCTCGGCCTCTTTCTGGGCACTTACGTCTACGCGCTGATCGTCCTGGCGAGCTATACGCACTCCGATCGACCGCGTTTTACGGTCATCATCGGCATTCTGCTTGCGTTCATCGCCCTGATCGGCTTCGTTCGTTTTATCCACCAGATGGCTACCGACCTGCAGGCCGACAAGATCGTGCAGCGCATAGGCGGGAACCTGCAGCAGGCACTGCTCGACTTGGCGGCGCACGCCGACTCGACCAACCGAGCGTCGGACACACTGCATTGGCGACGCGCCGCTCGCCAATACCGCCCGTACCCGGTTGCCTCTACCGCCCAAGGCTACGTGCAGACCATCGACTACGCGGGGCTGGTCCGCTGGTGTAGCGACAACGGCTGCCTGCTGCAGGTACGCGCCCGTGCTGGAGACTTCATTGTCGAGGGCGTATGTCTGTTCAAGGCGTACGGCGGCGATCCCGAACGCCTCGAAGCATCGATCAGCGACCTCAACGGACACATCGTTGTCGGGCCTATGCGCACGCCGATACAGGACCCGGCGTACGCAATCACGCAACTCAATCAGCTCGCCGCGCGTGCGTTGTCACCGGGAATCAACGATCCCGGCACCGCTATCACGTCTATTGATTGGTTTAGTCTGGCACTCGCAAAAATCGTCGACCGGGATATTCCGGGCTGTGTGCTGATGGACGATGAGCAACAACCGCTATTGCTTGCACGCACAACTCACTTCCCCGGAATTGCAAAAGAGATCTATGCGCCTTTGCGTCAATTTTCAAAAGCCGACATTGCCGTGACGGTGTGCCTCATCGAGTCGTTGTGTCGGCTGGCGGAACTTACCCAGCGCGCAGATCGGCTGGAAGTACTCGCCTTGCATGGCCAATCGATCTGGCAAGAGGTCAGTAAAGGGGCGACGCTGAGTTACGATCTGCGGGATATCCGCCAGCGTTATAAAAAGCTGATGATCCTGACAAAACGGGTGGCAAGAACTGCCCGCTTATACGGCAGCCCGACTTGTTAAAGTAATCATTAATAACGCCTCACGTTTCCAGTGCCCCCTGCCGGGTAAAGCTTTCTGGGTATCGCGCTTGCGCGATTCGGTGGACAACTACATTGCCGGTATCCAGTTCGGTCTGCGCCAACCCTGCGCACCCCTGGATCAGATCGTTGTCGACGGACACGAAGGCAAGGTGCGCAGCGAGGTGATTCGCCGGGTGAAGCTGGCGCAAGACCAAGCCGGCATTGACATGCCGAAACCGACGTACAACCTCAAGATGACCGACAGTCATTCGATCGGCGGCGACATGGCACGCTCGACCGCGCCGCGACGATTGCGCCGGCACGCGCCGCCCCAGAGTCCCCTGCCAGCATCGACGAGCTGCGCCCGGACCAGGAAATCGACCGTCACATCGAGGCTGAAGGCCAGTTTTCAGGCGAGGATGACCTGCTAGACATGATGATTTGACGAATCGGCCCGGCGCGAGTAACCACCGGGCCGCTCGTTACCGCAATCCGCTACGGATTTGGCCTGCTAACTCCTATCGTTGTCACTGCGTTTTCTCCCGCACCGCGTCACCCGCTTCCTCGATCGTTTCTCCCGCCCGCTCGACCGCGTCGCCGACGCTATCCTTGCCCTGCTCCACGGCTTCATCGATACGCTCGCCGGCACGTTCGGCGGGCCCTTCCTGCGCCTGCTCGCATGCCATCAGCGGCATAGCGACTAAAACGGCAGTAATCATACGAAATTTCTTCAGTTTCACAGTTTCTCTCCTCTTGTCTTTACCGAAACATTTCTGCGCATTTGACGCTCGCCGTGCGGGCCGCGACCGAATGCGACTCGCCCTTGCTGGCTGCGACGAGTTCAGCGGTCGACCCGATCCGCTTCATCGCCATTCGCTTTCGGTTCAAGCAAATCGAATGCCAGATGCGTTAGTGAGAACTGTCGGCGTTCCACAATCGCGGGTCGTCGTCGCACGATCCGGTGTATGACGGGGCAGTGCTGCATATCGACCGCGCCGACCGGTGGATCTGAGCCGATGGGATACTTGTACGCGCTCGGATTACCGGCCGAATGGTCGACGCGTCTTCCGCCGACGACCTGCACCCGCCAGCGAACTCAGCAGCGCGCCAACCACTCCCGGGCTTGCCGGGAATCCATTACCAGGCGTTCCAACACCGCCGCTTCGCGCGGCCGCCAACTCAGCTCCCCCGCCTTGTCCAGGCGGTCGGCCCATGCCTGCTCCGCGTCCAGAACACGTTGCGCGGGTGCCTGTGGCCCGAACAGGTAACCGAGTAAACGGTCGGCGGCACTGCGCAGCTCGTTGATTTCCTGGTCGGCGGCTTTAGGCGGCTCGCCGCGAGCGCGTTCGCACCGCGCCAGTTCGTCGAGCACCGGCCGGCGTGCGGTTTCGATAGCTTGCAACACGCCTACCAGGGCCGAATCGATCTCGGCGTCAATCAAGACAGCGTAGCGGTGCAGCAGTCCGGCGCCGAATGCGTTGAGATCCGCCAAAGCGGTTTGTTCCGGCGTGCGTAGAAAATTCATAGCAATTCCAATACCGGTTCACCGACCACGGCTTCACACTTCACCGGCTTCGTTTTCGTCGCCGCGAGAAGCTGGCACGATGACCCGCAACACGCCAGCCACCAGCGTAAAGTCGGCCGGCAGTTCACCCGCCGGCTCGCCATCGGCCGTCAAGGATCGCCTGCCGCAATCGAAAATGCGGCAATACGCTCCCCGTATATGGACGACCGCTTCATCGTCAGGCAGAGCACCCTGCAGCTGCGCACGCAACCACAACGCGAACAAGCGTATCAACGAGTGCGGGCGAACAGCCACTATGTCCAACTGCCCATCGCTGGGCGAAGCTTCGAAGATACGATGGCCGCCGCCGAAGGTGGAACCGTTGGCCACCGCGATTTCCAACCACCTTGCTCTGATAGTACGGTCGGCGCAACTGATGGTGGCCTTGAAGCCGCGACGGTTTTCAATGCGCTCCACCAAAGTCCGCACATAACTCATCCGGCCCCATAACCGCTTGTGATCCTGTTCCACATTGACGCTGACCTCCGCACCCAGCCCTGCATGAGCCACATTCAGAAAAATCTGATCTCCCACCCGGCCCAGGTCAAACTCACGAATGTTTCCTGTGGCGACCGTGCGACACGCGGCCTGGGGCTCCAGAGGTATCCCCAGGCCACGGGCGAAGTCGTTGGCCGTCCCCGCGGGGAGAATACCCAAGGCGCAGTTGCGCTCCGCGCACAAAGCCGCCAGTCGTTGCAGCGTGCCGTCGCCGCCCACCGCCAGCAGTCGGTCGTTGTCGCCTAGCGCGGGGAAAGCAGACGCGTCCGTCGTGTCAAAACGTCGAGGGCGCACGCCCACCCGATCCAGCTGCCGGAGCCAGTAATCCGCGTCCTGGGCCTTTCCGGCCGCGGGATTGACTATCAGATAGTCCACGGCAGCGTCCGCGCAGGTCGGCAGGCAAGACGATGGACGGCTTTCCCGAAACAGTGCCCGGCGCCCGCCAGCGAGGAGCGGATGCATACACCCGTGGAACGACACACCCCACGAGCGTACGTCGCCGCTGCGCAATCAGGGTCGATTCGCGATGTTACCAGGCTGAGCATCAAAACGGATTGATACTTGCCTTGCGGGTAAAGTCCATGTACCCGGCGCTGACGCCCTGCCGCCAGCCCGCCCCGAAACGGATAGGCGCAATTACCGTATCGCCGGAGCGCAGGTAGTTGATCCCGACGCCGCCGACGAAGTAGAGACTGCCCTCGATGCCGGGATAACGTTGGTAGATGGACGACGGGCGCGGCAAGTCATAGATCAGTATGAACACTTTCGACGCGTTGGCACCGGCGTCGAAACCGATTGACGGGCCTTGCCAATACAACCGTCGCCGGTGACCGGTCTTGGTCAACAGGTTACCCTTGCCGTAACGCACACCCACCCCGAGCGCAGCAGCCAGTTCATCGCCCGCGATGTAGGCATTAGGCTCGCCGTGTTCATCGAACGCCTTCTCGACCACCTTGCCGAGCCCGTCTGCCCCGGCGCCGAAAAAGCTTTCGATCTCCTGCAGTATCTCTTTTTTACTGTAGGTCATCTGCTCGGGTCTGTCGTCGGACCAGGCGAACGAGACGATACTCAACACAATGGCGATGGAGCCCAGCAACTGCGTTTTCATCGAACCTTCTCCTGTTGTTTGCGCACTCGATCACACTAACGATAACACCACGGACGGCCGGATTCGCGACCCACCGCGCCTGCGCCCGCCGATCTTCGCGTGCAGTTGCTGCGGCAATGTACAACGTGTCACAACAAAGCAAAATTGACGCCATCCATCCTGTGGCCGGCGAGGAAAAAGAAACCGGCAAAGACGCGACTGAACCTCGCTGCGGCAGTCGGTACGCGAATCCGTGACTCGACCCACGTTTGGCGCGCAAGCACCGAACGCCTGGTTGATATGCACCGGCTGTGGCGGATTTGCAATACGGCTTGGGTAACGTGCACCTGGCGCGGGCCGCGGTGCGGCGGGCGGTAACCTGTCGCGCTCCGGCTATCCCCTGCGAAGCGGCGTTTTTTACTGCATCGAATGGCGTAAAATTGGCCTCGTCAAGTGGGAAACTTATCTATGATCTTCAAACAGCTCATCGAAGTGGACTCCTCCACCTATACCTATCTGGTCGGCTGCCCGCAAACGCGCCAGGCCGTCCTCATCGATCCCGTGCTCGACACGGTGGAGCGCGATCTGCAAACACTCAAGGATCTGGATTTCGAACTGGCGGCCACCCTGGAGACGCATGTGCATGCCGATCACCTAACCGGGGCCCGGCGGCTTAAACTACGCACGGGCTGCAAGATCGCGTACCCCAAGATGCTGGGGCTGAGCTGCGCGGATATCGGCGTGCAGGAAGGCGAATGCCTCACGTTCGGGTCAATCGAGTTGCATCCGCTGTTCACGCCAGGACATACCGACCACCACCACGCCTATCTGGTCGACACCCCGGTGCACAAGCTGTTGTTCACCGGGGATGCACTGCTCATTGACGGTTGCGGTCGCACCGACTTCCAATCCGGCGATGCCGGAACACTCTACAACAGTATCCAGAACAAGCTTTTTTCGCTGCCTGGGGAAACCCTGGTCTATCCGGCGCACGACTACGACGGCCGCTGCGTATCCAGCATCGCTCAGGAGAAGGTACGAAACCCGCGCCTTGGCGGCGGGCGAAGCAAGCAAGATTTCGTCGAACTGATGAACGGCCTGAACCTGCCCTACCCCCGCAAGATCGATTTCGCGGTTCCCGGCAACGAGGCGTGCGGCGAGTGCCCCAGGGATGTTCCCGAAGCTTACCGAGGCCCCTGCGCGGCCAGCGATCAGGGATAGGATCGCACCGGATGGCGCCAAGCCGTCTACGCCCTGCGGGCGGTCAATTACCCCGTCTCTTGCAGCGTCGGACCGCCCAGCTTCTCGTTGACGAAGGCCGCGCATTCGGCCTCGTCCCAAAACACTGCTCCGCCGTTGGCTTCGATCATCTTGGCCACGGCTTGCAGCGATTTGATCTGAGTTGGCGTGAAGACCTTCCCGCTATCTTGTTGCTTCAGGAGCAGTACCGTGCGCTCGGGGCGTTTGTTGCTGTCGTCAACGACTTCGGCGATGGAATAAAAGCCGTCGGCCATGGGCGTCATGCAATACAACAGGATGGCATCCTGATTGCGCTCCTGCAATTCGCGCTGATAGGCCGCATCGTTCCATTCTTCGACGACAGGATTGAACCAATCAACTCGCAGCGATTGCACGAAGTCGTTCCGCCACAGGGAACCATTACAGGTTCCCCCAAGAAATACCTTCTTTTTCATTTTCTCAATTCCCAGCCAGTTCACACTTCAGTCTTTCTTATTGGTACGCCGCGATGATGGAGACCGTAGCGGTCAATCCAGAGGCTTTTCATCGGAAGGCGATCGTTGTCGGCGTGTGCCGCCTCCACGCATCTCGACGCATTTCGCTTCGAACCTAACATGCGAATTGGCAGAACGCGGTTCTTCCCCAGCAACTGATGCCTTTGGATACTAAAAACGACCCAACGGGTACTGACGGTTGTGCAATTCCTCACCGGAAGACTTGTATGAACCCTACCTTTCATATCATACGGTTCCACGCGTTTTAGCGGTCCGTGGTGCCACGCGACGACGGCGATTGCTGGTGCGACATGCAGACTAGTGGGCCATAAACGAGGCCTAACCCGGCGGCATCGGCCGACACGGGGCAAGTGTCAAGCAAACGGGGTGGACAACAGTGCCTGTCAACTCAGACGTCGCCATGGAATAATCCGCGTTGTTGAACTGTTAGCCTTTGATGCATGAATAGTCGTGGTTTCTGAATGATGAATCTTGCTAGCGCATTGACGAAAATAAGACCCGGAGTCATCCTAGGAGCACTCGGGTTGCCGCGATCTCAGCCGACCCGTCAAGCCCCGAGCGACGAAATCAGCCACAACGATTTCAACCTGCTGACATCGTTCTCGCTGCTCGGGCTGCTATCGATCGCAATCATCTGCGTCGTTACATCAATATTGCTATCGCGGTTCCTCGAGGAGCACCTGTTGCGTCGAGACGCGGTGGTCATGCAGGAGTTCATCGGGCGAATTGCACAACATCACGACCCCTACGCCTATTTTTCCAAAGCTTATTCCCCCGAGGGCGAAGCGCTAAACAACTTCTTCAACGATATCGTGCACATGCCCGACGTCGCTAGAATTAACGCATACTCCCGCAGCGGCGCCATCGTCTGGTCAAGCGACAAGACCCTCGTGGGCCGAAAGTTCGGGCCAAATCACGAATTGGAGGCAGCGCTCGACGGTAAACTCGTTTACGAAAAGGGTGAAATCAGCAAGACGGAAAAAGCCGAGCATATTCGGTTCAACCGCAATCTGGACTGGTTCGTGGAAAACTATATACCCATCGGGGACCCCTCCGCCGGACAGATCGTCGGTGTCGTCGAGATATATCGAATACCCATGGCCTTGGCGCAATCTATTTCCGACGGGCGTAAGCTGGTATGGAGTAGCATCAGTCTCGGCGGCGTATTTCTCTATCTCACCCTGTTCTGGATAGTCCGACGCGCGCATCGGCTGATTCACGCCCAGCAACAGACCCTGCTAGACCAAACCCGCTTGGCGACGATCGGCGAAATGGCATCGTCGGTCGCGCACAGTATCCGCAATCCGATAGCCTCGATCCGCTCATCCGCTGAACTCGCGCTCGAAGAAGAACCGGCCGCCGAGACTGCCGACAGCCTGGAGGACATCATCGGCGAGGTCGACCGGTTCGACGGGTGGATCCGCGAGTTGCTTGCCTTTGCCAATGAGCGCGGTGATCCGAACGCGTCAGCGGTACCGGCAGAAGTCATCAACGACAGCGTGAGCGCAATGCAAACACGCGCCAAGCGGCAAAATGTCGCGATCGTGACAAAGGTGCAAAACGATTTGCCCGCCGTAGTCGGTGAGCCGCGCCTACTCGTCCAGGTTTTAAACAGTCTGATTGCGAACGGTCTGGACGCGATGCCGCAAGGCGGCAAGCTGTCCATTGATGTCGAACGCGACGTAAACGTCGTGAAATTTATCATCAACGACAACGGCTTCGGCATCCCTGCGGACAAACTCGACGATTTGTTCGAACCGCTGGTGTCGCATAAAAGAGGCGGACTGGGCATAGGGTTGGCGCTGGCGCGCCAAATTGTGGAACGCTACCGAGGGAAGATTTGCATTACCAGTGAGCAAGGATTGGGAACAACAGTAACCATTGAACTGCCGTTCGGCAGGTCCGACTCATGAGTTGTTCTGTACTGATCATCGAGGACGATCGCTTACAGGCCAAGAACCTGACGACCTACTTGACGCGCCGGGGGTACGAAGTACAAACAGCACACACAGGCACTGCGGGCCTGGAACTTCTGGAAAGATTCAGGCCGGATTTTGCGTTGGTCGACCTGGCGCTGCCGGATATAGGCGGTGTGGAAGTGCTGTTGCGCATTCGTACCACCGAACCTCATGTCCGGGCGATCATGATGACGGGGACCGGCAGTGTGCAGGCTGCCGTCGACGCCATGAAAGCGGGCGCCTATGATTATTTGACCAAGCCGTTGGCCTTGAAGGAATTGCAAATCCTGCTGCAGAAGGCCGCCGAAGAAAGCAAGCGCGAAAACGCGCTCTCTTACTATCAGGACAAGGAAGCAAACCAAAGCGGCCTGGACAAGATCATCGGTAAGTCGCCCGCCATCGCAGCGATTAAGGGAAGAATCCGTCAGTTTGTGCAAGCGGAGTTTAAACTCGCTGATCACGAACCGCCCACCGTCCTTATAACGGGTGAAACCGGTACCGGTAAAGAACTGGTTGCTCGCGCCTTTCACTTCGAGGGGCCCCGCAGGGACCAGCCCTTCGTTGAACTGAATTGTGCAACGATACCCCCGCATTTGCTGGAAGCAGAATTGTTTGGCTACGAGCGCGGCGCCTTTACCGACGCCAAGGAACGAAAACTCGGACTGGTCGATGCCGCCAATGGCGGTACCTTGTTTCTTGACGAAATCGGCGAGATGGAACTGGGGCTGCAGGCCAAAGTGCTCTCATTGCTGGAAAACCGCCGGATTCGGCGTATCGGCAGCCTGCAAGAGCACGACGTCGATTTAAAGATCGTCGCGGCAACCAATCGCGATCTCGATGCGCGTATCCAGTCCGGTGAATTTCGCAGTGACCTCTACTATCGGTTACGCGTGATTCAAATCACTCTGCCCCCGCTGCGCGAACGGGGCGAAGACGTATTGGAGCTTGCCGAGCTGTTCCTCGATTTTCACAAGTCGCGCTACGGCAAACATGCGCTTCGCCTCGCGGCGGCCGCGCGGGAGAAACTCTGCAACCACGCGTGGCCAGGCAACATTCGCGAGCTGAGAAATATAATGGAGCAGGCCGTGTTGCTGGCGGAGGGGGACACGCTCGGCCCCGAGCATTTGCTGATCAATGCCGACCAGCCAGGAGCGCTCGACAGCCAATCGTCTAGTCACAAGTACGCCGCAGACCCGGAGTCGCTCGATCTGGAAGTGCATGAAATACGGCTGCTGAAAGAAGCGCTGTCGAGATCCAACGGCAACGTCACCAAAGCCGCACGGCTGCTGGGCTTGACTCGTGACACCCTACGCTACCGCTTGGCGAAGTACGAGATTGACCCCTCTTGACATGACCGATTCGGGAATGCCCGGCTCGACTATACTCGCCTTGTGGCTGGCGACGTTGCTCTCGATGAAACGTCGTCCCGTGGCGTTCACGCTGGGGCCACGGCCGCCAAGACCTATAGCTTGTAGATTCAAACGTGCCCGCCTGCCGAAGACGGCAGGCTCGCTTCACGAATCAACGTCGGGCTGGTGCCGCGACGACTGCATTTTCAGGTACACGCTTTTGATGGAGAACTATGTCGTGAAGATTCTCAAATTGATTAGGCAATTGCTTGTTGCGTTGGGAGGCTCGGCCGCGGCCGTGTCGGTTGCGCTGGCTGTGCCACCTGCTCCCAACGGTATCGATTTGCCGCAAGGATACAAGGACTGGCGGGTGATCGGCGTATCACACCGCACGGACAACAATACCCTGCGGGTGATACTTGGCAACGACCAAGCCATTCACGCAAGCAGAGCCGGGCAGACGAATCCTTGGCCCGACGGCGCGATACTCGCCAAGATCGTATTGAAAGACAGCAACCACGAACATTGGCCTGCTGCCACCGTGCCCGGCAAGATGATTCACGCCGAATTCATGGTCAAGGATAGCGCGAAATTCACCGCGACCGGCGGTTGGGGTTATGCCCGGTGGCTGGGTCAGGATCAGATTCCTTACGGCAAAGACGCGGATTTCGCGCAAGAATGCTACCTTTGTCACACGCCCGTGCAGTCCAACGACTACGTGTTTACCACACCTATCGTGATTCCCTAGAAGGTCTGGTCCAGCACCAACAACGCCAGTCGCGGAGCGCGGGTACGACCGCCCAACAGCTCCGGAACGCCCTTGAGTTCACTGGCTACACCGAACGGCTTCTTGTCCACGAGGATCATATCCGGGCGGAAACCCAGCACCGCACTCAGAATCAGATCGCCGCGCACGTCAATAAAGTGCTCCAGGCCGATCCGCAGCACCTTCGCGTCGTACGTAACCCTGAACGTCTCGCGCCACACAAGGAAGTTTCACACAGTCAATTCGTTCGGGGAGATCGAAGGCCGGCAGGGCGTTCGATCCCGACACCGTCAACACGCCCAGATTGGGGTTGCGTTCGACAAGGTGCTCGGCAATGCCCGTCATGCGCCGCATATTCCCAAGCCCGAAGGTATCGTGGGAATAGATAAGCAAGCGCCGCAACTCTGCAGCGCCGCGCTCCTCTGACGGTGCGCATTCCCGGTGACCCGCGCCGCGACCGTTACTTGGAATACCGCCGGTCCTCTCGCTGACAGCTGGCGCCTGTGCCCGAATCAAGCCACCTGTCAGCGGCGCATCTACCGGTCGCCGCTCATCACCATCGCCGTCCAGCGCATCCC
>CBDUNM010000128.1:0-15122 GCA_965368585.1 uncultured Chromatiales bacterium | reverse complement strand
TGCTTCGCGGCGGATTGACTTTTTTGTCGCCGGGAGAGTCGGCAGCGGCTCTCCCGAGTCTGACCGACACAAGGCACAACTTTGTTCCTCACTCGGCTGCTCAGCACTCCGCTCCAGCTCGCTGATGACTTCGCCGCGGTTGTGCGATCAGGCTTTCCGGGCTGGGCGCCGCATACCTGGCGTTGCGTTTCTCACCATTGAGGTAGGTAGTTGTGAGCTTGAACAAATTTGCTTTGGTAGTTGGTCTGATTTGTATTTTGCTCGGCACCACGGTATCTATTCTGGGTATCTGGGGCTATATCGGTGACACGGGATTGGTTTGGCGTTCGTTGTCTACCCTGGGCGTCGTGTTACTCGGTCTCATGCTGGCGCTTGTGGTAAACAATTTGACAAACACAAGAGACAAATAGTGCTTCGTTCACCTGCCGTTTGCAGCAGCGAACACCGGATAGGACACGCCAGACAGGGCGTCGGGAAGATAGCGGCGATCAGGTAAACGATCGCAGTTGGCACATCCTTGTACTCTGCTAGTTGTCAAAAGGGCATCGTCAACTTAACGGACCCTGGTCAGCATAATCGGAATTCGAATATCATCAGCGGAATGCGTAAGCGATCGAAGGCCAACAACGGTGTTCGCGCATTCTTCAAGCGGGTGGCCAACGAATACGCGCGGGTCTTTTTTTCGGTCGTCACTGTTGGTGAGCTGCGCCGTGGGGTGGAACTGATCCGACACCGGGGCGATCATCGCCAGGTCAGACAGTTGGAGAAATGGCTTGATCAGTTGCTCGCGGAATACGCAGGCAGCACCGGAAAGTGAAATATCCGCCGTGCTTACATCTCGGCAGATGCCTTGCAGCGACGGCGCTTGATGTGAGTATTCCTTCGCTCCCCCTGTTTCGAACTGGTCTGTGTAGCCCACAGGATGTATGAAGAACAAAAAATAACGCATTAAATATTATAATATTTCGCAATCTGCGTTGGGCCGGCAACAGTGTTACGGGCTCGTAGAAGGGAATCCCTATGAAAAACTACCGATGCGGTGCGCGAATTGGGGGAGAGTCAAGGCGTTTTCAGGCCACGCTGCCTTTCCATCGACCTTGAAGTAGGCGTCAAGGACAACCGCGTCCACGAATTTGCTGCGGTCCGCGGTGATGACGGGAAGTCGTTAGTCCTTGGGAAGCAAAACCTCAATGCCGGATTGAAGAAGCTGGATGCGTTCGCTGAAGGCCTGACATTCCTGCTGGGGCATAACCTCATCGCTTTCGATCTGCCGCATCTTGCAGCAGCGGAACCGGATCTGGCGATCTTGGCGTGGCCTGCGGTCGATACGCTGTGGCTGAATCCGTTGGCGTTTCCGCGAAATCCTTACCATCGTCTCGTCAAGCACTACCAGGATGGCCAGCTCCACCGTGGGCGGCTCAACGATCCGGAGCTTGATGCGCGGCTCACGCTGGATGTCTTTCATGACCAGCGCAATGCGTTTGTCGAGCTGGCGCGCGAAGCGCCGGATCTCCTGCTCGCCTGGCATTGGCTCACGACTGGCAATAATACCGTATCCGGCCTCAACGCATTCTTCACCTCTATACGTCAGGCACCACGACCGACCGACGACGCCGGCATGCATGCCATCGAAAACTATCTACTGGATCGCTGCTGTGTGACAGCCGCACGTGAAGCCCTGGTTGATGTCGAGGCGCACGCTTGGCCGTTGGCTTATGCCATGGCTTGGCTTTCGGTTGCCGGCGGGAACTCCGTGATGCCGCCTTGGGTTCGGCACCAGTTCCCGGATGCCGGTCGTTGGGTACGAAAGCTTAGAGATACCCCTTGCCGCAATCCCGGCTGCGAGTGGTGCCGAGAGCGCCACGACGCCCGTAAGGAGCTCAAACGTTGGTTTGGGTTCGATGATTTTCGACCAGAGCCCGTAGACGACCAGGGCAGGTCTTTACAGGGTGTCATCGTAGAAGCCGCGATGCGTGGTGAGCACGTATTGGGGGTGCTGCCAACCGGCACCGGAAAATCGTTGTGCTACCAGATTCCGGCACTCTCTCGTTACGAGAAGACGGGTGCGCTGACGCTGGTCATCTCGCCGCTCGTTGCACTGATGGCGGATCAGGTGGCGGGACTGGAGGCGCGCGGCGTCACCGCCTGTGCGGCACTCAACGGTTTGTTGTCGATGCCCGAGAGAGCCGATGTGCTGGACCGTGTGCGCTTGGGCGACCTCGGCATTCTGATTGTCTCGCCGGAACAACTGCGCAGTCGTGCGCTGTGCAAAGCGCTGGCCCAACGGGAAATCGGCGCCTGGGTGCTGGATGAGGCGCATTGTATTTCCAAGTGGGGTCACGATTTTCGGCCTGATTACCGGTATGTCGGGCGATTCATTAAAGAGTGGTCCGGGGATGGCGATGTGGCGCCGGTGCTCTGTCTTACCGCAACCGCTAAACCCGACGTGATCGCCGATATTCGCGGCCATTTTCGGAACAAGGTGGGCGTTGATCTCAAGGCTTTTGATGGCGGTGCGAATCGCCACAATCTCGAGTTCGATGTCATCCCCACCACCCGGGTCGCCAAGTACGAAGACATCTATCGCTTGCTGGAAACGGGGTTGCCGCAGGAGCAGGCCGGAGGCGCGATCGTCTACTGTGCAACGCGCAGGCAAACAGAGGAGGTTTCAGCTTTCCTGCGAGGAAAGGGGCTGGCGGCAGATTGCTTCCACGCCGGGCTGCCTCCTGAGACGAAGAAGACCATCCAGGAGGCCTTCATCAAGGGGGGGCTGCGTGTCATCGCTGCCACCAACGCCTTCGGGATGGGCATCGACAAACCCGATGTGCGTTTGGTGATTCATGCCGATATCCCCGGTTCCCTGGAAAACTACCTGCAGGAAGCCGGAAGAGCGGGGCGGGACCGTGAAGCCGCCCGGTGTGCGCTGCTCTACTCGATTGACGATGTCGAGCGGCAGTTCAGTATGTCGGCGCACTCCAGGTTGTCGCACCGGGACATCGTGGCGATTCTCAAGTCGCTCCGTCGTCTGGGTAGCAAAAAGCGCCAGGGTGAAGAGATTGTAGCGACGGCCGGGGAGATACTCGCCGAGGAGGAGGAAGGCGTATTCGAACGCGATTCTGCAACGGACGATACCCGGGTCAGAACCGCATTGCTCTGGCTGGAGGAGTCACATCTGCTGACCCGAGAGCAAAACCGGGTCCAGGTATTTCCGTCGTCTTTGCGCGTCACCACCACCGCGGAGGCAGAGAACCGTCTCGCAAAGGCGGACATGGTCAAAGAGTACAAGGAGCAGCTGATTGAGCTTGTTGGTTGTTTGATCGATGCCGATGCAGATGAGGGAATCTCCACGGACGAGTTAATGGGGGCGACAGGGCTCACCGCTGCTGGTGTGCGTCGCGCCCTGTACGATCTCGAGCATTTCGGCATTGCGACCAACGATACGGCACTGACCGCCTACGTGCATCACGGTGTGGCACGTTCGTCGAAAAATCGGTTCGAAGACGCCGAAGGGCTCGAATCGGAGTTGATCGACTTGATGCGTCAGGATGCACCCGACCTGAGTAAGGGTGAGGCGTCGGTCTTCCATCTTCGCCAGGCGACGCAACGTCTAAAGGACCAAGGACACCAGGACGCATTGCCGGAGCGAGTCTGGCGACTGCTCCGAAGTCTCTCGATGGATGGCCGGAGCGATGCAGGCGGCTTGGGCAGTATCCGCCTGAAGAAGCTCGACCGGGAGACGGTGCAGGTCACCCTGCAACGGGATTGGCGGGACCTCGACACGACGGCGAAGTTGCGTCGAGCCGGCGCTGCTGCCTTGCTGAACCAGCTGCTGTCGACGTTGCCAGAGGGTGCCAGAGGCAATGACCTACTGGCCGAAACCACCCTGGGCAAACTGCGCCAGGCGATCGATGAGGATCTCACCTTGCGCTCGGCCAACATCAGGGATCCGGCAAAACTCATCGACTACGCGTTGCTCTGGCTGCATGAGCAGGAGGTGATCCGGCTCAATAAGGGCATGGCAGTCTTCCGACCGGCCATGACCATAAACCTGTCGGAGGAAAGACGGGGCTTTTTGAAAGCCGATTTTGTTCCGCTCAAAGATCACTATGAGGAACAGGTACTTCAGATCCATGTGATGGCGGAGTATGCCCAGCGAGCATTGAAGGCAATGGCGGATGCCCTGCATCTGGCGATGGACTACTTCAGCATGCCGCAAGGTGAATTCATCAAGCGCTGGCTGCCGGATCGTGGAAAAGAGCTGGGTATGCAAACCACGCCGGAATCCTGGCGACGCATTGTCGACGAGCTCAACAATCCGGCCCAACAGCGAATTGTGTCGGACGAGCGTGAGCAAACGAACGTGCTCGTGCTTGCGGGCCCGGGGTCGGGCAAGACCCGGGTTTTGGTGCATCGTATTGCTTATTTGGTCCGGGTGCGGCGCGAAAATCCGAGAGGGATATTGGCGCTCGCTTACAACCGTCATGCGGCCGTTGAGATTCGCCGCCGTCTGGTGTCGCTGATAGGAAATGATGCCAAGGGTGTCACGGTGCTGACCTGCCATGCACTCGCCATGCGAATGGTGGGTGCGAGCCTTGTCGGGCGTGGCACCGACACCGACACTTTTGACGAGATTCTCAGGCAAGCCATTGCACTGCTCAAAGGTGACGGATTGGCGCCGGATGAGGCCGACGCGCTGCGGGAGCAGCTGCTCGCGGGTTTCCGGTGGATTCTCGTCGATGAATACCAGGATGTGGGCCTCGAGCAGTACGAACTCATCTCCGCGCTGGCAGGAAGGACGCTGAATGATCCCGACGGTCGGCTGAGTTTGTTTGCCGTCGGTGACGATGATCAGAATATCTACGCCTTCAATGGGGCCTCTGTCGAATACATCCGTCGATTCGAACAAGATTATTCGGCCAAACCCAGCTATCTCACCGAAAACTACCGATCGGCACGCCATATCGTCGATGCGGCAAACCAGGTGATTGAGATCGCGGCCAATCGGATGAAAGCAGACCACCCGATTACCGTGGACCGTGCGCGCGAAAAAGCGCCCGCAGGTGGCGATTGGGAGGCGTTGGATCCGGTCTCGAAAGGGTGTGTACAGATCTTGCGCGCGGAAAGCAGCCGGATCAGTCAGGCCGTGGTGGCCATGGAGGAGTTGCAACGTCAAGCGGCGTTGGACGCGGGCTGGGCTTGGTCGAACGCCGCTGTCATCGCCAGGGAATGGAAGTTTCTGGAGCCGGTGCGCAGTTACTGTGAGCGCGAAGGGATCCCGGTGCAGATGGCGGATGAACAGCCGCCGCCGATGTGGCGTCTACGGGAAACGCGCCAGTTGATGGACTGGATCGAAAGCCGCGGTTCCCACCTTACGGATATCTTCAGTATTCGAGAGTGGCTTCATGCGCAAGGGCCAGGGCCCTGGTGGGAGCAGCTCCGGGAGGTGGTCGAAGCGCTGAGCCTGGAGGTTGGTGAGGCCGAGATACCGGTAAAACATTTTGTTGAGTGGCTGGTTGAATGGGGCAGGGAGATTCGGCGCAAACAGACGGGGCTATTGTTGCTCACCGCCCATCGTGCCAAGGGGTTGGAATTCGATCATGTCGTCGTGCTGGATGGTGGGTGGGAGAAGATCGGCAAGGGGGAAGATCGGGATGCTTCGCGTCGCCTCTACTACGTCGCCATGAGTCGTGCGAAACAGACGTTGTCGTTGCTGCGCTTCTCCAGAGCACATCCTTTCCTCGATGCCCTGGAAACCGCTTCCGACCCGTTTATCGAACGAGATACGCTCGAGGGCGTGCGTCGCGACGACCCAGACCTCGACAGGCGTTATCTTCGCCTGACGTTGAAGGACGTCGATATTGGGTTTGCTGGACGGTTCTCCTGTGATCACGTGGTCCATGCGGCTATTGCGGGTCTGAAACCGGGCGATGCACTTCGATTGCAGGCGAATGGCAGCCATTGGGAGCTGTTGGATGGGCAGGGAAGGCCGGTAGGGCGACTGGCCAAGTCGTTCGCGCCGCCCAGTGGTATGACTTTGGAGAGCATACGAGTGACCGCCGTTATTCAACGGTACCGGCAGGACAGCTCGGCAGAGTACCAGTCTTTGATCAGGTGCGATCAATGGGAGGTGGTTGTGCCCGAGTTGATCTTTGGTGCATCTTCATAAATGCGCCCGGCATGATTAAAGATGCAGTTTCAGTCCTTCTTCGGCGGTGACGGTAGCTTCGTCGGACGTGTCCCTGTGCCCGTAGGCTGATACCCGCCTTGCAGTTTAGGGTCTGGAGGCGGTGTCACTTTGAACTGCGGTGCTCAGTGTGGCCGTTCTTGCTGGCCATGGTTTTTCCCGCATCACCCAAAACTCTCAAAACACATTACATGAACCAATTTAGGGATGCGAAACCAAAATATACTGTGTACAAGGCTGTGGAAAACCGGTGGGAAACAATGACAGGCTGTTAGTTCAGAATGTCATTCCTCCACCGGGTCGGTTATCCGAACGGACAGGCTACGGACGCGTCGCTGCCGGTTTTCGCGGACCTCGTGGAGACTGAGACAGACCGGCTTGGACTTCGATGAAACAAGAGTGAGCCAGGCTGTACAGGGTACCGAGCAGATCAAGATTGACTCCGGCGTCCGCTCCAACGTCGAAGTCGTCATCCAATATCGACAGGAAGTCGCAGGCCGGTTCTGTGCGCTTTCGGCGAGGCGCGGGGCCGTCCCTTTTCGGCAGCATTTTTCCGAGCTGAAAGATCCGCCCAGTTGTCCACATAGCGCCTGCCGTTAGTTCGTAAGCTATTGAAATAGCGACAGGAAACGAACCTTTGGCTTCCTCCGAACGGACTGCCCCGCGAGCGGGTCTTCGCGGAATGTGGTCATGCCGATCAGGGACCGGCGCGAATGGATCGGCGGGGATGCGGCGCGAGTTCTGTGCGGGGCGCATTCTCGAAAGGACAGTTTACCCCCGTCCCCGATCTATCCGGGCCCTCGCGTGTCCAGGCACGCCGGGACATGCCCTTCACTCAAACCATAGCTACGGCTATGGTTTTCCCTTCAGGGCGGCGTCCAAACGCATGGCCGGCGCGATCATCCCGGATGCCGGTTAGCGCGTCGACTGCCGGCGTCGAAAAATTTCTTTAGGAACCGATCCAGTACTGCGCTTTACCGCCGATGGAAAAGGAGTAATCTTGCGCGTTTGTTTCATCCTAAGTGTCAATTCTTCAGATAGGAACAGGTATGTTAGCTAAGAAACGCGGGACGATTTTGGCGTTGATCACCTTGATTATGGCGCTTGCCGGTTGCGGCGGAGCAGAAAACCGCGCGGCCAAATATTTGGCAAAGGCGCGCGAGCTGTTTGACCAGGGTGAGTACGCCAAAGCGCAGCTGGAGGTTCGCAACGCACTGAAAATCGAAGAAAAACTGGTTGAAGGCTGGGTGCTGCGGGCGAAAATACAGGAAAAAGTCCAGGATTGGCAGGGGGCGTTTCGCAGTTACAACACGGCGCTCTCCTTCGACGAAAACAACGTCGACGCATTGACTTCCAGGGGTCATATCCTGCTTGCGGCAAAAAAGATCGACGAGGCGAAGCAGGATTACCAAAAGGCGGCTCTGGTCGCCGAAGCCGATCCGAAAGTCATCTTGCTGGAGGCGTTCATAGCCGGCATCGATGGCGATCGCTATAAGGCGCAGACGCTGGCCAAAGTAGTGTTGGATGTCGACCCGAGTAACGAAAGTGCCAGGGTCTTTCTCGCCAGATTGCACCTCGATGAGGGCAAGACCGAGGCGGCGGTTACCCTGCTCAAGGACGGGATGCAAAAACTGCCCGATTCCCTGCAAATTCCCCACACGCTGCTCTGGGCATACCGTAAGGCAGACCGACAGGACGAAGAACTCGAACTGTTGCAGACGCTTGTCGACAAGCGCCCGGACGACGTCGACCTCGCCATTCGGCGTGTCGCCTCGCTTGCCCATTACGGCAAAGTGGGGGAGGCGGAACAAATGCTGCGGGGATTGCATGAGCGCGCGACCGGCGAAGACAAGGAGCGCACCGCTCTGGTGCTGACAGATCTCTGGTTTAATAGCAAATCCCCTGAAGCTGCCGAACAAGCGATCAAGACCCTGGCCGAAGACATGCAGGGGAACCCGGCCGTGTTGATGCGTTTGGGGTCTTTCTATCTAAAACAGAAAAAATATGCCGATGCGCAAGCGATATACGAAGATCTTATCAACAGACATGGCACCGAGAGCATCGGCGTCGTTGCGCGTAAACGACTTGCCGGCGTGCGCTTGGCGCAAGGCGAAGTTGCTGACGGCAAAAAACTCCTTGAACAGGTTCTGAAGGACGCGCCGCACGACGGCGAAGTGCTCACGGCAAGAGCTACGCTGGCGTTGCAGGAACAGCGCATCGACGCGGCAATCAGCGATCTACGAGTGGTCGTCGGGGACAGCCCGGAAGCGGTCACTGCGACCGGCTTGTTGGTCAAGGCACTGCTGGCGCAAGGCAAGGTGGATCTCGCGACCGATCAGCTCGAACACCATATCGAGGCGGCGCCGAAATCCGAAAGCGGCTATTTGGCGCTGAGCGATCTGTATGCACGTCTGGAACGCAACGAAGAAGCGCAAAGCGTACTTGAACGCATGCTGAAAGAGATGCCGAAAAATACCAGTGCGTTGTCGCGTTTGGCCAAGATCGAGTTGCGCGCCAACCATCTCACCCGGGCACTGGAGTACGCACAAAGCATTCAAACCCATGCGCCGGAGCGGCCGGACGGGCACTATCTGGCGGGTTTGATCCTACAGGCGCGAGGGGAACACCGAAAGGCGATAGAGGCCTTTGGCCGTGCGCTGGCGATCGCGGAAAACGCCGTCGAACCGCTCACCGCCACCGTGCGAAGTCGCGTGGCGCTCGGCGAGAGCGATGTCGCCAAAGCGGAACTCGAGGAAATGCTCAAGGCCAACCCGAAGCATATCGTGGCCCTGAATCTGATCGGCGAGCTGCAGAATCGCGCGGGCGATACGCAGGCGGCGGTCGAGTCCTTCGAAGCGGCGAAGGCGCTCAACCCAAAGTGGGCGATTCCCTATATGAATCTCGCAACGCTGAATGTGAACCAAGGTAAGCTCGAAGAGGCGATAAGCACGCTGCAGCTGGCCAAGGAGAATACGGACAGCGACGCGGCGCTCAGTCTAAACCTCGCCAAGCTCTACGTACGGGCGAACCAGCCCGATCGCGCCGTCGAGGAATATTCCCGTCTGTTGGAAAGTGCGCCCGACGCGCATCAGGCGGCCAACAATCTGGCGCTGCTGCTGGTTGAACACGAGCCTGACGACGCTGCGCGTAAGGAGGCGCTGGCGTTGGCGGCGCGCTTTGAAAAATCGCGTAACCCGATATTCAGAGACACCGTGGGCTGGGTCTATTACCACAACGGCGATCTGGCGCAGGCATTGCCGCATTTGGAGTTCGCCGCGGCGGGGGCCCCGGAAAACCCCGAGATTCAGTTTCATCTGGGCATGATCTATAAAGAGATCGGCAGAAAGTCGGATGCGAAAGAGTTGCTCGAGCGTGCAGCGGTGTCGAGCGTGGAGTTTCCCAACAAAGATCAGGCGCTGCGCGCGTTGCGCGATCTGTAGTGGCTGACCGGCGTCGGCCGGTCGACACGACTGCCTTAGCGCTTCCTTGTTACGGAAATTATTAATAAAGCCTCACGTTTCCAGTGCCTCCTGCCGGGTAAAGCTTTCAGTGACCCGCCGTGATTACTTTCTTGCTACGCAGTCGCTGCTGCGCAAATAAGTCCGGCCTCGCCATCCATGGCAAGGCGTTCACCGCTTCGCGATTCACCCCTGCAGGCTCGGCTGCTGCTTCCCTGCAGCAAACGGTCACTTGAACCTTTACCCGACATGAGGCTTTACTAAAGCATATCTTAATATGTGAGCGGAATGCGGACGCGGAGATTGACGCCGGTCGGGGTGTTGTCCGCCATCTCGAAACGCCCCCCCAGCGCCTCGGTGCGTTCCTTGATACCAATGAGCCCCAGGCCGAAGGACGTGCCCTGGGCGATGCCTTTGCCGTTGTCGCTGACCCACAGCTGCGCATGTCCCGCGGTGTAGTCGATGGCGACTGTTACGACACTCGCCTCGGCGTGTTTGGCAATATTGGTCAAACATTCCTGGACAATCCGATAAAGCGTGCTGGATATTTCGATATGCAGGTCCGATGGCGCGGGGGTGCAGTCGAGCGTCCAGGTGATGTTCGGCAGGCGCGCCTGCCATCCGGCGAGCAGTTCGCGGATGGCGGCTTCGAGTGCTTCGCCGTCAACGGACGCGGGCCGCAGTGATTGCAGAATCTGTCTGATCTGGGTTTGCAACTGATCGACTATTTGATCGATGGAGTCGAGTCTGGCGGGTACTTCTTCAACCGTGCGCTTTTCAAGATAGCCCCGGATCAGCGTGGTGTCGGTTCGGATACCGAAGAAACAAGGCCCGACGTCGTCGTGCAGTTCGCGGGCAAGCGCCCGGCGTTCGTCCTCCTGCAGATAGAGCAAACGCCTGGCAAGCAACTGCTTGTCGCGCATGGCCTGCTCGAGCACCGCGGACACATGATTGAACTGCCGGTTGATTGTGGCGAGTTCGCGTACGGCACCGTCGTCGATCCGCGCCGAAAAATCGCCTTGCTCGAGTCGCTTGAACCCGTTTGTCAGCATGTTCAACGGGCGCAAGCCGTTGTGCACAATGAAGTAGAGCAGCACCGACAATAAAACCAGCAGACCGGAAGTGACTGCAATCAGTATTCTGACATTACCCCAGATTTCCTCAATTTCATCGGCCGGGTTTGCCCGCACGACGTAAGTCTCATCGGCATGGCGGTCGCTTTGGATGTATATCCTGGGCAGCTCGGGTATGGCGGGCAGCATTATGCCTGCAAACCAGGCCGGCGCATCGATATCCACAATGGCTTGCTCCGACGACGGCTCGGTGCGTGGTGCATCGTTGCGCTCTTCGATGGTGATGTCCAGATGTCTTGTTTGTCGCAGCCGTTCGACGAACTGGCTGATTTCGGTGCCGCCCGCAAGCTTGCGATCGCCGTGCGGCAACAGGACCTTCACCAACCGGTCCACGAGGTCCATGCTGGAGTTGATTTCCGCACGCACGGCGTTACGTGCGTTGTGCACGATCAGTACGCCAGCCAGCGCGATCGCCACGGCCAATGCTGCGATGCTGATGGCGACGATACGAACCTTTAGCGAGTTGCGGACGGCCAACAAAGTTATTCG
Organism: uncultured Chromatiales bacterium; assembly: GCA_965368585.1. Lineage (GTDB taxonomy): Bacteria > Pseudomonadota > Gammaproteobacteria > Chromatiales > Chromatiaceae > JARRQB01. The sequence goes on along the minus strand of CBDUNM010000128.1, from coordinate 3,858 downwards.
TCGTTGAGCGGAAGCGCAGACGCTAGCGCGTACACAGGCCGTGCTTGATCGCGATGCGCACCAGGTCGGACTGGGTCCTGGCGCCAAGTTTGCTTTTCAGCATTGAGCAGTTGTTCGCGACGGTTTTGTAACTGATATGCAACTGCACGGCGATATCCTTGAGGCTGTTGCCTTCGCTGACCAACCTCAGCAGTTCGATATCACGCGGCGACAATTCGTCGAGCGCCCCCCTGCCGCTGCGGACATTCGCCAAGGCGATTTGTTCGGCGATATCGCGGCTCAGGTAGGGCTCGCCAGCAGCCGCCCTGCGTACCGCGGTGACCAGGTCGTCCGGGGCGCTTTGTTTGGTGACATAGCCCAGCGCTCCGTCTTGCAGCGCCTTGGCACCGTATATCGAGTCGTCACGCATGGTGAAGACCACCACTTTCGCGTGCGGGTCGCGCGAACGCAGGCGTTTCAGCACTTCCAGTCCCCCCATCCCCGGGAGGGTCAAGTCGAGCACCACGACATCGGGTTTGAGTTGGTCGTAAAGGCTGCATGCGGTTTCGCCGTCGACGGCTTCGTGGACTTGCGCGCCATCGACCTGCTCCAGCAGCAGGCGGCAGCCCGAGCGCACGACAGGGTGGTCGTCGACGATCAGGACAACAAGAGGTTCGCTCTTCTGCATCGATTTGGCGGTCAGCGGCAAATACGGTCTTCGGTCAATTATTGCACGATAACGCTCCGGTCGCGTCCGGCGCCGCGGGGCTGCGGGAATCGGGAAATTTTCCCGATGAACGACCGTTTGTTCCCGGCAACAGGGGGGAGAACAGGCGGGAATCACGGGAGCAATCCGCATCTCGGGTTCGATGCGACTCTGTTATGTTCGACATTGGCAATGCGCTGGCGGTTGCGCGCAAAGGACGGCAGCCTGCGGGTTTGTTCGATATGCGCCCCTGCCAAAAAGAGAAGAATCACGACGTCGAGGGGAAAGCAATGAGAGTAGCGCTGCGGCTACCAGGACGCATGGGCGATTGTTTGTGGGCGGTGCTGGCGGGCGCGGTGATCGTGTCCTCCTGGCCACTTACCGCCGCGGAGCTGGACGAGATCGAAGTCATCGGCGTTACCCCCCTGCACGGGACCGGCGTGCCGGCGGCTCACTATCCCGCCAATGTCCAGGTGCTGGGTCGTGATGCGCTGCGCGACGGCGGGTTGGACCTGACGGACACGATGAACCGTCAACTGGGCAGCGTCACCCTGAACGCGGCCCAGAACAATCCCTTGCAACCGGATCTGCGGTACCGTGGGTTCACCGCTTCCCCCTTGTTGGGGCTGCCGCAGGGGATCGCGGTTTACGGCGACGGTGTGCGTCTCAATTCGGTTTTCGGTGATACCGTACACTGGGACACCATTCCGCAACACGCGATCGAGAGCGTCAATCTGATTCCCGGGTCGAATCCGCTGTTTGGTCTGAACACGCTGGGAGGTGCGCTATCGCTGACCACCAAGAGCGGGTTCACGTTTCAGGGCAACCGCGCGTCCTTGCTGGGCGGCTCGTTTGGTCGCTGGGATGCGGAAGCGGAAAGCGGTGCGCAACACGGCGACTGGGCCCACTACCTGGCCGTGCGCTATTTCGATGAAGACGGGTGGCGGGACTTCTCCCCGTCGGAAGCCGCGAGTCTGTTCGGTAAGATCAGCTGGCAGTCGGAGGCGGCGCGCCTGCATCTCGGTCTGAATATTGCGGATACGCGGTTGATCGGAAACGGTCCGCTGCCCCTCGACCTGCTCAACGAAGACCGCAGCACCGTGTTCACCCGTCCCGATATCACCGAAAACGAGTACCTGGCGCTCACTTTGAACGGCGATACCGATTTGAACGAAAACCTGATCTTGGCGGGAAATCTGTACTTCCGAAAGCATAACATAGACACATTGAATGGTGATGATTCGGATATTGAAGAGTGTGTCGAGCCCGGAAATACCGGCTTGCTCTGCATCGAAGACGACGGCTTGGAGAAAGTCGTCCGGGATCGGGACGGAATTGACATTGCGGCCGACGACGACTTGCAAGGCGCAACGATTAACACCTCGACCACCAAGCAGGAAAGTTATGGCGGGTCTTTGCAGCTAACCTTGTTTTCTGCTGTTGCCGGCAAGGATAACCAGTTGATAGTCGGGGCGGCCTGGGATGAAGGTCGCGCGCGCTTTCGTTCGCAGACGGAGCTGGGATCGCTCGACGCTACGCGATTCGCCGTGGGTGGGGGCGTCATTGACATGGATTCATTGGTGAGCGTCAAGGCCAAAACGCGCACCTTCGGATTGTATTTTGCCGATACGCTGAGTGTCACCGAACGTTTGACACTCAACCTCGCCGGGCGTTGGAATCATACCAATATCGAATTGGACGACCGGATTGGAACTGCATTAAACGGCGATCATAGTTTCAATCGTTTTAACCCATCCGCGGGCATTACCTACACCTTCAATCCCAGGACGAGCGTTTATGGCAGTTACAGTGAAGCGACCCGTGCGCCGACGCCGGTGGAATTGACCTGCGCCGATCCCGATGATCCTTGCCGTCTGCCCAATGCATTCCTGTCGGACCCGCCGTTGGACCAGGTTGTCGCGAAAACCTTCGAAGTCGGCGCCCGCGGCCGTGCCGCCGGCGTCAACTGGCAAGCCGCGGTCTTTACGACCACCAACAACGATGACATTATCTTCATTTCTTCCGGCGCGCTCACCAGCGAAGGCTTTTTCGACAACATCGGTGACACACGCCGCCGTGGGATCGAACTGAGCCTCAACGGCCGCGCCGGCGGGGAGCAAGTCGACTGGTTCGTCAACTACGCCTACCTGGACGCCACCTTCGAAAACACCTTTGACGCGCCCAGCGCCAATCACCCGGAGGCCATTGGCGGCGAGATCACGGTGCAAAAAGGTGATCGTGTACCCGGTATCCCGCAGCACGTGTTCAAAGCAGGCGCCGCTTATCGGCTCAGTCCCTCGATCTCGTTGGGTGGCGAGCTTATCTATAACTCGGACCAACACCTGCGCGGCGACGAGTCGAATCAGTTGGGCACGGTCGATGGTTACACCGTAGTGAACCTGCGCGGGCGTTACCGCGTCAGCAAACATTTCAGTGTGTTCGCGAAGATTGACAATGTCTTCGATACCGATTTCGAGACGTTCGGCACCTTGGGTGAACCGGAGGAAGTATTGGGCGCCGCATACGACGATCCCCGGTTTCTCAGTCCCGGTGCACCGCGCAGCGGCTGGATCGGGGTCGAGGCTTCGTTTTGAGGTCGGCCGGCGCGGCAGATTGAGCCGAGCGTCGCAGAGAGAATATTAAATGGGATTTGATAGCTTCACTTCGTTGTTCTCCAGTACACCGCTGTTACACAGCGGTGGTCCGGTGGTGTCGATTCTGCTGGTACTGTCGTTGATTGCATTGACGGTCGTCCTGGTCAAGCTCTGGCAATTGTTTCCCTACGGCTTGGGCAGCGGGCGGTTACTCGACGCCGTGTTCACGGCCTGGTCGTCCGGTGATCAAGAGACGGCGCTGCGGCAGGCGCGCGGCAGCCGCCAACCGGTGTTTCGGGTGCTTGCCGCCGCCATGGCCGGGCTATCGGCAGGCGCGCCGGAGGCGCGCGTCAGAGAAGAGTCGTTGCGCGTGGCCGCGGAGGAGTTGGAGGGACAGTTCCGTTACCTGCGGATTCTCGAGGTAATTGCGTCCCTCAGCCCGTTGCTGGGGCTGTTCGGCACGGTGCTGGGGATGATAGAAGCCTTTCAGGCCCTGGAAAGCGCAGGTCACCAGGCCAACCCTGCAGTCCTGTCGGGCGGGATCTGGCAGGCGCTGCTGACGACAGCGGCCGGATTGGC
>CBDUNM010000127.1:0-15126 GCA_965368585.1 uncultured Chromatiales bacterium | reverse complement strand
GACAAACTCGACTGGAAAGCCGGAGGCTTGTGACGACAGGCCGAAGAAATCGATTACGATGCCGATGCCGAACTGACCGGAATTGACGCCGTCGGGCACGCCGAAACTGCGCTCGGTCACCAACTTGAAGTTGCCGGCGATCCGTTTCCACAGCGCCCAGCCTTGTTCCCAGCCTTCGCCCTGCAACACCGTTTCGACGGTAAGGTGCGTCGTGCCCGAACGCGACGGCGCTGACATGCCGACGTGGTCGTGATACACCGGCTTGGCTAGATCGGACCATTCCTTGGGTGGCGGCAGTTGTTTCGCCTTCAGGTAACGGGTGTTCCACATGATCCCGTAGCCCGCGCCGGCGAAGCCGGTGTAGTAGCCGTCCGGATCGTTGATCGGGTAGGCCCCGATCATCTCCGGAATGCCGGTTGCCTGGACCTCGTACCGCTGCAGCAGGCCGTCGCTTTTCAACACCTCGAATGCGTCCGGCGCCGAAGCCCAGAACACGTCGGTCTGGTTGTTCTTGGCGGTTTCCTGGATATACTTCACACCCGCGGTGGTCTTCTTGTTCAGAATCTCGACCTTGACCTCTGGGTGTTTCTCCTCAAACGCGCGCTTGAAAGCGCCGGTCAGATCATTGGGGAACGAGGTGACGACAACCAGTGGTTGGGCGGCGGCGACTGCCAGGCCCGTCGCCGCAAGCAGCAGGGCTGTCAGTGCCTTGGAGATAGTGCGAGACAGACGGTACATACCGATCCTCCTGCGTTGTTGAGCTGCGCAGTCTTGATGCTGCTGTCGGGAATATCCGGCCGGCACGGCCACTGTATTGCGGATCGGATCGCGATGACAACCGGAAAATCGGCGCCAACCGAGCAGCGCGTTAACGCCGCCGATGGTTGCGCTGCCGACGACGTACGCCCAACGTTCGGTGGCTGCCGCTGTCCCTGCCGAGCACGGCGGACGCGGAGTTCACGCCGCCGCGCCACCGATCGATGCGACAAAGTCGGTGAACCGTTCTCCCTGGATTCTGATGTGTGCCTTGATGCTGGACTCTGCCAGCGCCTCGTCGCCGGCCATGATCGCCGCCACGATCTGGCGGTGCTCTTCCAGCGATTTGCGGATGCGGTTGCGAACGCGTAGTTGCAGGCGCCGATAGGGTTTGAGTCTGGCGCGCAGCTGCCTGGCTTGCTGGGCCAAAAAACCGTTGTGGCTTGCCTGGTAGATGCAATTGTGGAAAAGCTCGTTTTCGTAATAGTAAGTGTCGGGGTTGCCCGCGCCTGCGGCTTGCTCGCACATCTTCAGCGCCTGTTGCAGCGCCTCGGCTTCGGCGTCGGTGATGCGGCGCGCGGCTAGGCGGGCACACATGCCTTCGAGTTCCGCCATCACCTCGAACATCTCTATGAGCTGCGGCAGGCCGACCTCGGCGACGAAGGTCCCTCGCTTGGGAATTGCCTCCACCAGGCCCGAACCCACCAAGTACTGAAATGCCTCCCGGATCGGTGTGCGCGAGACCTTGAAGCGTTCGGCGAGAGCCGCTTCGTCCAGTCGGTCGCCGGGCTTGAGTTTGCCGTTGACGATCTCGTCCTCGAGCGCATCACGCAATGTAAGGGCCTGGGGCTTGCCGGTCTTCGCTGTGCTGTTTGTGCTCATCGCTGAGGTCTTCGCTACGCGCTCATGTGAGTGTCGAAAGTGCGGCTAAATCCTTGATAAGTGGGATTTTAGCATACTAACTTGACAGATAATAATGCCAAACTAGGCTTTATTGCATACAAAAAATTATAAATTGAGTGCAAAAGCGAGGAGAGATACCCATGCGGATTCACCTGGATAAGTCATTGGCACTAGCCTGCATTATTTCGTTCTGCGCGGCTGCGCCTGCGGCCGACATGGTGCTCAAAGTGTCGCACCAATGGTCGACGTCGGATGTGCGGCACAAGGTGGCTCAGATCGTAGCCGACGAGGTCGCCGCAGCGGACGTTGGGCTTGAGATCAAGATATACCCCTCCAAGGCACTCTTTAAGCCCAAGGAACAGTACCGCCCGTTGTCGCGCGGGCGCCTCGACATGACGGTGGTGCCGCTTGCCTATGCGGCGGGGCAACAGCCGGCGTACAACCTGACCCTGATGCCAGGGCTGGTTAAGAATCATGATCACGCGGCCCGGCTCGTCCACTCTCCGTTCATGGCCGAACTGGAAAAAATCATGGCCTCGGACGACGTCATGGTACTCGTCCACGGGTATCTGGCGGGAGGCTTTGCCGGCAAGGATCGATGCATCACCAAACCCAACGACGTCCAGGGCTTGAAGATTCGGGCGGCGGGTAAGTCCTTCGAGCAGATGGTGGCTGCCGCTGGTGCGTCGATCACCTCGATGCCGTCGTCTGAGATCTACAGTGCCATGCAGACGGGTGTCCTGGACGCGGCGAATACCTCGTCGTCGAGCTTCGTTTCCTACCGTCTGTACGAACAGGTGACCTGTTATACGCCGGCAGGCGACGTCGCGCTGTGGTTCATGTATCAGCCGATGCTGATGAACAAGTCGACCTACGAAGGCTTGAACGAAAAGCAGCAGGCGGCGTTGCGCGCCGGCGCGAAAAAGGCCGAGGCCTACTACCTCGAGGAAGCCAAGAAATCTGACGCGGCATCAGCCGAAAAATTTCGCGAGGCCGGCGTTAAAGTGGTCGAGATGTCACCGAACGACTTCAACGCCTGGCGCGCGGTGGCGGCGGAGTCTTCGTACAAGGCCTTCGTAGAAGAAACGCCAAACGGGCAACAACTGTTGGATATGGCGCTGGCCGTCGAGTGAGCCGGTCGTGCCGGCCGCAACCCCGGCCGGCACGGTCGTCTCAGTTGACGCGTAAAGGTCTCTCTGCATGGCGCGGCAAAACACCTCTACCACGCAGCGCTGCCAAGCACTATTGGTGCGTGGCGTCAGCGCCATCTCGACGGCTTGCGGAGTGTCGGCCGCGTTGATGATCCTGGTCTCGGTGGTGATTACCTGCCAGATGATCTGGATGCGTTTTGTGCTCAACGAGTCGACCATCTGGCAGACCGAGGCGGTCACCTATTTGATGATTGCAGCCACGCTCATCGGACTGCCTTACGTCCAGCTGCTGCGCGGACATGTCAACGTGGACCTGGTGCCGATGTTGCTGCCCCCTTTGGTACGGAAGGTGCTGGCGCTTGTCGTTTTGCTGCTGAGCATTGCGGTGATCTCGGTCATGGCGGTCCACGGGTTCGAGCTTTTTCATACCGCCCTGGAGCGCAACTGGACGTCGGAGAGCATATGGGGCGTCGCGCTGTGGATACCTTATCTGGCGATGCCGGTCGGCTTTGGCCTGTTCGTGTTGCAGCTACTGGCCGATCTGGTGGCCGCGTGGATGTGCGAGGCGGAAGTGCTGGCGCACGGCGAATTCGAGGAAGACTATTAATGGACCCCCTGACACTCGGCGCCGTCGTCGCGGTGATAACGGTGCTGGTCCTGTTCTCGGGTGTTTCGGTCGCCATCGGGCTGCTGGTCGTGTCCGCGGGCTTTCTGCTGGTGTTCGACGGTTTCGCGTCGCTCGAGCTACTGCCCGAGCTTTTTTTCGGCAAGCTGGACAACTTCGCGCTGCTGTCGATCCCTATGTTTATCATTATGGGGGCGGCGATCTCCTCCACGCGGGCGGGCGCCGACCTGTACGAAGCTCTCGAACGCTGGATGACGCGTGTGCCGGGCGGCCTGGTGGTTTCCAACCTCGGTGCCTGTGCGCTGTTTTCGGCCATGTCCGGGTCTTCACCCGCGACCTGCGCCGCCATCGGCAAGATGGGTATCCCCGAAATGCGCAAGCGCGGCTACCCCGACGGTGTTGCGGCGGGCTCGATTGCCGCGGGCGGAACGCTGGGCATACTGATCCCGCCCTCGGTCACCATGATCGTCTACGGGATTGCCACCGAGACGTCGATCGGGCGGCTGTTTCTGGCGGGTGTCATCCCGGGCCTGGTGCTGGTCGCCTTGTTCATGGCCTGGTCCATCTACAGCACCTGGCGGCAGGGCGGTTCGGCGACGGCGCTTGGCCGTATCGAGTACAGCTGGTCGGAGAAGGTCGAAGTACTGCCCAGGGTCTTGCCGTTCCTCGCGATCATTCTCGGTGTTCTGTACGCGCTCTACGGGGGCGTGGCGACGCCCTCCGAGACGGCGGCCGTGGGGGCGCTACTCTGCGTCCTGGCCGCGGTCTTGATCTACAGGCTGTTCAGTTTTTCTTCACTCTGGGCGGTATTGCGAGACTCCACGCGCGAGAGTGTCATGATCCTGTTTATCATCGGGGCGGCCGGCGTATTCTCGTACATGCTCTCCAGTTTGTTCGTCACCCAGGCGATCGCCGAATGGATCGGCGCACTGGAGGTCAATCGCTGGACCTTGATGTTCGCGATCAATATCTTTCTGTTGGTCGCCGGTTTCTTCCTGCCTCCGGTCGCGGTGATTCTGATGGCCGCGCCGATATTGTTTCCGATCGTCACGTCGGCCGGGTTCGACCCCTACTGGTTCGCGGTGGTGCTGACCATCAACATGGAAATCGGCTTGATCACCCCACCGGTGGGCCTGAACCTTTACGTCATCAATGGCATAGCGCCCGACATCCCGCTGCAGACCATACTCAAAGGCTCCGTGCCGTTCGTGATCTGTATGGTAGTCGCCATCGTGATTCTGTCGGTCTTTCCGGGGGTGGTTACCTGGCTTCCCGATCTACTCATGGGACCGGCGTTTTGAGTCGGCGCTGCGTCGATCTTACGTAACCGGGAGGATTGCCAGGTGAGCGAGCGTGACTGGAACACACAAGCCAGCAACCGGGCCGGGCGCCTGGCACGCGCTGCATCCCTGGTGGAGGGCAAGCACGTACCCGCGGCCACGATCAAGGCATTGCTGGAAGCGGTGATCGAACCGGGGGATCGGGTCTGCCTGGAGGGTAACAATCAAAAGCAGGCGGACTTCCTCGCCCGGGCCCTGGTATCGGTCGATCCGGACCGGGTCCATGACCTGCACATGGTGCAGTCGGTGCTCGCGCTGCCCGAGCATCTGGAAATCTTCGAGCGCGGCATCGCGTCTAAGCTGGATTTCTCCTTCTCCGGTCCTCAAGGGGGCAGGGTCGCCCGGCTAGTCGGTTCGGGGCGGCTCGAAATAGGCGCCATCCACACCTACCTCGAGCTGTTTGGCCGTTACTTCGTGGACCTGACGCCCAAGGTGAGTCTGATCGCCGTCCAGGCGGCCGACCGCGCGGGTAACCTGTATACCGGTCCGAATACGGAAGACACGCCGGCGATCGTGGAGGCGACGGCCTTCAAGAGCGGCATCGTTATCGCCCAGGCCAATGAGATCGTCGATCGCCTGCCGCGCGTCGATGTGCCGGCCGACTGGGTCGACTTCGTCGTCGAGAGCCCCACCCCTCATTACATCGAGCCGCTGTTTACCCGCGATCCGGCAAACATCACGGAGATCCAGGTGTTGATGGCCATGCTGGCGATCAAGGGGATCTACGCGCAATACGGGGTCAATCGCCTCAACCACGGTATCGGCTTCGATACCGCGGCGATCGAGCTGTTGTTACCCACCTACGCAGCCGATCTGGGACTGAAAGGCAAGATCTGTCAGCACTGGGCGCTGAACCCACACCCGGCATTGATTCCCGCCATCGAAGCCGGATTCGTGGAATCGATCCACTCATTCGGTTCCGAACTCGGGATGGAAAACTATATTGCTGCCCGGCGTGACGTGTTTTTCACCGGGCCAGATGGCAGCATGCGCTCCAATCGCGCACTCTGTCAGGCCGCGGGGCACTATGCCTGCGACATGTTCATCGGCTCGACGCTGCAGATCGACCTGGGCGGTAACAGTTCGACCGCCACGCTGGGACGTATCGCGGGCTTTGGCGGAGCGCCCAACATGGGCGCAGATGCGCGCGGCCGCCGCCACGCCAGCCCGGCCTGGCTGCGGGCCGGTCAGGAAGCCGGAGGCGACAGCCGGGCGATGCCACGCGGTCGGAAACTGGTGGTGCAGATGGTGGAGACGTACCGCGGACGCATGCAGCCGACTTTCGTCGAGCGGCTCGACGCCTGGGAATTGGCCGAGACCGCCAACATGGCATTGCCGCCGGTGATGATCTACGGCGACGACGTCACACACATCGTGACGGAAGAAGGCATCGCCAACCTGCTGTTGTGCCGCGGCGACGAGGAACGTGCGCACGCGATTCGCGGTGTAGCCGGATATACCGAGGTCGGGTTGCAACGCGACCGGCGCATCGTCGAAAACCTGCGCGACCGCGGCGTCATCCAACGCGCCGCAGACCTCGGCATCGACAAGCGTCTGGCAAGCCGCGATCTGCTCGCCGCGCGCTCGATCAAAGATCTGGTGCATGCGTCCGGTGGCCTGTACGAGCCGCCCGCTCGGTTTCGCAACTGGTAAGCGGCCTGATGCTAAGGAGTTGACGGATGGAAAGAATGCAGTTCGTTTTCGACCAGGGCCGACCGGCTGACGCCGGCGCGTCGGCGGTACTGGTGGGGGTCGTATCGTCGGGGAATCTGGAGGTGCTGGTCGAACAGACCGAGCTGGACGGCGCGTGCGCGATCGAGGTCAGCACACCGGTCGCGGGCTACGAGACGATCTGGCGTGCGGTGCTGGAGGACTTCTTCGATCGGCACCGTATCGGCAACCTGCGATTGTCGATCAACGACATGGGCGCGACGCCGGCGGTGGTCAGTCTGCGTCTCGATCAGGCCGTGGAAGAGTTCCGGGGAGCAACGCCATGAGCCCGATGAGCCGGAGTTTTCTGGAGGCCACCGCCCGGCAGCGGATTCGTGGTCTGCTGGATCCCGCCTCGTTCACCGAAATGCTGCCCCCGACCGCGCGTGTCGTCAGCCCGCATCTGCAGCAGGTCGATGCGCCCTGTGCGTTCGACGATGGCGCCGTTGTCGGCCGGGGTTTGTGCGGTGGAAGGCCCGTTTTGCTTGCCGCCGAGGAAGGTGGCTTCATGGGCGGCGCGGTCGGCGAGGTGCACGGTGCCAAGCTGACAGGTCTGCTGAAACGCGCCCTCGACGAGCGGCCTGCCGCGGTTTTGCTGTTGATCGACTCGGGTGGCGTGCGTCTGCACGAGGCCAACGCGGGCCTGATCGCCGTGTCCGAGATCATTCGTGCGCTGCTGACGGTGCGTGCCGCGGGCACTCCCGTCCTGGCCTTGATCGGCGGCAAGACCGGTTGTTTCGGCGGCATGGGTATCGTGGCTCGGTGTTGCGACGCGGTCGTGATGAGCGAACAGGCGCGGCTCGGTCTTTCCGGGCCGGAGGTGATCGAAACCACGCACGGTGTCGAAGAGTTCGATTCGCGCGACAAGGCCGTGGTGTGGCAGACCCTCGGCGGCAAGCACCGCTACATCCTGGGGGATGCCGATCGCCTGGTCGAGGACGACCTCGAGGCCTTTCGCGAGGCGATAACCGATCTGCTGGCCACGGTGACCCCGGTGTTCGCCCTGGAGGCGCTGGAACGGGAACACGCGAAGTTGAGCGGGCGCCTACAACGATTCGGATCCTGTGCCGACGCCCGCGACATCTGGGAGGGTTACGGTATTGCGGAATCCGGACGCCTGCCGTTGTTCGACGTCAGCGAGTTTCTGCACGCCGTGGGCGGGAACAGGGGTTGAGATGCAGATAGATTCGTTACTCGACGCGCTGTTTCCGGAAGGCCATGCGGTCCAATTCGCGGATGCCGTTTTGTCCGGTTCGGGGCGGACTGCAGGAACCAGCGTGGCCGTCATCGGTACCGCCGAGGCCGTACCCATGGGGGTGGAAATCGCACTACGGATCGCGGGAGAAATCCTGCGGGTGGTCCGCGAACATCCCGGTCAACCCATCGTGCTGCTCGTCGACACCAGCGGCCAGCGTCTCAGCCGCCGCGACGAACTGCTCGGGATAAACAGTTATCTGGCACACCTGGCGAAGTCGGTCGAAATGGCGCGGCTGCGCGGGCATCGCGTGGTCAGTCTGGTGTACTCGCTGGCGGTCAGCGGCGGCTATCTCGCATGGGGGATGCTCGCAGACGCCTGTTTCGCGCTGCCGGATGCCGAAATCAGGGTAATGGGATTGCCGGCGATGGCGCGTGTCACGAAGATTCCGGAAGACACACTGAAGCGGCTGAGCAAAACGTCGCCGGTATTCGCGCCCGGGGTTGTCAATTACCTGAAGATGGGCGCCCTGGCAGGGTTGTGGGAAGGCAGCCTGGCCGAGGGCCTCGCCGCGGCGATCGCCGGACCCGCGGCGGGCGACCGGCGCAGCGCCGTCGGCGAGGAGCGTGGCGGCCGCATGCTCGCCCGCTCTGTTGCACAGCAAGTACGCGGGCATGAAATACGCTGACCTGCGGGCAAGGCACAGTTTCATATGGCTGGGTGCGGCCGTGCAGGGGGGTGATCTCCGGACGTCCGGCCCGGTGGACGGCGCGATTTTACAGCACTGGATTTCCCGTGGGCTGCCCACGATCATTACGCGGCGCCAACCCGATACGGACCCCGAGTTTGTCGCTGCAGGCCTCGCCTTGCCGCCCGGCAAGGGCAGGCGGCGCATCGCGTTCAGCGTCTGCACAGATGCCATCACAGCCTTGCGCCCGGCGCCTGCATTGCGCGACATCATCCCGCTCGCGCCGCCGTCCTGGCATGCCTGCCTCGATTCGCTGGCCGCCGACGCTCGGGCTGCGAGTATCGATTTTCGGGTCTACGGCTCGTTTGCCTGGCAGTTTCTCACCGGATTGCCCTATATCACTAACAGATCCGATATCGATCTCGTCTGGCAGCCAGCCAGCACCGCGGACTTGTACTGCGGGATCGCAATATTGCGGCGGCGCGAGCACGAGTCGGGCTTGTGGCTCGACGGCGAAATAATCTTGCCCGACGGCAGCGCGGTGGCGTGGCGTGAGTTTGACTCGGGCCGCCGGCGTGTACTCGTCAAAGGGTCGTGCGGGGTGGGTCTGCGCACCGACGAGGCGATACTTCGGCTGTACTCGCCGGGAGCGGCCGCATGTTGAGCGTAGCGCGTCCATCCCGCCGGCATGCCGGCGGCGCGATTGAATCCATAGGGCGAATCGCGGTACGCAGTCTCCATGCGGAACTTGCTCTGTCGCCAAAACCGGGACTGGTCAGCCCGCTGGATTCCGGCAGTCATCGCGACATGGATGCGACCACCTTTGTCCGCAGTTTGTTTGCGCTGCGTGGATATTTTGGCGATATCGCGGTGGCGGGCAGCCGCTGGGCGGCGTTCGCCGAATTGCAGCGGCTGGGTATTGCGGCGGAGCACCGCATGCTGGCCGCGACGGGTGGGGTCAATACCCATCGTGGCGCGATCTTCGGCATCGGCCTGTTGGCCGCCGCGGCGGGTTGGGTGTCCGCCCGTGGTGAATCGCTCGCCGATCGTCATTTGGGTCAGACGGTCGCGTATTTGTGGGGGGCGTCGATTGCCGCAGCCGTACCGAATTCATACCGTAACCCGAGTCATGGGCGAAAGGCGGCTCGCGACTACGGGGCAGGCGGCGCCCGCGGCGAGGCGATTAGAGGATATCCCACGCTGTTCGAACTCGGGTTGCCGTCGCTGCGCGAGGCGCTAGGGCGGACTGGCAGCATGAGACTTGCGCTGGTGCAGACCCTGTTCCGCCTCATCAGCCGGGTACAGGATACCAACCTGCTCTACCGGGGTGGGGCGTGGGGGTTGCGCACGGCACAGCGCGCCGCCCGGGACTTTCTGCGCGCTGGCGGCGTGTACCGACCCGACTGGGAACAACACGCGCTTGCGATTCACGGGGAATTCGTCGACCTGAATCTGTCACCCGGCGGCAGCGCAGACCTGTTGGCCGCGACCTGGTTCGTTTACCACGCCCAGCGGCAGCCTGCATGAGTCTGGGAGTTATCTGCCCGGGGCAGGGTAGCCAGCATTCCGGGATGTTCGATCTGCTGGCGGCAAACGACATGGCAAGGCCGGTTCTGGCGCAAGCACAGGCGGTGCTTGGCACGGATTTGGCAAAGCTGATCGAGTCCGACCGCGAACGTCAGCGCAATCGCTATGCGCAACCGCTGCTGTGTGCAGCTGCATTGGCCACCTGGACTGCGTTGCGTCCGCATCTGCCGGTCCCGCGCGTGTTTGCGGGCTACAGTGTGGGTGAATTGGCCGCGTACGGCTGTGCCGATGCAATTTCCGTCCGGGGATTGATCGCACTGGCATGCCGACGCGCGCGGCACATGGAAACTGCCTGTACGACGCCCACGGAAATGATCGCAGTTCGCGGCATGTCGCGCGCGCAGCTTGAAATGCTGTGTGATCGGTACGATGCCCGGATGGCCATCGTCAACGGCGCCGACCGGTTCGTCGTCGGCGTAACACGAAAGCAGGCTGGGCCGTTGCGCGAGGCCGCCGCCGCGCGCGGTGCCACGCCAACTACGCTTGCCGTGGAAATCGCCTCACACACGCCTTGGCTGGCGGCAGCCTCGGCCGGGTTTCGGCAGGACCTGGAGCATTCGAGTCTGCGCGACCCGGTTGTACCGGTGCTGGCGGGTATCCACGGCATGCCGGTCTACACCCGGCGCGATGCGATCGACGTGTTGTCGCGGCAGATAGCTTCCACCATCGATTGGGCGGCGTGCATGCAGGCGCTGCGGGAGTGCGGTTGTACGGTGCTGTTGGAACTCGGCCCGGGAAACGCGCTGGCCCGTATGGTGCACGAGGCGTTGCCCGATATTGCCGTTCGCTCCGTGGCCGATTTTCGCAGCCTGAACGCAGTGATTGACTGGGTGAATAAGCGCCCACCCGGCTAACCGTAGTCGGACTGCAACTGGTCGTGCCTGCAGATTCGCAGGCACGCGTCGTCTTCAGAATTCAGTCATCGTCGATCCGGACAAGGCGCCGCGCCGAGTACATCGCCAGCATAGCGTCGCCGCCGATCGGCTGGCGCACCATGCAGGCTAAATCGACCGTGTTTTTGACCCGTCGCACCCGCAGGGGCGGAACTTGCGCTCCGCACGGCAATACTTCAGACTACGCGCGCTCATTCTGATGTTGCACGTGCACGTGCACGCTCGCGCCGTGGCGGCGCTTGCAAGAGCGAACGCCGGCCGACGCGCAATCAACGCTGGCTCACTGCAGCCCCTGACTCGGGACCGGGCAAACCGACGGTCAATCGGTCTTTTTCCGGGCGCGACCGTCGCATCACGACAGGACGCTGAAAATTGGCAAATCTCACGCCGGAACCCGCAGCGATACCGATCGGCCAACGCTGCAAACGCCCGCTGATCTGGTCGGTGCTTGCGGCGGTCGCGATCTACGCCGTTGCGGTGATCGTGACCGATCTGGGTGCCGTTGGCGAATCCGCCGCGCAATTCGGCCTCGCCGGTTGGGCGTTGGTACTCGCCCTGTCGTTATTCAACTACGGCCTGCGCTTCGTGCGCTGGCAGAAGTACCTGCACAGATTGACGGCATCGGTACCGACGCCGGCCAGTCTGGCGTATTACCTGAGCGGATTCGCCTTTACCACCACCCCGGGAAAGGCCGGCGAGGCGGTGCGGTCGATCTATTTGAAGCGCCACGGCGTGGCCTATGTGCACAGCCTGGCCGCTTTGTTCGCCGAACGCCTGGTGGACCTCATCGCCATGTCGCTGCTGGCCCTGGTTGCGGCCAGCGCGTTTCCCGACTACCGCTGGCTGGTCGTCGTGCTTGCCGCAATGGTCGTTCTGACGCTACCCGTCGTGCACGCCGGAGCCTTTCACCGCTTCCTCGAGCGAAAAGGCACGCGCTTCAAGTCGGCGCGGTTGCAGGCGCTGACCGGGCGGCTGGTCGAACTGCTGCGCTCGGCATCCGATTTATTGAAATCAGGCCCTCTGTACGCCGGTCTGGTGCTGGGGCTGATCGCCTGGGGAGCGGAAGGCGTGGCCTTCTTTTTCATTCTCGACGCCCTGGCGGTACCGACGTCGGCGGCGCTCGCGGTCGGCATCTATTCGATCAGCGTCCTGGCTGGCGCGATCTCGTTCATCCCGGGCGGTTTGGGGAGTACCGAGGCCGTCATGGTGATCTTGTTGAAACTGGTAGGTGCGACCACGCCAACGGCAGTCGCGGCCACCTTGATTTGCCGCCTCGCGACCCTTTGGTTCGCGGTCGCCATTGGCGGAATCACCCTCGCAATTCTGGAAATCCGCGACAAACACGCGCACAACTCTGACAACAAGCACGTCGAAATCAATTTTTGATGCAGATGGAACAGAAGAAACAGCTCTCGGACGTGCGGCCGGTCGACCGGCCGTTGTGCGTCGATATGGACGGCACCCTGCTGCGCTCGGACCTTTTGGTCGAAGCCATCTTTCAGTTGCTGAAAGACAATGTCTTGTACCTGTTCATGTTGCCCGTATGGCTGCTGCGCGGCAAAGCGCGTCTGAAAGAACAGATTGCCCGTCGGGTGACGCTGGACGCCGGCGTGCTGCCGTATCACCAGCAACTGCTGGCGTTTCTCCGGGCCGAGCATGCCACAGGCCGGCCGTTGGTGCTGGCCACGGCATCCAACGAAAAATTCGCTCACGCGGTCGCGGCGCATCTCGGGATATTCGATAGCGTGCTGGCGAGTGACGGTACTACCAACCTGTCCGGATCGAGCAAACTCGCGCGCATCGAGGCGCTCTGCGCCAATCGTGGTTTCGACTACGCCGGCAATGCCATGATCGACCTACAGCTATGGACACGGGCCGATCGGGTGATCGTGGTAAACCCGGAACGCGGCGTGCTGCGCTCGGCGGAACAACTGGGCAAACCGGTGGTGCATTTCGACGACCGCGGCGAACATCGGCTGAGCGGCTATCTGCGGGCGCTACGGCTCCATCAGTGGCTGAAGAATCTGCTGATTTTCGTGCCCCTGCTGATGAGCCACCGGTTCGGCGACGCGATCTTGCTCGGACAGGCCGTGGTCGCTTTCATCGCCTTTGGGCTTTGCGCGTCGAGCGTCTATCTCCTCAACGACCTGCTCGATCTGCCCGAAGATCGCCGCCACTTGAGCAAACGCAACCGACCGTTTGCGGCCGGCAGTGTATCGCTGATCCATGGCGCGGCGCTGGTGCCGTTCTTACTGCTGGCGTCGCTGCTGCTGGCGATGCTGTTACCGGTTGAATTCCTGGTTGTGCTGGCAACATATTACGCGATCACGCTGGCCTATTCGTTGCGTCTGAAACGCTTTGCCCTGATCGATGTATTGACGCTCGCCAGCCTTTACACCATGCGCATCATCGCCGGCGCGGCTGCGGTCGCCGTCACGCCGTCGTTCTGGCTGTTGGCGTTTTCGATGTTTCTGTTTCTCAGTCTGGCGCTGGTGAAACGCTACACCGAGTTGCTCACGCTGAAACAGTCCGGGGCAACCGACGTGCCCGGACGCGGTTATCGCATCTGGGATCTCGAGACCCTGTCGCACTTCGGGACGGCCGCCGGCTATATGGCGGTTCTGGTGCTGGCGTTGTACATCAACAGCGAAGACGTTAAGGCTTTGTATTCGCGTCCCCAGGTCATCTGGCTGCTGTGTCCGCTGCTGCTCTATATGGTCACGCGTATCTGGCTTTTGGCACGACGTGATGAATTGCACGAGGACCCGGTGATGTTCGTGGTACAGGATCGCGACAGTCAGATCCTGGCGCTGGCGGGTGCCGCGTTGCTTTGGCTGGCGGTTTGATTCGCAACGGATGGCAATCGCAGCGGACTACGCAAACTGCCATGGCTGAGCGCCGCTACGAGTCCTGGGGGCGTTACCCGAAGGCCACACATCAGGTCGTGCGCTACCACTGGCGCAATCAAGGTCTGCCATTGAAAGCCATCGGACAACGCCAGTTCCTGCCATACGGCAACGGCCGTAGCTACGGCGATGTCTGCCTGAACAACGGTGGCGCGCTGTTGGACTGCCGCAACCTGGATCATTTCCTGGCGTTTGACCCAACGACCGGCCTGTTACGCTGTGAGGCCGGCGTGCTGCTGGCGGAAATCCTCGAATTGGCGGTCCCCCAGGGTTGGTTCCTTCCGGTGTCGCCGGGTACGCAATACGTGACCGTGGGCGGCGCCATCGCCAGCGATGTGCACGGCAAGAACCACCATCGCGCCGGGACCTTCGGCCGATACCTGCGTTGCTTCGAACTGCTACGTTCGGATGGCACGCGCCTGTTGTGCTCGGCACAGGAGAATCAGGATTATTTTGCCGCGACCGTCGCCGGCCTGGGGATGACCGGCGTGGTGACCTGGGCGGAAATCCAGCTCAAGCCGATACGTACGCCCTTTATTGCGCAGGAATCGATCCGCTATCAGTCGCTCGATGAATTTTTCACGCTTGCCCGCGAATCCGACGGCAGCCACGAATACACGGTTGCCTGGATCGACTGTCTTGCCAAGGGCAAGGCGCTCGGGCGTGGTCTGTTCATGCGCGGGAATCATGCCGATGAAGTAGCGGGCAAGCGCCCGCGAGCACCAGGCAAGACCTTGCGGCTTCGCTTCGATCCGCCATTCGCGCTGGTCAATGGTGTAACGCTGCAGGCGCTCAACACGCTCTATTACCACAAACAACGCGCCGAGCAGGTGCGTGCCACCATGCACTACCAGCCCTTTTTCTACCCTTTGGATGCGGTCCGGTCGTGGAACCGCATGTACGGTCGCAAGGGCTTTTTTCAATACCAGTGTGCGATCCCGACAAACCACGCCGACGACGCGATACAGGCTATGCTGGCCCGCATCGCAAGCGCCGGCGCCGGTTCATTTCTGGCGGTTTTAAAGATGTTCGGTAACGTGCCGTCACCCGGGCTGCTTTCATTTCCGCTGCCCGGGGCGACCCTGGCGCTGGATTTTCCCAATGCCGGCCGTGCCACCCTCGATTTATTATGTCAGCTCGATGACATTAGCCGGGCAGCGGGTGGGCGGGTCTACCCGTCGAAAGACGCGCGCATGACGGCGGCCGATTTTCAGCGTAACTACGCCGCCTGGCGGCAGGTGGAGGCGCTGCGCGACCCGGCGATTTGTTCGGATTTCTGGCGACGAGTGACCGCAAAGCAATGAGAAAGACCCTGATTATCGGCGCAACCTCGGCCATCGCCGAGGCCACCGCACGGCGTTTGGCCCGCGAG
>CBDUNM010000126.1:0-15412 GCA_965368585.1 uncultured Chromatiales bacterium | reverse complement strand
AACACAGGTTTTATGGTTAGAGCTTTTCTCATGTCGCGGTAACTTTGACGGATAGGTTCAAACGGCCTGTCGGGCAAATCAGCTTCTGGCCATATAAAACAGCACGCCCGAGTTCGGGGCTTAGAGTCGATCTGAACGCGTCGGCCGCATCGAGGATCGCTTCACTCGCGCTGGCAGCCTCGAGGACCTGTGTCTCAACTTCAATGGCGAGCGAATCGAGCGCTTCCGCCGTGTCTTTCAGGTGTTGCCTGGCGCCCGCCTTGCGTTGCCTCCACGATTCATTGAGCCGCTGACGAATATCCATCCGGAATACCGTAACGAGTTCCATCACAGTCACCACCTTGCTGGTGCACCACCGTCTCGCGGCCAACGCGGCGAACTGCACAATGGCAGCGTTGGAGTGCTCCGAGCCATCGGTCGCCACGAGTACTCGAAGTGCCTCGGAGCGGCCGTCGCCGGCCGAACCCCTTGCTCCCACTGGCCGGACAATGAGCACCGAGAACGGGGCGTATGTGACCACCTTGAGGGAAACGCTCCCTAAGAGGAACTGTTTGAACCCGCGGCGTCCGTGCGAACCGACCACTGCGAGATCAGTCTCTGTCCGAACCCCGTGCTCAATGATCTCACCGGCGGCGTTGCCCGTCAGCACGGTCCGCGACACAGGCAGGCCGAGACTGGATGCTCGCTCGAAAGTCTGTTGAAGCACTCGAGTTGCTTCCATCCGCGCCGCTTCCTGAACGTCGCCTCTCTCCGCTGAAGTATGGCCGCCTGTGACAGACTCAAGATCTGGCACAACGCTCATGACCGACATCTCGCTTCCCTCCGGAAACGGCAGTCGGGCGAGGAACTCAAGCGACGATATTGAGAAGTCGGAACCGTCGGTTGCGAACAATACCTTCATTGTGAATCCCTTTAGGCGAACGCGACTCTGTCTCAACATCCTAAACTGGACAGGCACGTATCGGAACCCGCTAAGACTGGCCAGGCACCTCGCCGGCGCCGACCCTGTGGTCGAACGGTCGACTCGGGGGCGATACTGCATCGGATCGATTGCTCCGGGATTCCCGGGGCGGTTCACACATCGACCGGCCCGACGATTTGCGGCTCGGTGTCGGTGTCGTTGTCAGCATGGACAAATAGGCGCAAATAAGCAATAAGGGTCAGACCACGGTTACGTGACGCTAATCGGCGTCTGATATATGAAGTAGCGGGCTCGAGATGCCCACGGGGTCGGGCAGTCAGGTGCTCGTGGGAGAAGAAAGCGGGTGGCTTCGATTTTCGCGGTGATTGGAGATTGTCCAGCGACCGGCGTACGAGAGGTTGGGCATACAAGGACGCAGAACAGTTACCAGGAGGGGCGCCGACCCTGACCTGAGGTGAGTTTCTGCAGCTTGGCCAAGGTATGGCTCAGCAGGTGAGCCTTTCGCCCAGACCTATATCATTCTGGACAACGCTAGTTCTCGACTGATAAAAAGGGAGGGTTTATTGTTGCCATAAAGACGGCTTATTACCGGATTGTAAGGAGGAGTCGTTGAAAGAGCACAAGCTTCGTTACGGGATTTACTTAAGCAAGATCCAACGCAACAGGCGACGGATCAGCTACTCATCGGCCCTTGAAGCTGAGCGGCTGCTCGTGAATCGGCCCCGTCTGCGTGCTATCGATATACACCGCCTGTTGACCCCTTACGTCTCGGTCCGCTTTGTCGATCAAGTGCGCGCGGTGATTCCGCTGGCGCTGATGCTGGTGGGCTTCCAGGCGCTCGCTCTGCGCACTTCATTGCTCGACACCGAATCGATCGTGCTGGGAATCCTGGCGGTGATCGTCGGCCTGATGTTCTTCATGGAGGGTGTGAAGCAGGGTCTGATGCCCTTCGCTGAGAATGTCGGCTTCCACATGCCGGGAAAGACACATCCCACCGTCCTGCTGCTCTTCAGTCTGCTGCTCGGCGCAGCGGCGACCTTTGCCGAACCGGCGATCGGGGCATTGCAGGCCGCCGCCAGTGCAGTGTCGGCCGAGCGAGCGCCCTGGTTGCGGCAGCTGCTCGGACCCTACGCCTTCTGGCTGGTGCTTTCGGTCGCTGCCGGTGTGGGCTTGGCAGTCAGTGTCGGGATGGTGCGCATGATGCTCGGATGGCAGCTCAAGACGCTGGTGCTGCTGATCGTGCCACCGATACTTGCGGTGACCGCGTGGGCCGCACAGCAGCCCGATCTGAAACCGATTATCGGTCTGGCCTGGGACTGCGGTGCCATCACCACGGGGCCGGTGACCGTGCCTTTGGTCCTGGCGGTCGGAGTCGGCGTCGCGGCCTCCGCGGGACGCAACGATAATCCGCTGTCGGGTTTCGGTATCGTGACTCTGGCGTCGCTGTTCCCGATTCTCGCCGTGTTCGGCGTATCCATCTATCTGACGAGCCAGGGGGCGGGCGCGATGCTGCCGATGCCACCAGAAGTGGCTGACGATTGGCAACAGAAAACGCCCATGCCCGAGATCATCGGTGCCCTGCGGGCGATCCTGCCGCTGCTGCTGTTACTGGTGCTGGTGCAGACCCTGCTGCTGCGCCTCAAGATCCACCGTCGTAACATCTTTATCTATGGCGTTGCCATGGCTATCGCGGGCATGGCGCTCTTTAATGTTGGCCTTACCGCGGGCCTGGTAGCGCTCGGAGAGCAGGCCGGAATCAATGTCCCCTGGGCCTTCTCGCCACATCGAGAGACCGGTGCCCAGCCGCTGTACCCCTTCGTTCTCGGTATCGGATTAACGCTGCTTTTCACGTTTGCGATCGGTTACGGCGCGACCGTAGCCGAACCTGCACTCAACGCCATGGGAATGACCGTGGAGAATCTCACCAACGGCGCTTTCCGCAAGCGCACGCTGATTCATGCCGTAGCGATTGGGGTCGGTCTGGGTGCCGCTTTTGGTGTGGCCCGCATCCTGTTCGACCTTCCCCTGTGGATCTTGCTGCTGTGCGGCTATGCGCTGGCACTGGGGCTGACGTATGTTTCGCGGGAGGAGATCGTTAACCTCGCCTGGGACAGCGCCGGTGTCACCACCGGACCGGTTACCGTGCCGCTGCTGCTCGCCCTCGGTATCGGCCTGGCGCAAGTGGTCGAGACCGCCGATGGCTTCGGAATCCTTGCCATGTGCTCGGTTGGTCCGATCGTTTCGGTGCTCGCCACCGGTGTCTGGCTTGATCTGCAACAACGTAGATTCAAATTGAAATTAGGATAACCCATGCAACAACACAATGAACTGATCGTGCTGACCGACCTCATGCTACTCACCGTTATCGTTCAGCGTGGCAAGGCCGACCTGGTGGCCCAGGTTGCCCTGGAAGCCGGGGCCCAGGGGGCAACGGTCTTTCATGCGCACGGTACGGGCGTTCCCCAGAAATACCTGGGAATTCTCAGTCTGACGGTCGACACTGAAAAAGAGATCGTCTACATCGTAGTACCCGCCGAGCAGGCGGACCGTCTGTTCGAACGTGTGTTCGTCTCGGCCAAGATGGACACGCCGGGGATGGGCATGCTCTGGCTCACCCGCCTGCAAAAAATGGCCACTTATGTCCCGCACGAGGTTGCGGCCCGCTTCGGGGCGCATGTGGAGTCACGCGAATGACCGTATTGGGGCACATCGGCTACGGTGTAGAGAAAAAGTTGATCACTCTCATCACCGTCAGCGGTCGCGGCGTGGAGCTGATGGCGCTTGTCGAGAACCGCGAAGGGGTCCTTTCGGTGACCCACCACCATGCGCGTGGAACCGACCGCCCGGGGCAGCAACGACCAGGTAAAATACAGTGGAGCGAGCGGGATGTCGTGATGGTGCTGGTTGAAGCCCCTCAGGCAGATGAGTTATTCGTCCAGCTCTTTGCCGCCGCCGAGCTCGGTGAGCCTCATCAAGGATTGATCTTCATGGAATCGGTCCTTCGCGGACACCCGATGATGCCCTTTGCCGCTGAATAATAGGCGACACGAAAAACAGGGACGCACCATGATTTCGAGTGGCAAAACGGATCCGCCGCAGTGTTTAGTGCGCGTAGAGGAAAATGTTGACAGTCCTTGTTTGCACTTTTCTAACTCCGCAGAAAACGCAGAAGAACCATTCCGGGCGTCAGTTCTGGCCGAACCTTGTCCTGGGACGGTGGCTCAAGGGGTTGCCCTGGTGAATACGTGAAAAATGAATAAGTGAAGTTTCGGGCAAAACCAATGACGCGCGCAATTCAGGGCGTTAGGGATGCGTGGAAGAAGCGCGCGGGTCGCTATGATTTTCGCGGCGGTTTCACCTTATGTTTTTGACATCAAGCGGGGCCTGGTCCCATCATTCTTGCTTCCCGGAAGCAGGCTACCTGGAATTCAATCCGTGACAAAAAGATTCTTGGCCTCTCGCCGCGATTTGCGTGCCCGCGACTCGTCGGCCATGCTCGATGCCATCCGCCAGGCACAGGCGCGTTTCATTGTTGAGGCCGCGTCCCGCGAGTCCTTTGGTGATCTCCTGGATATCCTGCTTTCCATTACTGACAGCGAATATGGGTTTATCGGAGAGGTTTTTAATGCGGATGACGGGGCACCCTACCTGAAAACGCACTCGATAACGAATATCGCATGGAACGAAGAGACGCTTGCCTTCTACGAAAAATATACCGCTGAAGAGGGTATGGAGTTCCGCAATCTGAATACATTGTTCGGTGAGGTACTGAAGACCGGGGAATCTGTTATTGCCAACGACCCGGTAAACGATCCCCGTGCTGGGGGGCTGCCGCCAGGGCACCCAGCGATGCATTCGTTCATGGGACTCCCTTTTTCTTTCAACGGCAGAATGGTCGGCATGATTGGCGTGGCAAACAATCCTGCTGGCTACTCGGTGGAACTCGTCGATTGGTTGACCCCGTTTCTGAGCACCTGCGCGACGCTGATTGTCGGCTACCGCAATTCCAAAGAACGCGAGCAAGCGGAACGATCCCTACAAGAAGCCAACAATAATCTCCACGCCGTGTTGCAGACCGTGCCGGACTTGATGTTCGAACTGGATGAAAACGGCATACATATCAACGTGTGGGGCTTGCGAGGAGACCTGCTATACGCGCCAAAGAGCGAGCTACTGGGCAAATCCGTCTCCGATGTCTTGCCGGCGGATGCGGCAAAACAGATTGTAGGGGCGATTCGAGATGCACAAAAAAACGGCTCGTCTTTTGGCCGGCAAATCATTCTTCCCCTGCCGCAGAGTCTGCACTGTTTCGAATTGTCGGCTTCGCGAAAATGTAACGCGGCGGGAAAGCCGGATACGTACATCTTCTTATCTCGAGATATCTCAGCCAAAAAGGAGGCAGAGGAAGAGATGCGTATTGCTGCCGCCACATTTGAATCGCAAGAAGCCATCTTGATCACGGACGCGGCCAGGAACATTCTGCGGGTGAACAGGGCCTTTGAGGAAATCACCGGTTACGAGTCTGAAGAGGTGATTGGGAAAGAACTGAACTTCCTGGATGCGGGTCGGCAGGATGCGGCGGATTACGAGTCCATCTGGGCAACGTTGGATATAACCGGTAAGTGGGTGGGTGAGGTTTGGGATAGGCGAAAATGCGGGGAGATCTATCCGAAGAGCATGACAATCACGGCTGTCTATGACGAAAAAGGGTACGCAAAAAACTATGTCTCAGTATTTACCGATATAGCTCAGCGCAAGCAGTCGGAAGAAGAGATTCATCAACTCGCTTTCTATGACCCATTGACACAACTGCCCAATCGGCGCCTTTTGATCGAGCGTCTCCGACAGGCGATGGAGAAAAGTCTGCGAAGTGGTCGGCATGGCGCACTGATATTTTTGGATCTCGATCACTTCAAAGTCGTCAATGACACCAAAGGTCATGCGATTGGCGATCAGTTGCTAATCGAGGTGGCTCGACGCCTCAAGACTTGCTCGCGCAATGTCGATACCGTCGCGCGACTAAGTGGTGACGAATTTGTGTTGGTGCTGGAAGATTTGAGCAAGGAGCCCGGCGATGCAGCAACCCAGGCGGAACTGGTCGCAGAAAAGATCAGTGCCGAGCTAAGTCAGGCTTATGAATTGGAAGATTTCCTTTGTTACTCGACATCGAGTATCGGGATAGCAGTGTTTCTGGGACATCAGGATGATGTCGATGTCCTGTTCAGGAACGCTGATGTGGCTATGTATCAGGCGAAGGGAGCCGGGCGCAATGCTATTCGCTTTTTCGATCCGCAGATGCAGATCGCGCTCGAAGCCCGCTCTGCACTTGAAGCCGATTTACGGCTCGCGCTAGCCCGAAAAGAGTTCCATCTGTACTGCCAGGTCCAGGTTGACTGCCAGCATCGTCCAATGGGGGCAGAGGTGCTGCTGCGTTGGCAACACCCGAGCCGGGGTCTCGTGGTGCCGGATCAGTTCATTCCACTGGCTGAGGAAACGGGACTCATCGTACCGATCGGCTTGTGGGTGTTAGAGGCAGCCTGCGAGCAGGTGAATGAGTGGCAACGCGAGCCCCACACGAGGGGCTTGACCTTGTCCGTGAATGTGAGTGCGAAACAGTTGCACCAGCCGAACTTCGCCAACCAAGCGCGGCGTGTGCTGCATGCAACAGATGTCGATCCTTCTCTGCTGGAACTGGAACTGACTGAAAGCAGCGTGCTCGAGAACTTCGAAGAAACGGTCAAGGTCATGGGAGAGCTGAAATCGCTCGGCGTGAAGTTTTCGCTGGATGATTTTGGCATTGGGCAGTCGTCTTTGAGATATCTGAAAAAGTTGCCTTTGGACCAAATCAAGATCGATCGCTCATTCGTGCGCGATATCGTGACAGATCCCAATGATGCGACGATAGTCAATACGATTATCGCGATGAGCAAAGCGATGGACCTGGACGTGATCGCAGAGGGAGTGGAAACGGAAGCTCAAAGGCAGTTTCTCGACCATCACGGGTGTCAGCACTTTCAGGGTTACCTCTTCGGTAAACCGAGCGCAATCGATTCATTTGTTGATAGCCTAATCAGTCTAGATCGACAACGTCAGCAACATACGGAAAGGAGACAGTAATCGAACGAAGTCGGTTGGCCGCACTCGACCCTCTCCTGCAGGTCGGGCCTCATCCTGCGGACGACCGGTGTATAACAGGAACAGTCATTCCCGGGATGGGCAATTCAACAGCTTGGATGCCATGAACGGTTGGTGAGTCGGACTGGCGCTTGCGGCCAGGAACGGACATGGCGGGACCGCGCTGCATGGGAGCCATGAAGTCGAAGACCGAGTCTTTGGGTCAGAGCGCCTCAAAATCCAACAGCGCATTCAAATCCGAATCAATTTTCAAGATCTCCGATCGCTAGACTCATGCTGCTTATCATCAGGTCAGCACCGAGGCCAACCGGCAAACCGCGGACGTCTGGATCTCGGCCTTTAATGGATACCGAAACGCCGGCAATTCAGCGGTTGCTCTATAGGGATCAGAGTCACTTCGACACACTGTCTCAGGCAACCAAGGCAAGCGGCGGAACCGTAACGCCTGGACATCCCGCGATGCCTTCTTCTTTCTCGATCGCGGCAATGCTCTTATTGAGCGGTGGCAGCATCTTCTTCAGTACTGCCTCTTTTCTCTTTTTCGGGTATCTCCCCGGTCACTCTCGTCGTCCCCTCTGGATCGCATTGGAATCCCGTCAACACGGGACGACAACCACCTTGACCGAGGGGGACGTAAATTGGTTTATAAAAGGCGTGCAGCAAGTTGCCGGGCTATTCTGACTTGAGTACGAGCCTTTCATAAAGCGCACTCAGGGCATTGTTATAAGCGGAGTTCAAGTCACGTGGCTCCAGAACGCATTTTTCAAATGACCGCACCGAGAAACAAATCTTTGCCAAAGCAGCGTCGCTTGGCGACGACGACTGATGTTGAATCAAACCATCATCGTTGAGAAAGATCGAATATGACCGATGGAGATCGGAAGGCTGATCAAAAAAGCGACTTTTATAGAACACTTTTATCAAAGCGACAAAGTCTCGTTGCTCGATCTGGACTTCACGCGCATCCTGATATCCTTCATTCAACCTGGCACTGTTGCCGGAAAGCAAACGCATTGAATGTTGGGTGTGGTCCGCCCTGGGGGATGACCACCGAACAGAGATTTCAACATCAGAAAGTCTGTACGGCGCGGGCGGCCATGAGGATGTTGTGCCAGTTGCTTGAGCTTCGCCCTGAAACATCATAATTGCAGCGATCAAAAAGGCGGCACGAGCACTTGATGCTCCCGCCGCCTTCATAGTGTGCGCATCACGATCGAAACGTGAAGCCAAGACGCCCCACCTACTTGTGCGATTTCTTTCTGGCAAAAGATGCAAAACCCAAACCCGCCAGAAGCAGCCCGACTGTCGACGGCGCTGGGACTGTAGCTATTCGAGAGTAGCCCACGTCCTCGAGTATTCCCAATTCGATTGCGCTGAATGTGCGGGTTTCTGGCCCGAAATCACGATCATGCTTCATCAGAGACGTGGCGAACTGAGGGTTATCGGTATCGAGGTGAACGATAGAACTACCGTCGACGAAGGTTGTTGGACTGTAAAGCCCCACGGGGTTTCCACCATTCGCGGCAACTGCATTTGGCCCGTTGAAAAACAAGCCAGCACCTGGACTAGTTCCGCCAACGCTAGCTTCGTCCCAAGCAGTTTGGTCGAGGATAAAATCGCTACCGATCATCGGAACGCCCGCAACATCAACCAGAAACTTGTCGTACGCCGTCCATTCGCCGTCGCCACCATCGCTGGTTCCGAAAAGCGGGCTTCCATCTTCAAACAGAGAGGTTGCAAAGCCCATCGCGTGCGTGAACTCGTGAATGAGTGCCGCGAAAAAATCGAATTCTTCATCATCGACTGAAATTTCACCATTCGGGTCAAGTTCCCAATTGGCACCCCAATTGACGTTCACTTCACCATCGACATCCGAACCGTTGAGATCGACCCCGTTCTGCAGCTTGTTTCTGATGACCTCTGTACCGCCAAAATTCCCGGAGCCTTGTTCAACGAAAAACGAACCGGCCGAGGCCAGAGTGCCGCTGGACGGATCGTCTGTCGATCCGACCAGCAGACCAATCGTGCCCATGTTGTCGAAGTACTGACCGAACAGGTTGGAATACATTGTTCCGGCAGTTTCCAGGGCAGACCGGCGTGCCGCGCCTTCAACGGGGTCCAGAAAACCCACGTCCGCGATATTCTGGCTGTAGTCGAAATCAAAAACCAACGCCGCTTGGGTGGTGAGGGGCGCAAAAGCTATCCCTAACCCCAAAACCGACGTAAGCACGACTTGTTGGGGGAATTGCATTGACTTCACTAATGGTGTCCTCGTCATACTGATTAGTCGCCCAAGCCATATGGCACCAGGGCAATTCGGGTGTTTTTTAAGCTTCTCTTCCTTGTGCTTACCGGTAGAAGTACCGCCGGTGTCGTAATGGCATCCTTGCTAAGCGGTTAGTAAGCTAGTCCTGTGAGTGCGGTCGCCGTCCAACAGGCGGCAAACACTTCAGGCGATAGTAAGCAAATTCTGCGCCATGACTAATAATCAATGAGTTAGGTCAATCCGTCGTGGCGAGTGTAAAAATTTCAGACACTCCCGCTGCATGCGTGAAATGACAAGGATGGCAACGCACAGAGCCAAAAAAGAAATAAAGCCCCTTCCGCTGAAGTGACGGCGACGTGTCATAGCGGGTTCTTTACGATTGAAAGGCGTCGTCTTGTGCCGTTCGTGGTCATCCGAGCGTGAACCCTTCCGGCACCGACTCGAATCGATTCTCGAATGTCTCTCGTGCGCATGCAGCTGCCGATCGGCAGGCTCTCAGCGAGCGGCAAATCGTGGCTGGGGGCTGCCTTTGGGAATGGGTCCCGCAAAGCGGACCTTCGCTGACCGCCATGGAGAGCGAAGCGAAGGCGCGTAATCCCCGAATATGGTCCCCTCCCAGTTTGCAAGACTTTTTTGATGCGTGTGACAGGGACAGGATTGCTCTCGTATATCCGGCCTGTTAACGAGGGATGTTGAACCCTCTGGCCTCGATGAAAAACGCGCGCATCTTCCTTATCGGCAGCAAGGTCTCAATGGACCACGGGTACTATCAGGTTTTCGCTACGCCGGTCTGACCTGTTGCGTCATCGTTTATCACAAAGTCTTCGCAATCGTTGGCAGGTTACCTCTGTTTACCTCATTGTTTTAAGTGCCTCTTGGATAAAAAACTTGCTGGGCTGTGGATATGTGGTCGACAGGGCGGTTAGCTCCAAGTCCACAGGCCGAATCAAACCTAAGTTGCCCACACCATCTGCTGCAGATCGTCACTGCGATGTCCCTTCTGCGACCTGATAAACAGCCTTTTTCACCAAGACGGCCCAACCCATTCGTGCCATCTTATTCGCCAAGGCCACCACGGCTTTGTTAAACCCTCGTTCGGCTTTGACCTTGCTGATCCAGCGGCTCAATTTGTCATCCTTTTTTTCCGCTTCGATGACCACTGAACGGGCACCATGCACTAACAGGCTGCGCAGATAACGATCCCCGCGCTTACTGATGCCCGGTAATACGTCCTTTCCACCGCTGCTATGCTGCCTGGGCACCAGTCCCAGCGAGGCGGATACGTCTCGGCCCCGTCGGTAGGCCCCGGTAGCGATTAGGCCGCACTGTTTTCCCGGCGTGCGCTTCGCGCCAGAGGGAAACAAAGAATGACGGCTTGCGGAAAAACTGGGAATCGCCGGAGTCGGCCGTGACCTACCGTTCAGTGGGTGCTATACGGCCGGCAGGGCAGGTGCTTGCGCTTTGCAGGCATCTGAAAAAGCTGGCAACTCGATCGTAAAGCGACCCGCGTGGGAATTCAGCTTCGGTGTGGCGACCGCCCAAATTTCGGCTTTAGCGGACGGTCGGCTCGAACCCTCCGAACGGCCGCTTTACCGCCGGCAGCTTCTAATCATCGAGCTGGCCTACCAATATATTGCGTTGCAAGACCTGACACAGGTTGTCCCAGGCCGGGTTCCCTGGCCCTTCAACTCGGGATGCGCGGACGACGATACTTGGGCCGCGCGTGAGGCCGGATCAGGCCGCTTGCGACATCGGGGACTGGCGGCGCCCAGGGTGCCCAATAGCTCGGCGACACCTGGCCGGCCCCGACCAAGCTCGTTGCGAGCGCGGCCCCCGGCTGGCGTTCGGCCATCGTGACCTCGAAGCTCTCGCGGGCCAGGTAGTACGCGGTCGTGACGCCGGCCGCGTCGGCGACCAGGATCGGCATGCGCATTGCGTTCGATCGAGTGGCCGTGCCAGAAGCGGCAGTGGTAAACGCTGCGTTGATCTGACGCGTGATCTGCAGGAAACGGTCGATGTCGGCCACGAAATTGCAATGCAGTGGCGAGACGCGGATCGCGCCTTCTAGGCCGAAGGAATCGAGCATGCGCTTAGAGTAGAGGCTGGAGGCCACATGCTCATAGACGATCACGCCGCGACGTTCATATTCGCGCACCGCATCGGTGGGGCTAGGTGGTCGAAGCCGACGGCCAGGATCAGGTCGCGTTTGGTCAGGTCTTCGTAGTCGAGAAACACCCTGACGTGGGTCAGCGTGCGCAGGTCTGCGATGCTCTCGCTGCCGTTGAGCATGCGCGCCAGCAAGACCCGTCCATGCTGCTCGATGCGGTCGATGCCGCACCGCGCCGTTCGCCGCTCTGGATGAACTGCCTGCCGAGCCAGCAGACGTAGTTGACGATCCCGGTGACAACGGCGAACTGCCACGTCGCCGAACTGCCCAGATCCCAGAAATCCTTCTTCTTGCCCGCCAGCTTGTGGTGCGGCAAGGTGGCGGCGCGACCGGACAGCCATGACAGGCCCGAGTCTCTGGAGCCGAAGAACTTGTAGGGCGCGATATTGATGCCGTCGACCGGGGTCTTCTGCAAGTCGATCAGCCCGACGATCTCGTCCACATCGATGCCGTCGGTCACCGGGTTGCTCCTGGCGACCCGCCATTCCTTGTCGGTGCGCTGGGCGTGCGGGCTCGTCGCATCGAACGACGATGGGTGTTCGAGAATCGAGGTGACCATGTTCGTGCCGGGGATGTTTTCGGTCACAGCACGCACCATGTCGAACATCGCAAACGAAGCCTTCAGCGAGGCATACATGCTGCCGCCGCGGGCATTGAAGATCGAGCGCACGTCGTCGGTGCCCTCGGCCTGCACCATCTGCAAGAATAGAGACAGCGCATGGATACGTTCGGGGCAGTCGGGCAGGGTATCGATGCGCGCGAAGGCCTCGGTGGCGGACTTGAGGCGGAACGACCCGCCGGCGCTGTCGAAGAACAACCGCTCGCGACCGTTGATGTCGTGGTCGACGTAGTGAAAGCGGCTTTCGATCTCGCGCATCAACGCGTCAGAAAACTGCAGGCCTTGGTCGTTGTTCGTGGTGAACCTCGTTGTCGATGGCATGTCTGTTCCTGGCTGGTTCCCGTCAGCTGCCCCACGACATTTCCGCGTTGGGATGGGCTATGCTGCGGCAACTAAGCCAACTCAGAGGACAAAACTCGATGCGCATCGCAATTATGGGATCGGGCGGCGTCGGCGGCTATTTTGGCGCACGCCTTGCACTTGCCGGGAACGAGGTCAGTTTCGTAGCGCGTGGCAAGCATCTGGCCGCCATGCAGAAGCACGGTTTGCGCGTTGAGAGTTCGTTGGGCGACCTGCATGTTGCCGCGCTCATCGCCACCGACGACCCGACGCAGCTGGAGCCCGCAGATATCGTCTTGCTCGGTGTAAAACTCTGGGATACCGACACCGCCGCGCACGCCATCGCACCGCTGATCGGCCCTGAAACCGCGGTCGTTTCGTTTCAGAATGGTGTACAAAAGGATGAGGTACTGCGCCGCATTCTGGGCGACGCGGCGGTGATGGGGGGCGTATGTTACATCGCGGCAACGATCGCCGAGCCCGGGGTCATCCGTCACACCGGGAAGATGCAGAAACTCGTGTTTGGCGAGTATGGCCAAGGGGGCTCACGGCGCGCCAGCGCGTTCCTCGACGCCTGTCACAACGCCGGCATTGATGCCGAGATTCACGGCGACATTCGGCGCACTATCTGGGAAAAGTTTGTCTTTCTGGTTGGCCTTTCGGGCACCACGGCAACAATTCGCCTGCCGATTGGCGCGATCCGTTCGCATCCCCAGACACGCGCATTTCTCCTCGACGCAATGCGCGAGGTAGTAGCGGTGGGCAGGGCCCAGGGGGTGCAGCTTGCGGAGGAATTCGCGCAAGACAGACTAGAATTCTGCGACGGATTACCGGCGGAAATGACGTCTTCAATGCATCTCGATCTGGAACGGGGAAATCGCCTCGAGGTTGCCTGGCTGGGTGGCGATGTAGTGGCGCGTGGCAAGGAAGTCTCAATACCAACGCCGGTTAATCGCGCAATCTACGATCTGCTTGTGCTGCACGCTGAAGGACGGCCAGCGCGTTCAGAGACCTGATCCGCATAGTGCAGACCATCCCGACTCAGCGCGTTGTTTGCAGCGGCTGCAGCAGAGCCTTTCGCGTCGGACGATGTCTGTCCTTTTTCAGGCTCAGGGGGCGAACTCCCATCGCCAACTGCGGGCAGCCCCCCGCCGGCATTTCAACCCGCAATCATGAGATCAGCGCCTCGGCAACTTCTGCAGTCGGCAGAACTGAGACGAAGGAGCGACTAGCTTGGGGAGGTGGCCCGTTGCTGCCTCTGCTAGACCGCTATCGACCCTAAAGAGACATCCCTTGGCACCGCCTCCGAGCTGTCGGATTGCGTTGCACGGCGATCACAACAAACGGCTTAGATAAGGTACTACAGCCATCTGCGGCGATGTGGTAACCGCCTTCGGCTTTAAACAAGCGCTTAGATCGAGCCTTGCTTTTCCACCAAATAGCCAATTTGTCCTACAACTCATAACCAGAATATGGAATTCCCCTGAATACCAAGACCTCACTTATGTTGCTGACTCTGTTGAGCCGCCATACTCTCTTTGCCGAGCATCTCGTCGAGGCGTAACGCGCCTGAGGTGTTACTCAGAAATTTCTTTCGATCCAACCGGATCACCCCAAGGCTGCGGTCATCCTGTTTTCTGGTGGGAAGGGTGCACTGAAACTTTTCAAAGGCGCATTCGGCGGATCGGGGACGAACTGGGGTAAAAATAACTTCCTTGTGCGCACTCGTCAGGGCTTCGCCAAACACGGCTTGATCGTGGTCACGGTAGATGCACCGTCCGCCCGTCAAGGCAAGAAAGGTATGCTGGGAGGTTTCCGCAGCTCGCAAGATCACGTACGAGATACCGATGCAGTTATCGCTGAGTTACATGAATTGGCAGATGTTCCCATTTGGCTCGTTGGCACGAGCCGTGGCACCGAGCCTGTCACCAATATTGCCATCGCCTCTCAGCAGCGCCCACATGGTTTGGTACTGACATCCAGCATGACCGTCGGTGACGGCAAAGTCGGGCGGTTCCCAACTTCGATCTGAGCCGGATAACCATACCCACGCTGATTACACGTCACGAAAACGACGATTGCGGTAAAACCAAGCCCGAACATGTTGATGGAATCAAGAATGGCTCGGTCAATGCTCCCGTGGTGGAAATGAAAATGTTTCGAGGCGGACGATAACAGTCGAAACCGTGTAACGCCATGAGCTATCTCGGTTACCTAGGTATCGAGGAGGAAGTGGTGGGCGCAATCGCGAAATTCGTGCTTGCAAATACGTGACACCGGCTGACTAAACACCGTATCCCCGGAACAGGTTCCCGGACTTCGCTTGAACTTTGTAAGGCCTTTCGCGATTGCCGAAGATAATGCAGAGTTAAATGTCCCTAGGGCATGCTTCCTGAGCACTTCGCCCCTTGTGGTTCCGGGCAGATCAGCCGTAGGGCTGGCGGTCCGACATTTGCGGCGGCGAGGATTACCGTCACAACAGTCCGTTCCTGTTCCGCAGGGTTGGTTAGCAGTAACGGCACTGGGCCGACTTTGGGCTGCTATGGCATGTCTCGTCGCGGAAGGCAGCTCTATGCGCACAAGAGACATTTCTTGGCAGAAACACCGGGGTGTCAGATCGCGTCAGATTGACCGAGGTCGGTAAGGCAGGAGACGACCCACAATGGTCAGTCACCAGCACAGCCTGGAATGACCGTTGGTGGTCATCTGCTGACCTCTGTTTACAGCAAAGATCAACGACCGCTTTCCATTGTATGTGCGGTTTGCGTCGCGGGGGTTACTTGCCGCTGTTCCGCGTCAAAGCGAGAAACACGCCAGCGCTACGTCTAAGTGCAACTGCTCCAGCGCATGGGTTGGTGCGAACTCGAGGGTCATCGGATGAAAGGTTATCCACCGTTGCCGAGCACTAATAAAGAGGGCGGCTATCCCACCCACCCTCATTACCCGGATTCCCTCCAGACGAGG
>CBDUNM010000125.1:0-15438 GCA_965368585.1 uncultured Chromatiales bacterium | reverse complement strand
GCGGTCGCCTTCGACCTGACCTTGACCGCGCCGGGCCCGTTCGATGCGGACCTGGCAAACGCGATCACTGCGGCGAACGCGCTGGGCACCCAGGTCGTGTTCGGTTTCAATGCGTTCGACGACGCGGCGGCCGTCGCTATCCCGGAGTTGGCAAATTCGGGTGCCTTGCTCGGCCTGACCTGCGTGGGAGAGCGTCTGGGCGAAGCCACCTATGCAACGCTCGCGCTGGCGTTCGAAAACATGACCTACGGGTCGCTGCCCTTTTACGCGGCCATGGGCGCGGCGCAAATGAACAGCTTGTCGCGCGACTCGCTCGAGGTGTCGTACCGGGACCGTTCGGGCGCGCCACGGTGGATCGGGTTTTCGCTGCTGCAGCAGATCGAGCGCGCGGACGCCGATTGTCCGGCGCGCAGGCCCGGCGCCCGGGTGGCCAGATTGATCATCCGGTTGTCGCATCGCGAGCGCTTGCGCGATCCCACGCGGCGGATCGACCTGGAACAGGCGCTTGCCAGCTGGTCGGAGACGGGGAGCGACTTGCGCGGTAAGACCGTACTGGTGGGGGCGACGCACCCCTTGGATATGATTCAGACACGGATGGACGCCGAACCTTCGCGCTACGGGTTCGAGTTCCATGCCGACGCGATCAATGCCCTGCTGACCGACGCGATCGTTCGGCCGATCAGTTTCGCGGCGCAATGGTTCCTGTCCTTGCTCGTGGTCGGGCTGGCGATCGTCTGGCGCATGGCGCGCCTGGGAAAATCGCAGCGGCTCGATCTGGTGGCGCTCCCGGTCGGGTGTGTCCTCATCGTAACTATTTCCGTGGTGCTGTACGCGCAGTTCGGGTACCTAGTGGTGGGTCTGTACCATTTGTCAGCGCTGATCGTGACATGGTGGATTCTGATAATGCTGGAGAGGAGATGGCGTTATGCGAATTTTTAACCTGATGCTCGCGGCGGTGATGCTGATTTCGACGAGCGGCTGTTTGACGGTGGGCCCGGTGAGTCTTGCCGCGCCGGACAAAAGCGGCGAGCCCCTTTTGTACGCCGATCAGGGCGTGCGGATAGAGCGGCCGGATCAGGGGGAGATTCCGTACCAGCCGGCGATGGTGCTGATGACGGGTGATCGCGTCAGCACGACCTCCGGCCAGGCGGTCATCGACTTCGATGACGACAACATCGTGGTGCTGAACAGAAACACGTCGATAGCACTCGGATCGATCAGGCTCTTTCTGGGCGAAGTCTTCACCCGCATCAAGAAGCTCGCCCGGCGCGGCGGCGGGCAGGTGCTCACGGACGAGATTTCGGCATCGGTAGCGGGCACCCGGTACGCGGTGCGGCGGTCGCTCGCGTCGACCAACCCGGACGTCGGTTCGACCAGGGTGATCGTCAGAACCGGCGAGGTGTATTGCGAACCCGGCAGGACCGGTTCCTGGAAGCCGCTGGCGATCACCGCCGACGAAGCGTTGCACGTGGGCCCGTACAGCGGCGCGCCCGAGGTCACGCGCGCAGACGCAGCGGCGGAAACGCGCTGGGCCGAACTGGCGGAGGAACGCCTGCTGCGGCCACGGCCCACGGCGCCCAACGTCCAGTTCGTGCTGCCGATCCTGTCGCCCCGTCGTGACGACGTGTATAAAGACGACCATTATTGACCTAGACGCCGAGCCTTGTTGATCGATCCGATGTGTACTCTGGTTATTCTCTATCGCCCCGGCCACGAGTGGCCGCTGTTGCTGGCGGGCAATCGTGACGAGATGCGCGATCGTCCTGCCGCCGCGCCGCAACGGCATTGGCCGGACAGGCCCGAAGTGGTGGCCGGGCTGGACGTGTTGGCCAACGGCAGCTGGATGGGGCTCAACGACCATGGCGTGGTGGCCGTGGTGATGAACCGCGAAGGAACCCTGGGGCCGCAGGCGGGCAAGCGTTCGCGCGGGGAGCTGGTACTGGAGGCACTCGACCATGCCGACGCCGAGACGGCGGTGGCCGCGTTGCGCGAACTGGCGCCGGTCGCCTACCGGCGTTTCAATCTCTTCGTCGGCGACCCGCGCCGCGCTTACTGGCTGCGGCATGCCGGTGACGGGCGGGTATCCGCCCAGAACATCGCGCCGGGGCTGCACATGCTCTCGGCGGGCGAACTGGACGATCGCGACCACCCCCGCATCCGGACTTTTTTACCGCGCTTCGAGGCCGCGGCCACGCCCGACCCGGCGACCGGTCAATGGGATGCTTGGCGGGCCTTGCTGGCCAGCCGCGGCTACGCGGACAGCGACGGCCCCTATGCGGCCATCAATCTGGAACTGCCGAACAACTTCGGCACCGTGTCGAGTTCGTTGATCGCGGTACCGGCGTACCCCGGCTTCGAGCACCCGTTGGTCTGGTTGTACGCGGACGGCGCGCCCGATCGGGCTGCGTTCCTGCCGGTCGCGGTGTAAGGAAGCGGGTCGTAAATCAGCGCTCGGTTGTTGTAGCGCCGAAGCCTCTCCCGCAGTGGAGGGTGCCGGTTTGTACCAAGCCCCTCTCCCGGCCGGGAGAGGGTTGGGGTGAGGGGGCCGAACAGCAGTGGGAAGATCTGCGATAGGCTGCGACGGCAGGCATCCCATCAGGTCACGGGTAACGCGTTAGAACTGCAGGCAGCCCGGAAAACAGGTCTTGTTCTTCCACTTCGTGAACCAGAGGCTGTTCCTGTTGAGCATGTCGTCCAACCAGTCGTTGAGATAGGTGCCGCCGGAGCGCTGGTCGAAGAAATTGCCAGCGGCGTCCCCGAGCTCGGGTGGTGTTATCAGGAGCGCGTGGTCCGAGCCCGGGGCGAGGAAGTAGCGGTAGTTATGCCGATTGCGCCATGAGGTCCATATCATGGAGAGTCGTGCGCGCGGACTCCACTCCAGCACGGCGGTCAGCGCAATCTCGCCGTCGGTATACGGCTCGAACGGATTGAAGCTATTGGAGGCAACGTCCTGCATGATTTTTAGAATACGGGCCTGAACGCCGTCATAAGCGGTCGTCACCTGCGAGAAACGCGTATCGTGGTACTCGTCGGCCAGGGTGTCGGTGGCAGCATGCCAGAGCCAGAACGCGTCCAGATCGAGTACCGGTTGCAGCAGGCCAGCAATATTGTCTCGCGCATTCCATGCGCCGGGGTCGCTGGGGCTCGACCCGAAGGTTCGATCTACGAAGTCGTTGTTGAGCACGCCGTTCGCGCCGTCGATGACGACGCTGAACTTGGGCTGCTCGCCCAGCGTGTCTCTGACGACCGGGAAGTTGAGCAGCGCGCCGTAACCGCCGGCGCTCGAACCGGAGACCGTCACCCTGCTCGGCTCGGCGTCAGAGTAGTAGTCCTTGAGCCACTCCATGACCACCAGCACGTTGTCGAAGCCGCGGTGGTGGATGGTCAGGTTATGGGGGTTTGCTTCCGGGTATATGGTATCGCTCGAACCGACGTGCACGTCGCCGGTGCAGTAGGGTATGTAGACCCTGGAATACTCGGCGAAGGGGTTGTCCAGCCGGTTGGATATGATGCCGCCGGAGCCTTCAGGATCGTTGGAGAAGAATTCGAGACCCGGTGCCGTTTCATTGATTACGGGTGAATAGGTCGAACTCGCCGAAAACGGAGACGCGATACAGGTCAACCCGTCCCAGCAGGCACCGCCGCCGGTGAAGAAGATCAGGAGGTCGTCGGGTGGAGTGGCTTCCATGTCCACAAAAAAGAAGAAACTGTTTGCTGCCGGCTCGTCGCCCTCGCTGCCCTCTTCGGGGATCTGTACCGTACCTAGCGCGCAGCCCGGGTAACGTTCGATTCCATCGTCGTCGGTGTAGGCCAGCCGCCCCGAATCAGAGACATTGCCGGTTCCAAACAGACCATCGAGAAGGTTCCGGTCGACAACAATCCGTTGCCATTCGGCATGCGTTGCGGTGCTTGTGAGCAGGGTGACTAAAGCGAGCAGGGGATACAGAAGAATACGTGGCATTGATCGTCATCTCCTTGATGAGTTGGCGTTCCCATTGCTTCACTGACCGGGAACGTGTTTGAGGTTCTTGATTCTTAGCTTCGCGAGCCTAGCGGGTCTTTCCACGTCGAACAACGGTTTATTTGTCGTGAAAAGCGGCGGTTTGGCTGCGTTTCCCGCCGGTTTTCGCCGCTCTCAATGCCAATCACCCTCCAGAACCACGATGCTGCGTCCTTCGGTCGGGTAGTAGGGTTCGGTCCAGTCCACCACCTGATCCTTGGGGCGGATGTCGTACGGCGACGGCAGGGAGGTGTCGACCGTCAACCGCCACGATACGCCGTCCAGTTCGGGCACCACGATCTCGCGCAGCAGGTCCGACATGTTCAGCATGACGTACAGATGGGGCTCGTCGCGGCTCAGGGCCGACAGCGTGAATGCGATCACCTGGGCGACGGGGTCGTCCCAGTCGGGCGGACTCAGGTCCGGGTCGTGCCAGGTGATGTCGGCGATGCCGCTGGCGCGGACGGGTTTGCCGCTCAGGAACTGCCGGCGCATCAGACTGGGGTGGCGGCGGCGCAGCGCGATGATTTCGCGCGTGAAGCGCAGCATTTCCTGGTTCTGCTCGGTCAGCGTCCAGTCGAACCACCCGATCTCGTTGTCCTGACACCAGGCGTTGTTGTTGCCCCCTTGAGTGCGCAACACCTCGTCGCCGGCCTGAATCATGGGCACGCCCTGGCTGGTCATGAGAATGGTCATGAAGTTTTTGGCCTGGCGCCGACGCAGGGCGTCCACCTTCGGTTCGGACGACTCGCCTTCGACCCCGCAGTTCCAGCTCAGGTTGTCGTTGTGACCATCGCGATTCTCCTCGCCGTTGTTTTCGTTGTGCTTGCGGTTGTAGCTGACCAGGTCCCAAAGCGTGAAACCGTCGTGACAGGTGACGTAGTTGATGCTGTTGAACGGATGACGGTCGTGATGCTGGTAGTAGTCGCTGCTGCCGCCGATGCGGGTGGCCACCTCCGATATGATGCCGCGGTCGCCCCTGACGAAGCGGCGGATCACATCACGGTAGTTGCCGTTCCATTCGCTCCAGCGATAGCCGGGAAAACTGCCCACCTGGTACAGGCCGGCGGCGTCCCAGGCCTCGGCGATAATCCGCTTGCGGGCCAGCACGGGCGACAGCTCGATGCTCCATACGATCGGCGGATACTCCAGCGGCGAGCCATCCATGCCGCGGCACAGCACGCTCGCGAGGTCGAAGCGGAAACCGTCGACACCGATATCCCTGGCCCAGAACTCGAGACAATCCAGCAGAAAGGCGCTGACCAACGGCTGATTGGCATTGATGGTGTTGCCGCATCCGGTGTAGTCGCGGTATGCGTGGTCGTTTTTTTCGTCGATGTGGTAGAAGAGGTCATTTCCCAGCCCCTTGAAATTGATGGTCGGGCCGCCTGCGCCGCCTTCGGCGGTATGGTTGAACACCACATCCAGAATGACTTCGATTTCCACTTGGTGCAACGCCGCGACCATCTCCTTGAACTCCTGGATATGGGTGCCTTGTTCCGGCGTCACGCAGTAACCCGGATGCGGACAATAGAAACTGTGCGGACTGTAGCCCCAGAAATTTCTCAGTCCGTTCTGCGCAACCGACGCCGGCACGTCTTCCCGGTCGAAGGCCATCACCGGCAACAGCTCCACGTGCGTAATGCCGAGCGACTTGAGGTAGGGAATCTTTTCGATCACGCCACGAAAGGTGCCGCGGTGCTCGCGCGCGACACCGGACGAGGGGTGCTGCGTAAAGCCGCCGACATGCATTTCGTAGATGACGGCCTCTTCGGCGTGGTACCGGATGATATTGCCGTCCGCCGGCAGGCGCGCCTGGCCGATCTGCTCCGGGCGGTGGGTTTCGACTGCGATTGCGCGCATGCTGCGCTTGGGATGATCCGAATCGCCGCTCCAGCGATCCCACAGGGTATCGGTTACCGCAGTTGCCCACGGGTCCAGAAGTTCGCAGGTGGGATCGAACTTTTGTCCGCCTTCGTGAGGTCCGTCGACACGCCATGTGTAGTGAACACCGGCTTGCAACCCTTCGACGAACACGTGCCAGATGATGAAGGTACGGTTTCGCAACGGGTCCAGTTCGATGACCTGGAAGGCGTCGGGGCTGCTATCCGATTCGTATAGCAGCAACTCGACACGCGTGGCGTTTCGGCTCAGTATGGAAAAATTGATGCCATCCGGCAGCACCGTGGCCCCGCGCGGAAAGCGGGAACCCGCCGACGTGGAGTATTGTTTTGTTGCCGCCATTCTGCGCCTCCGGCATTTCCGCGTTATCGCGGTGGTAGCGCACCTGCCTTTCGCATAAGGTGCGCGATAGTATTAAAGACCAAGCCCTGGACCAAAACCAATCAAATCGATGCAAAGTTTAACAAGCCCGGAGAAAATCGTGGCGCTGGATCGTGCGCACGTCTGGCATCCCTTTACCCAGGAGCAGACGGCGCCGGACCCGGTGGTCATCACGCGCGGCGAAGGCGCACGGCTGGAAACCGCCGACGGCCGCGAGTTGCTCGACATGATCTCGTCCTGGTGGGTGAATCTGCACGGTCACGCGCATCCTTACCTGGCGCGGGCGATTGCCGATCAGGCAGCGCGCCTGGAGCAGGTCATTTTTGCCGGCTATACCCATGAACCTGCGGTGCGCCTGGCCGAACGCCTGACCCAGCGGCTGCCGGGCGATCTGTCGCGGGTGTTTTTCTCGGACGACGGCTCGACCGCGGTGGAGGTGGCACTCAAACTGGCCATCCAGTACTGGCGCAATCGGGGCGAGCCGCGCACGCGCCTGCTCGCATTTGACGGTGGCTACCACGGTGATACGGTCGGCGCGATGTCGGTGGGGCGTAGTTCGGGGTTTTTCGAGGCGTTCGCGCCCATGCTGTTTCAGGTCGACCGCTTACCCTTTCCGGCGACCTGGGAGGGCGACTCCGACGTCGAAGAAAAGGAAGCGCGGGCGATGTCCGCCGTCAGCCGTTATCTGGACGAGCACGGCGCCGATGCGGCGGCACTCATCGTCGAACCGTTGATTCAGGGCGCGGCGGGTATGCGCATGTGCCGTCCCGAATTCTTGCGCGCCGTGGTCGAGGAACTGCGCAAGCACGGCATACTGGTGATCTTCGACGAGGTGATGACCGGCTTCGGCCGCACCGGTCACCTGTTCGCCTGCC
Organism: uncultured Chromatiales bacterium; assembly: GCA_965368585.1. Lineage (GTDB taxonomy): Bacteria > Pseudomonadota > Gammaproteobacteria > Chromatiales > Chromatiaceae > JARRQB01. The sequence continues at coordinate 8,280 of CBDUNM010000125.1, read as the reverse complement.
AGGGCGTGGCGGTCGCACCCGACATCATCTGTCTGTCCAAGGGACTGACCGGCGGGTTCATGGCGATGTCGGTGACCGTCGCCAGCGAGCGCGTTTATGCGGCGTTTCTGGCCGAGGAATTCGACCGCGCCTTCACCCACGGTCATTCGTTCACGGCGAATGCATTGGGCTGCGCGGTGGCGAACGCTTCGCTGGATCTGATGGAACGAGCGGAAACGGCCGACAGCATCGCGCGGATAGCGACACGCCATCGGGGGTGGCTGACGCGGTTGCAGCGCCATGCGCGCGTCGCGCACGGCCGCGTCACCGGAACCGTCGTGGCCTTCGACGTGATCGGCGGCGGGTCGGGGTATAACGCGGACGTGGGTCCACGGCTCAAGGCGGCGTTTTTCGAGCGGGGACTGTTGATAAGGCCCCTGGGCAATGTCGTGTATCTGCTGCCGCCCTACTGCATCACCGATGCCCAACTCGATCGGGCCTACGCGGGCGTGCTGGACGCGCTGGACGAACTGTGAAACTCGGCTTTGCAGTTGGAGTCGAGCGGCGAGTGTCTCTATAATTGCAGAATGGCGAATGGGCGTGAATTTTGCGCCGATCGCGCCGCTACGCTAACCGCAGATCGAGTCACGAACCGGGTCAGGTGGCCCGGTTTTTCGTTCATGTGGCCTCTAGTACGGGTCACCACTGACAGAGATAGTTAAACGTATGCCGGTAATCACCCTGCCCGACGGATCCCAGCGGGCCTTCGAACAACCAGTCACCATCCACCAGGTTGCCGATGATATCGGTCCCGGTCTGGCCAAAGCGGCCCTGGCTGGGAAAATCGGTGATCGACTGCTCGATACCTCGTATGTCATCAACGACGATGTCCATCTCGCCATCGTCACCGACAAGGACGACGCGGCGCTCGAACTGATCCGGCACGATGCGGCCCACGTCATGGCCCAGGCGGTTCAGGAGTTATATCCGGGCACCCAGGTGACCATCGGACCGGCGATCGACAACGGTTTTTACTACGACTTCGCGCGCGACGAACCGTTCCACCCGGAAGATCTGCAGAAAATCGAGGACCGCATGCGCGAAATTGTCGGGCGCGACCTCCCGATCGAGCGCGAGGTGTGGGACCGCGAAGCAGCCAAGCGGACCTTTGCCGAGATCGGTGAAACCTACAAGGTGGAGATCATCGAGGACATCATTGCGGAAGGCGAGGAAGTGTCGGTGTACCGTCAGGGCGATTGGTTCGACGTCTGCCGCGGCCCGCATCTGCCGAGCACCGGCAAACTGCCCAAGGCGTTCAAGCTGATGAGCGTCGCCGGCGCGTACTGGCGCGGCAATTCCGAAAACCAGATGCTGCAGAGGATCTACGGCACTGCCTGGCGCACCAAAAAGGAACTGAACGCCTATCTGATCCGCCTCGAGGAGGCGGAAAAGCGCGATCACCGCAAGATCGGCAAGGCCCTGGACCTGTTTCACAGCCAGGAAGAAGCACCCGGCATGGCGTTCTGGCACGATAAGGGTTGGCGAGTTTATCTGACGATTCAGGATTACATCCGCGCCAAACTGCGCCACAACGGCTATCAGGAAGTGCATACGCCTGAAATAATCGATCGCAGCCTGTGGGAAAAATCCGGCCACTGGGAGAAGTTCCGCGACGACATGTTCGTCACGGAAACCGAAGGCCGGGTATTTGCAATCAAGCCGATGAACTGCCCGGCCCACATTCAGATCTATAACCACGGCCTCAAATCGTACCGCGATCTGCCCTTGCGCCTGGCCGAGTTCGGCTCCTGCCATCGCAACGAGCCCTCCGGTACGCTGCACGGACTGATGCGGGTGCGAAACTTTGTGCAGGACGACGCCCATATCTTCTGCACCGAAGACCAGATTCTGACCGAAGTCTCATCGTTTATCGATCTGCTGTTCGAAGTCTACCGCGATTTCGGTTTCGAAGAAGTCCTGGTCAAGCTATCAACTCGCCCGGAAAAACGGGTAGGCGCTGACGAGTTGTGGGATAAAGCTGAGAAATCACTTGAAGACGCGCTGAACGCCAAAAAGCTGGACTGGGAGTTGCAACCGGGCGAGGGCGCATTCTACGGGCCGAAGATCGAGTTTTCCCTCAAGGACTGCCTGGAACGGGTATGGCAGCTGGGCACGATTCAGCTGGATTTTTCCATGCCGGACCTATTGGGGGCGCACTATGTCGCCGAAGACAACACCAAGAAAGTGCCGGTCATGCTGCACCGCGCCATCCTCGGTTCCATCGAACGATTCATCGGTATACTTATCGAACACTATGCCGGCGCTCTGCCGGTTTGGCTGGCGCCGGTGCACGCCGTGGTCATGGGAATTACCGACCGGCATGGCGAGTACGTCAAGCAGGTCACCAAGTCCTTGGCAAATAAGGGCTTCCGCGTTGAATCTGACTTGAGAAACGAGAAGATCGGGTTTAAAATCCGCGAGCATACTCTGCAGCGCGTTCCCTACCTCCTGGTAGCGGGCGACCGCGAGATGGAGAGTGGTGGCGTAGCGGTACGAACTCGCGGCGGCGAGGATCTGGGTTCCATGGCCGTCGAGGCTTTTGTCGACCGACTGTCGAGAGAAGCGAAACCACACTTTTCCTAACCAGCTTGTGCGGGCAAGGTGACAACACATTGAGGTTGAACTTTGCCCGGCGGGCTTTTCTGCATTTTATTTGGAGGAATAGGCTATCGCCAAACTAGACAAACGGAACCGTATCAACGAAGACATTACGGTGCCCGAAGTCCGCCTTATCGACGCGGAGGGGGAACAGGTTGGAGTCGTTTCGATCCAAGCCGCGCTGGAGGCGGCAACGGAATCCGGACTCGACCTGGTTGAGATCTCACCCAACGCGGAACCGCCCGTTTGCCGTTTAATGAATTACGGCAAGTTCATCTTCGATCAGAAGAAGGAAAAGGCGGCGGCGAAGAAAAAACAAAAACAAGTGCAAGTCAAGGAAATCAAATTCCGGCCGGGTACCGACCAAGGTGACTACAACGTCAAATTGAGAAATCTGCATCGCTTTCTCGAAGACGGCGACAAGGCCAAGGTAACCATGCGGTTTCGCGGCCGGGAGCACGCGCATCGCGAATTGGGGCTGGCGATGCTGAAGCGTGTCGAGGCCGATCTGGCGGAGATCGCGCTCGTCGAACAACAGCCCATGATGGAAGGGCGGCAGATGATAATGGTACTCGCACCGAAGAAGCATTAGCCGCGGCACGGTGCGCGAGCAGTTGAATTATTAATTTGCGCGAATCGATTCGCGCAAGGCCGAGCGATCGGGCCAAAGGCATTGCCTGGGTCGCTCATTCGTGTAGCAGTCACATTGAGGAATAAAAAATGCCGAAAATCAAAACCAACCGGGGCGCGGCCAAGCGGTTCACGAAAACCGCCGGCGGTTTCAAACGCGCGCAATCGCATCGTCGTCATATCCTGACCAAGAAGAGCACCAAGCGGAAGCGCCATTTGCGCTCGCCGTCGACGCTTCACAAATCCGACGTGGCAGTTGCCCGTCGCATGATTCCTTACGCCTGATCGACGGGAGAGCGACAAGATGCCACGTGTAAAACGCGGCGTGCAGGCGCACGCCAAACACAAGAAGATTCTCAAACAGGCCAGAGGCTACTACGGGGCCCGCAGCACCGTATACCGGGTCGCCAAGCAGGCCGTTATCAAGGCCGGACAGTACGCTTACCGTGACCGCCGTCAGAAGAAGCGCCAGTTTCGCGCGCTGTGGATTCAGCGCATCAATGCAGCGGCGCGCATGTGCGATATGTCTTACAGCCGGTTCATGGACGGCTTGAACAAGGCCGGTATCGAAGTCGACCGCAAGATGCTGGCCGACCTGGCGGTGCATGATATGCCGGCGTTCGCAAAGCTCGCCGAGCAGGCCAAGTCGGCCCTCGCCGGCTAGGGAGTCACCCGGTTACGCGCGTCTTGGGCGTCTCGATGGCGCCCAAGCGGCGCGCCCGATGGCTACGAAGGGGGAGGGCCCACACCGGTCTTTCCCCTTTTTTCTTCCAAGATCATCAAGGAACACAACCGAGGAACCACCATGGGAGCCGACGCCGAGCCCGGGATCGAAGGGCTGTTGACCGCTGCGCAAGGTCAAGTGTCGACCGCAGCCGACCTGCGCGCCCTGGATGAGGTGCGCGTGCAGTACCTGGGCAAGAGCGGTTTGTTCACGCAGCAGCTGAAGCAAATGGGCAAACTGCCGGCGGATCAGCGCCCGCAGGCCGGTCAGGCGATCAACAAGGCCAAACAGGCGTTGCAGGCGGACATCGAGGCACGCAGGATGGCCCTGGAGCAGGCCGAACTCGAGGCGCAGCTGTCCGCCGAGCGCATCGACGTGACCCTGCCAGGCAGGGGCGTGCGGCCGGGCGGCCTGCACCCGGTGACGCGCACGCTGATGCGTATCGAGGCGATTTTCGCGAGTGCCGGTTTCAGCGTCGCCGAGGGACCGGAGATCGAGGACGACTACCACAATTTCGAAGCCCTCAATATCCCCTCCCACCATCCCGCGCGTGCCATGCACGACACCTTTTACTTTCCGGACGGCAAGTTGTTGCGCACCCACACGTCACCGGTGCAGATCCGCGTCATGCGCGACGCCACGCCGCCGGTGAAAGTGATCGCGCCCGGCCGCGTCTACCGCTGCGACAGCGATCTCACCCATACCCCGATGTTCCACCAGGTCGAAGGGTTCATGGTCGACGAACGGGTATCCTTCGCCGATCTGAAAGGCATTCTGCACGCATTCTTGCAGGCGTTCTTCGAAAAGGAACTCAAGGTCCGGTTTCGTCCGTCTTACTTCCCTTTTACCGAACCGTCCGCGGAGGTCGACATGGAGTGTGTCATGTGTGGCGGCGCGGGGTGCCGGGTGTGCAGCCATACCGGCTGGCTGGAAGTACTGGGCTGCGGGATGATTCACCCTGAGGTGTTCAGGCACGTCGGCATCGACGGTGAACACTACACCGGCTACGCGTTCGGCATGGGCGTTGAGCGCCTGGCGATGTTGCGTTACGGGGTGGACGACTTGCGCCTGTTCTTCGACAACGATCTGCGTTTTCTCAGGCAGTTCGCCTGAACCAACTACATTAGGTGATTTTCAGATGCGATTCAGTGAAGCCTGGTTGCGGGAGTGGGTGAATCCGCAGATCAGTACGCAGGAACTGGCCGATCAGCTGAGCATGGCGGGGCTGGAAGTGGATTCGGTCGAGCCGGCCGCGCCGCTGTTCGAAGGTGTCGTGGTGGGTGAGGTGCTCACGCGCGAGCAACACCCGGATGCGGACAAGCTGTCGGTATGTGCCGTCAACGTCGGTGCCGGCGGGCCGCTGCAGATCGTGTGTGGCGCCAACAACGTGGCAGCGGGGATGCGTGTGCCGGTTGCGACAGTCGGCGCGCGACTGCCCGGCGACTTCAAGATTAAGAAAGCCAAGCTGCGCGGTGTGCAATCCCTGGGAATGATCTGCTCGGCGGCGGAATTGGGCCTGGCGGAGTCGTCGGACGGTATCCTGCCGTTGAGCCCGGACGCGCCGGTCGGCCGCGACCTCCGCGAATTCATGGCGCTGGACGATGCCTGCATCGAGGTGGACCTGACGCCCGACCGCGGCGATTGCCTGAGCGTCGGCGGTATTGCCCGCGAGGTCGGCGTGATCAATCGCGAACCGGTCACACCGCCCCGGATACCGGCCGTACCCGCGGCGCTGGAAGACCGATTTGCGGTGAACGTGCTCGCGCCGCAGGCCTGTCCGCACTACGCCTGCCGGGTCGTACGCAACATCGATGCCGCGGCCGGCACCCCGCAATGGATGGTCGAGCGCCTGCGCCGCAGCGGCGTTCGCGCGATCAGCCCGGTGGTGGATGTCACCAACTACGTCATGTTGGAACTCGGCCAGCCCATGCACGGGTTCGATTTGAACCGGTTGCGCGAAGGCATACAGGTGCGCATGGCGCGCGCCGGCGAAACATTGGCGCTACTCGACGGCAGCGAGTTGGAACTGCGACCCGATAGCCTCGTGATCGCCGATGCCGGCGGCCCCCTGGCCCTGGCGGGCATCATGGGCGGCGATAAATCCGGGGTCACCGATACAACGCGGGACATCCTGCTGGAATCGGCCTTCTTCGCGCCGCTGGCCTTGGCCGGCAAGGCCCGCAGCTACGGCCTGCATACCGACTCCTCGCACCGTTTCGAACGCGGTGTGGACCCCGGCTTGCAAGTCACGGCACTGGAGCGCGCGACCTCATTGCTGCTGGACATCGTGGGCGGGCAGCCGGGCCCGGTCGTCGCCGCGTCATCGGCCGAACATCTGCCCGAGCCGCGCCCGGTGCGCTTGCGGCGCGAGCGTGTCGGCCGGGTGCTCGGCGTGGACATCGACGACGCGCGGATTGAAGATATCCTCACCCGCCTCGGCATGCGGATCGGTCCGGCGGATGACGGTTGGGACGTGACCGCGCCCAGCGCCCGGTTCGACATCGCAATCGAGGTGGATCTGATCGAAGAGATCGGTCGCATCTACGGCTACGCGCGGATTCCGGAAAGCCTCACCTCGGCTCCCGTGTCCATTGTCGCCACCCCGGAAGCTGGCTTCAGTCTGCAGCGCGCCAAGCAGACGCTGGTCGATCGCGACTTTCAGGAGACGATCTCGTACAGCTTTATCAGTCCCGAGATGGCGCGGATCGTAACGCCGGTCGCCCAGCCGATCACCCTGGCGAATCCGATTTCATCCGACATGGCCGTGATGCGCGCCAGTCTCTGGCCGGGTCTGCTGACGACCCTGAAGTACAATTTGGCGCGCCAGCAGGAGCGCGTCAGAATATTCGAGTCAGGTCTTAGGTTTGATTTACACGCTACTGAATTAAAACAAGAACCGTGTCTTTCAGGTGTCGCGTACGGCGCCGTCGGTGCGGAACAGTGGGGCGCGCCGGCGCGCGCGGTCGATTTCTACGATCTCAAGGCGGATGTCGAAGCGGTGCTGGGGCAGGTCGGTGACGACGAGACGTTCGACTTCGCCGCCGCCGAACATGCGGTCTTGCACCCGGGCCAGAGTGCCGTTATACAACGCCACGGGGCGACGGTCGGCTTCATGGGTGCGCTGCACCCGGCGGTCAAATCCGCGCTGGAATTGCCGGGCGAGGTGTATCTGTTTGAGCTTTTCGTCAGCCAACTGGAGGCAGGCACACTCCCCGCATTCACGCCGCTGTCCAAATTCCCCGCGATTCGTCGCGACCTCGCGCTCGTGGTCGACCGGTCGGTCAGTTTCGCCGCGGTGCGCGATTGCGTACGCCGCGCCGCGCCCAGTATTGTCCGTGACATCAGGTTATTCGACGTATATACGGGGGAAAAGATAGATTCCAGTCTAAAAAGTCTTGCTTTGGGCTTGATTTTACAGGAATCTTCTCACACTCTTACGGAACAGGAAGTCGAACACGCCACAGTTGCGATATTGACCGCGCTGGGGTCCGAATTGTCCGCTAAATTGAGAGATTAGTTTGCGATGGCATTGACCAAGGCCGATATGGCCGAGAAGTTATTCGAAGAACTTGGGCTCAACAAGCGCGAAGCGAAGGACATGGTGGAGATGTTTTTCGAGGAGGTACGCTTGGCGCTGGAAGACGGCCGCCAGGTGAAGCTGTCCGGTTTCGGCAATTTCGACCTACGGGAAAAGAAACAGCGCCCGGGTCGCAATCCCAAGACCGGTGAAGAGATCCCGATTACGGCACGGCGCGTCGTGACGTTCAGGCCCGGACAAAAATTAAAAGCTAGGGTAGAGGCATATGCTGGATCCCAACAGCAGTAACATCGACCTTCCCGCGATTCCGAGCAAGCGCTACTTCACCATCGGTGAGGTCAGCGAACTGTGCCAGGTCAAGCCGCATGTGCTGCGGTATTGGGAGCAGGAATTTCCCCAACTCAAGCCGGTGAAGCGGCGCGGCAATCGTCGTTACTACCAACGACACGATGTGATGATGATCCGGCAGATCCGGAGCCTGTTGTACGAACAGGGATTTACCATCGGCGGCGCCAGGCAGCAGCTGTCGGGCGAACACGCCAAGCAGGACGTCAACCAGAGTCAGCAGATCATCCGCCAACTCAGGGTGGAACTGGAAGAGATCCTGGCCATCCTCAAGTAGTCGCCCGGGCGCTGTTCGTTGACAACCGGGTCGCGGGTGTCTAGCATTCGCGATTCTTCGGAGCGTAGCGCAGGCTGGTAGCGCACCACAATGGGGTTGTGGGGGTCGGAGGTTCGAATCCTCTCGCCC
>CBDUNM010000124.1:0-15593 GCA_965368585.1 uncultured Chromatiales bacterium | reverse complement strand
AAAAGGGCCACCCGTGGGTGACCCTTTCCTGGCAGATGGCGCGCCCGGAAGGATTATCGCCCTGCGGGCGATCAGCGGACCTCCGGTCCTTGTCGAACCAACTTTTGAAGTCGGAGGTTCGAGGCCCGTTCCGAGGTACCACTGATAGAAAAGGGCCACCCGTGGGTGACCCTTTCCTGGCAGATGGCGCGCCCGGAAGGATTCGAACCTCCGACCCCCAAGTTCGTAGCCTGGTACTCTATCCAGCTGAGCTACGGGCGCGTTGTACGAGGCGACGCATTGTGTAAATTTTTGGCCGGATTGTCAATTCCCAGCGAGATGGCCAAGCGCCCGACCCCGCAAGCAAGGGAACCGGCATCGGTCGTCAGATAGGGATCGCCACATTGAATCTGGCTCCCGAGCCCTGGTTGCTCGAGATGTTTTCGGCCCGGATTTTCCTCGATGGCCCGAACGATGTACCTGCACATACTCAGACCCAAGCCGGTATCGGTGGTTGTTTTTGAGCGCTGAGTAAGCTCATCGAAAATATCGTCAAGTTCGTCTTCGGGTATCCCGGAGCCCTGATCCTGCAAAGTAAGCTGCAAAAATGCCTCCTTGCAACACCCCATATCGATGAAGCTCGGCCGGGTCCCGGTTGCGATATGGCCACCCCGGGAACTGGGGCGCAACGCATTGGAGAAAAGATTCGCAACCACCGGGTACAACCGCTGCCGATCGAACCGGACGCTGCGTGTATCGCGCTGGCGATGCTGACGGTCAGCTCTTTGTCGGCCACCAGGCTGTTTACTTCGTCGCGACACGACTGCACCACCTAGGCGAGGTCGTGATCGTCCACAACAAATTTCGATCGACCCGCCTCCAGCTTGGACAGGTCGAGCAGGTTGTTCAACAAGACGATCAACCGGGTACCACTGGCGTTGATACGCGCATTACAACGCTTGCGCTCACCCTCGTACTGCGCCTCCAGTCCTTTGAACCTAAAAACCGCAGTTGACCGCTTCGAGCGATACATCACCCATTCGTCTATCGACGATGATAAGCCGCCCTACGTTAATCCGTCGGGTGATCGCCGCTACGACCACCAGAGCGCGTCCCGCGCGGCGCCTGGCCGCGTCATAACTCTTTGGAATAGCTCGCCTATTACTCCGGGCATCCTGACCTTCGCCCTGCGGGCCAGCTATCGCTGTTCAAATCGCTCCTCACGTTTTACTCCGCCTCGTCATGCCATGCCAAACACCACGCGGCACACACCCTGAAGGCCGCCCAACTGCGGTTTTGAGGTTTAACAATATACGGATCTGCTGGTCGGTCGCCACCGGTATCAATCCTTCCTCGTAGCCACCGCGGCGAAGTGTGGCGGCAATGAGGTGGTCGACGGGATTCAGGCTTGTCTCGATCATGATTTTCGTGATCTGAGCGTCGCCACTTAAATGCTCTTCGGTCCAGAGGTGCGTGGTCGCGATCTCGAGCTTGACCTCCATGGCGGCGTCAGCGAGCGGCACGTAGTAGGTTGCGATGCGTTCGCCGCCGTACGGACCGAGTGCCAAACCAGCGGCGAAGACCACACCACCGGACGATTGGTCAGGTTTCGTGTTCTTTCGCGATCTCTTCCATCACCCAGTCGAACAGGGCCTGCATACCCTCAGTCAGTTGTCGACCTTCCTGATACACTAGGTAAAAACCCTGCTTGATATCCATTTCGACGTCCAACGGCCTGACCAGTTGGCCGTACTTGACCTCACGGGCAATCAGGTGCCGGTCGGCCAGCGCGATACCGAGTTCCTCCATTGCTGCGCCGATGGCAAGCGACGTGTTCGAAAAGCTCAACCGCTTGCCACGCTTGGGCCGAGCCACGCCGACATTGGCCAGAAATTCATCCCATTCCGCGGGGCGTGTCGAGACGTCGATCAGCGTTTGCTCACAGAGTTCACTGGCGCTAGCCATGCGCGGGATGCCGGCCAGAAAGCCGGGACTACATACGGGCACCAGTACCACTTCCCGCAAAAAGAAGGCCTCCACCCCTTCCCAGCGGCCGTCCCCGAAATAGATGGCCATATCGATATCGGACCAGCCGAAATCGATCGGGCCGCTGTTCGGACTCAGGCGCAACTCGACGTCGGGAAACCGGTCCTGAAATTCGCGCACCTTGGGCACCAGCCAGCGGGTGAGGAACGACGGCGCCACGCTGATATTGATCGCGCCCGAGTTGGGGGAGGCGACCAAACGTCGTGTTGCCAGATCGATTTCATCGAGCGCGTGGGTGACCGACTCCAGGTAGCGTTCACCGGACGGCGTCAGCATCACCTGGCGTCGAGTCCGTCGAAACAGGGCGACCCCCAGAAACATCTCCAGCAACTTGACCTGGTGGCTGATGGCCGAGGGTGTGACGAAGAGTTCCTCAGCCGCTTTATTGAAACTTCGCCAGCGTGCGGCGGCCTCGAAAGCGCGTACCGATTTAAGGGGGGGCAATCGTCTGCTCACAACAATACTTTAGCTGAAATTTTCTCACCGACAGCTTAGAAAGCATCATGTGTGGGGAATACAGCTATCTTCTAATATGCCGATATATAGAACGATCATGGCGATAATTGGAAGATAATTCTGCAAATACGTTTGCCAGCCTTTCGCTCCAGATGTAACCAGATCCGGAAAAACCGACTTTTAGATGAATAAATTTGAGGTGAGAAATGCAGTACCCAAGTGATTCTGATATTCGCTTAAACGCATACGGCCAAGCCGACATCGACTACTACCTGGCAAAAGCCCGCCGCCTGCGTGCCGAGGCGATTGGAAACTGGTTTGCGGGATTGAAAAGCAGGCTGACGAGACTCATTTGCCAACCGCTTTTCGGCTGCCATGGCGCCCCGGTCAGCCACTGAGTGTTGTTTGGCGGCCGTTGCGGACACCGAAGCAGGCAGCGCAGCACTCGGGCCGATCTGACGCCCTGTCGATCAGCCCGGCGGCTGCCCGCGCTCGTGTCGCTGGTATTTATACTTCAATACCACGCCGATCACCATCAGACCGCCAATCACCGAAAGCAGGATCAGGTTCAAGGTCCCGTCGAGGATAAACAAGGCCCCCTGAAAGCATAAACTGAACCAGAAAAAGACAGTCACTATCACCCACAGCGTTTTCAGCCTGTTCCGTTCTTTTTCCCATTTTTCCTGAGCGTCAGCACCGCAACCAGGGCAGGCGCCTGTGTCTGGGGGCAGCGGACTGCCGCATTCGGGACAGATGGCGGAATCTTTTATATCGGAAGACATCGCTCATCGTTCTCCCAGGTCGAGTCGGCAAACCACGCCGCAACGGGACGTCGACAAGTACCCGGATACTGGAGCACCCTTAGTCAATAGACGCCCTTGCTGTTGAGCAGCTCGCCCAGCTTTTTGTCAAACTGCAGAATATGCGTCAGAAACCAGTCGTCGGAGACGTCGTAATCCGAGTAAAAAATCGGGTACTGTCCTCTGGAGACCCCTTCCACGAGATCCTCCATGTGCTTGAGCAGCACCTGGTGTTCCTGATGGTGCTTTGCGTGCTCCAAGCCATGCTTTTTCATAAGTTTTTCTTCGGTAGAGAAGTGCAAGCGGGTGAATTCGACAAGACTCACCAACATTTGACGAAGATCCGTCTTGTCGATTTTGGCCTCCACCGCCGCGTGCAGATTGTTTACGTGTTCGAGTAGTTTCTTGTGCTGTGCGTCGATTTCCGCAACATTGATGCTGAATTCCTCAGACCAGTTAAGAATCGGCATATTGTCGTAAGCTCCTAACCAATGGCGATCGCGGCTCCTATGGCAGAAAACCACGAGTGAACCACTTTACATGCCACAGCACTATGCACGCCAGCGTGTCTTGCTGTCCAAGCGGCATACGAGTCCGATGGCCCGGCAACCACCGACCCGCTCAAATCGGGTTTTCGATACCCAGAGCTTTGAGGCGAGACGCCAGCGTCGTGGGCTTGATGCCAAGCAGCGCCGCCGCCTCATGTTTGCCGGAACATTTGCCTTGGCTGACCTGCAGTGCCGCAATGATATTGGCGCTATCACGGGCCAGCCGTTCGTCCTCGGTGTAAACGCTCGGGTCAAGGCCGGACGCGGAATACGTATCCCGGGTGTCCGGGTCGTTCGACTGATCGGTAAAATCGAACTACAGTCCGTCGCCGCTGGGTTGACGCAGGTGGTTTTTTCCGTCTCGATCGTGCCCACAAACCCCCTCCCCGGCCGCTTTGAAAATGAGCGCATGCCGCCCTTTTTGACACGGGCCAACTCGTCAAACGGTGCGCAGAGGTGTCGTGGACGCTTTCTCGTGGTACCGAACGCCAACGTTGGTCCGTCCCGCAAGGCGGCTCGCCTGAATTGAAAGCCTATGACATACCGTGAGTTTATCAACGGAAACTCGCAACCAACGATATCTCGTGACCGAGTTTGGTAGTACCAACTAAAATTACGGTTTTTCTTTCAGCATCTTACAAGACACTTTGGTCTGGCACGGTTCAAAAAAGAGGCAGAAAACACGCGCAGGTGCGACCGTGATCGATACCGAACAACGACAGGCTCATAGCCCCGTCACTCACTGCAGCGTAAGAGGAATCTGACTACGCGATCATCAGCCCGGACAACTGGGATGTCGACCTGCGTCCCTTGACGCGCAAGGGAAACGCGGAGATCCAGCTCGCATTGTTCTGTGACTACCAGAACAACCTTTCCCGCTACGCGGAATTGCAGGAGTACTTTCGCCGCTATCAGCCGCCTGCACTGATTGTGCGGGGCAAGAACGATTACATCTTTCCCGCAATTGTGCATACCCCTATAAACGGGATCTCGACAACGTCGAGTTCCACCTGCTCGATACCGGGCATTTCGCCCTGGAGTAGGACGGTGACCTGATTGCCGCAACAATTCTGGCGTTCCTGGACAAACAGCTGGCGAAACCCTCGTCCTGAACGCCGCGCCCGCCTGCCCGACCACGGAAGCTCGGGCTAAGGTTTTCCGCGAAACGAACCACGCGAACCACCTGAAACCAACCGCTCAACGGATTCTATGACGACAAACGGAGGCAAGCCTGCCATGAACCAGAATATCACTCGCTTCGCCTTTACCGATAGCGTGAGAAAGGCCCCGGAGCACTACGGCACACGCCTGTCGTACGCGCGCATGGAAGTGTCGGGAGATCGCTATACGCTCAACAACGGGGAGACGGATTTCATCCAGACCCGAGACAGTTTCTATACGGCCACCGAGGGAGAAAACGGCTGGCCGTACGTTCAGTTTCGCGGTGGGCCGCAAGGGTTTCTCGCCGCGATCGACGACACCAACCTGGGCTACGCCCATTTTCGGCATAGCCGACGATACATCAGCACCGGCAACATGCATGCGAGCAGCGAGGCAGCGTTGATGCTGATGGACCACCCGGCACGGCAACGATTGAGAATCTGGGTCGAATCGACGAGCGTAGCAGCGGACCAGGATGCGTAACTCGCCGCACGCGTGGCGATGCCCGACTACCGGGCGCGCATCGAACGACTGGTGCTGCTCCGGGTCCAGGCGTATGACTGGAACTGCCCGCGACACATCACGCCGCGTTACACGACGGAGGAAAACAAGGCGTTCGCCGACGCATACCCGCTACCGGAGACGTGACGGTTGATCGTCAACGTGAACAGCTCGGCGACGGGAGCGCGAACCGTGACCGCCACCAAACGCGCGCCGAAAAATCCGGCAACCGGTTAGATGCGAGCCCCGGCCAACCCGGTCATCATCGATCCACTGTTATGCGATAGCGAGGTAATTATCATGCCGAAAATCGAAGTCTACTCGAAGGAATGGTGCCCCTACTGCGCCAAAGCCAAGGCGCTTCTGCGCAGCAAGAACCTTGCATACGAGGAGATCGATGTAACCTCGGATGCGGCCGGCGAGCAGAAGATGGTCGAACGCTCACGGCGCCGGACCGTGCCGCAGATCTTCATCGACGACCACTCCATCGGCGGTTATGACGATCTGGCGCAGCTGAACGCGACCGGCGAGTTGGATCGTCTTATGGACATCACGCCGTCAACCGGCCCGACAAAAGTCTATGACGTCGTCATCATAGGGGCCGGTCCGGCCGGAATGTCGGCGGCCATCTATGCCGTGCGCAAGAATCTCTCCACCCTGATCATCGCTTCCGACGTCGGCGGGCAGCTGGGAACCACCTACGAGGTCAGAAACTACCCGGGCTTCCAGATGATCTCCGGCCCCGATCTCGTACGACAGTTCGAAGAACACCTGGGTCAGTACGGCATCGACAAGCTGGTCGGCGAGAAAGTGACCGGCCTGCGCGTTGAAGACCGTTGCAAGATTGTGGAGACGGCGGCGGGACGCGAGGTGCGCGCACGCTCGGTCATCATTGCGACCGGCGCATTCAAGCGCAAATTGAATATTCCGGGCGAGACGGAGCTGTCTGGCAAGGGCGTCGTTTATTGCTCGACTTGCGATGGTCCGCTGTTCCGGGACATGGACATCGCAATCGTCGGCGGCGGCAACTCGGGCCTCGAGGCGGCCATAGAAATGAACGGTCTCGCGCGCAAGGTGTATCTGATTTCACGCGCGGGATGGAACGGCGACCCGATCCTACAGGACAAGGTGAGCGCAGCCGAACGCGTGGAGGCGCTTGTTTCGCACCATCCGGTGGAGATTCACGGCTCGGAGCAGGTCGAGGGGCTGACCGTAACGGATCTCACCACGGGCGCAACTCAACGGTTGGATGTGCGAGGTGTATTCATCGAAATCGGCCTCTACCCCAACACCGAATTCGTTCTCGACCTGCTGGATACCAATGAACACGGAGAGATCAAGGTGGACAGTCGCGGAAGAACGGGTATCAACGGCGTGTTCGCCGCTGGCGACGTGACCGACTCGCACGACAAACAAATCGTCATCGCGGCCGGCGCCGGCGCCAACGCGGCGCTGGGTGCGTTCGAGTACCTGGTTACTCAGCACTGACTTCGGGTCCTGTCTGGACGGATTCGGGTGAGCTCGAATTCGAGGAATTAATTGCACCAGTTGCAGCATCAAGCTGTTCGGTCATCGGTGGTATTGGTAAGCTAGTCGCCAAAGAAACAGGCCATCTTGAACAACGCATGGAGCCGCATCGGACCATCTGGAATTCGGCCGCCGTGACGGTGAAAACGTTACCCTAACAATGGTCGCGTCGAAGTATCGACACGGTGACCGGATCCGTCCGCGGCAAGCGGTTACAAGGCTGAGAAGGTAAAAGTTATCTCACACCCGAAGCAGCGCTGCCCATGCAGGAAGGGGCAGGATCACTGGAGTCGGCGGCACCCGTAGCGGGCTTGTTGGGAAATAAAAAGGATTCCGCCGCCCGTGCAAGGTGGAAGGGAGATATTGATGGATTGCAGCGTTCGCTTTGTTCGCTCACATGGGGAGAATGACGATGAGTATGAAAGGCCACTTCTGCGGACTTTTAGCAGCGGGCTGTGCTGCATGGGGAGGTTCCGCCTACGCCGCCGTTGTCGATATCGACTTTGAAGGACTACCGGCCAATATCATCTCATCGACGTTACCCGGAGATCATATCCCTGCCCCCTCAACGGTGCTTACGGATCAGTTCAGATCTGACGGCGTCCTGTTCGGAAGGACCGGCGTCAGCGCGGGGGTGGCGATTTTGTTAGGCGCCGCTAGCCCCAGCTCGGGTAACAACTCGGTGGCGGGACTGGATGAAAACGGCCTGATCCCAGGCAGCATCCTCGGCTCCTTTATAGGGGGCACGTATTTCAGCTTCGTCGTGCCTGGAACAGCAACGCCGGGGGCGACAAATTGGATAAGCTTCACCATCGGCGATAACGGCGAAGATATCGATTTATTCGACATTAGCGCCTTTGCTTCGGATGACTCCGCCGTCTACAACCAGAGCTTTGCGCACGAATCCCGGTTTCCGGTGACCATCGCGGTTACCGGTATCCACCGGGTCGCGATCGACTTCAGGGGCGACTTCGGCTACACCTTGGACGATCTCGTGTTCAATACGCCCGTTCCAGTACCAGTTCCCGCAGGTTTGCCGCTATTCGGAACGGCGGTCGCCGGACTCGGCCTTATCGTATGGCGGGATCGGAAGACCGGTTGAGATTTCGGCACGATCGAAATGAACGCAGCGACGCGTCTGGGACGCCTTGCTCACCAATTACGAAATATACAAATCGCGCGCCCATTGACCAAGGGTTAGCGAAAAAACAACTTCCCATTTATATGCGCCGAGACATCCCGTCTGACTGCGTTGCTCGGCGTTTAAACAGGCCGGCTATTCGCACTCCTCGCGCCTTGCCAGTCGGGCGTCGTCTCAATGCCTAAAAACGCGAAGCTATTAGCGCGCGAACCCTAAGCGCTATGAACTAATCTCTATTGAACGAGACCAATCGGCGCACTTCCCAAATTGGCGCAACATTAGCTTGCGATCTACGATCTCCAGAACGTCCACTGATTCAGAGGATCCCTAGCCTGCATGTTGCACCAGCCGACCGGGTGCGGGCGCGAATGAATCGGCAGGGATGCGGCGCAAGTCCTGTGCGGGGCGCATTCTCGAAAGTACAGTTCGTCCCCCGTCCCCGATCTATCCGGGCCCTCGCTGGTCCAGGCACGCTGGGGCTTGCCCTTCACTCAAACCATGGCTACGGCCATGGTTTTCCATCCAGGGCGGCATCCAAACGCACCTGGCCGGCGCGATCAGCCCGGATACTGGTGCAACGTGCAGGCGAGTCTCTGTGCCAACAACAAGCTCACAGTCAACCGCCCGTGGCGTCCGTGAATGACTATCGAGACAGGTCGCCATGCATCATCGGTATCGAGAAATAATCAGTAAAACCCTGTCAAGTACTTTTTCTGAGTTTCTAGCTGAATAGTTACGAAATATCTTTAGTATTCTCGTTCAAGAATTTATTGGCAAGGTACAAAAAAACACAAGGCCCCGACGAGTGGGGCCTTGTGTTTTGTATGGCGGAGAGAGAGGGATTCGAACCCTCGATGGAGCTATAAACCCCATACTCCCTTAGCAGGGGAGCGCCTTCAGCCGCTCGGCCATCTCTCCAAAAACATTACGAGGAACACGATTTCAAATGTTAAGGCATATTAGGCTTTAAGCGAAAGCGAGGTCCAACCCGCGTTGGACCCGCTACAGTCAAGCGTTACCAGCGGTATCCTGCTCTTGATCTGGATCCTGTTGCTGCTGCTCACGCTTTATCCGTTCGTAGATTTCCTCACGGTGCACGGACACGTCACGAGGCGCGTTGACGCCGATGCGCACCTGATTCCCCTTTACTCCCAACACGGTTACGGTGACTTCGTCACCGATCATCAAGGTTTCACCAACCCTGCGAGTTAAAATCAACATCGCAAATCACTCCATTCAGGGCGACCGGTATATCGAAATTTTCAGAAGCCCTCCGGTCCAATCCTTCCGCGGCCGCCGTTTGCCAACCAAGCGTTCCCACCTCAGTAATTAATATTTATTTAATAGAGGTGTGTTACAAGTTTAACAGTATGCGCGCGAGTTCAGAAGGGTTTTTGCGTTTAGGCAACCGCTTCCCCTTCGAGCCCGAAGGCGTCATGCAACGCGCGCACGCCCAGTTCGAGGTACTTTTCATCGACCACCACCGAAACCTTGATTTCCGAGGTGGAAATCATCTGGATGTTGATTCCCTCGTTGGCCAGCGCCTCGAACATCTGGCTGGCGATGCCCGCATGCGAGCGCATTCCGACCCCGACCAGGGATATCTTGACGATATTGTCTTTACCCACGACTTCCCGCGCCTGCAGGGTTTCGGCGGTTTTTTCCAAGATATCCAACGCACGGCGATAATCGTTGCGATGCACCGTAAAAGTAAAGTCGGTGGTACCGTCTTTGGCGATGTTCTGCACAATCATGTCGACTTCGATATTGGCCTGTCCAATAGGACCTAAAATTTTAAATGCACTTCCCGGCTGATCCGGTACACCGCGAATGGTGACTTTGGCTTCGTCTTTGTTAAAGGCGATTCCCGCAATTTTTGCCGCTTCCACCCCTTCTTCCTCCAACGTAATCAGTGTACCTTCACCCTCGTCCTCGAAGCTCGAAAGCACGCGTAGTGGGACATCGTACTTACCTGCAAATTCCACCGCCCGAATCTGTAGAACCTTGGAGCCGAGGCTTGCCATTTCCAGCATTTCCTCAAAGGTTATGCGATTCAGTTTGCGGGCTTTGGGCTCGACGCGTGGATCGGTGGTGTACACCCCATCCACGTCGGTGTAGATCTGACACTCATCCGCTTTAAGCGCGGCGGCCATGGCGACCGCGGTGGTATCCGAACCGCCACGACCCAGGGTGGTGATGTCACCGTACTCGTCCACGCCCTGGAAACCTGCGACTACGACCACCCGTCCGGCCTTGAGATCGGCGCACACGCGTTCGTGGTCGATATCCATGATCCTCGCTTTGCTGTGCGCGCTGTCGGTGCGGATATGCACCTGCCCGCCGGTGTAGGAGCGCGCGTCGTGCCCCAACTCGTGCAGCGCCATGCACAACAACGCAATGGTGACCTGTTCGCCGGTGGACAGTAGGACATCCAGTTCGCGCGGATTGGGCCGATCGGACATTTCGTGGGCCAATGCAATCAGGCGGTTGGTTTCGCCCGACATCGCCGATACGACCACCACGACCTGATCACCTCGGTCGCACCATTTCTTAACCCTTAGCGCGACACTGCGGATGCGGTCGGGCGTGCCAACCGAGGTCCCACCATACTTTTGGACGATCAAAGCCATACTTCATTCATTCCACTAACGGCCGAACGAAAACGGCGTATTAAACAATAAAAACGCGCGGGAAAACAGCTTTTCGACCTTACGATGCTGCATTCGGAAAGGCCAGCCTACGACAAGGCGCATCAACTGCTCGGCGTGTTTCGAGACATCACCCGCCTGAGCCAGGCCAAGGCGAATCTCGATCTAAGCGAATAGACACAGGCGATCGCACTACTGATCAGCTGAACATTCGAACCGCAGCACCGACGCGCTCGCCTGGTCGAGCGAAACCGGCCGCATTTTCGGGGTCGATGCGCTGCGGCACCTGGACGTCGGCACCTGCGAGAACGCGATCAATCCGGTCGACTACAATCGGGTGTCGAGCACATGGCTCGCAGCGATGGTCGGCGAACCGTTCGATATCGAGCATCGCATTGCGTTGTCGGCGATCGCGAGCCGTCGTTACGCGACGCCGGCAAATCGCGAAAGCTACGCCGAAGCAGACAAACGCTCCCGCACCCACGGCACCACCGATGCCAGTGCCGCCGGCAGCGCCGTGACGTTATTGCCGCCACCTTGCGCCATATCGGGCCGGCCGCCGCCCTTACCTCCGACCTGTTCGGCAACCGACTTTACCAAGTCGCCTGCCTTCACCTGCCGGGTCTGGTCCCTGGTGACACCCGCCACCAGCACAATCTTGTCGCCTTCGACCGCTGCCAGCACGATAATGGCCGAGCCCAGCTTGTGCTTGAGTTGATCGAGCGTCTCTCGCAGCGCCTTCGTATCAGCGCCGTCCACGCGTGCGGCCAGCACCTTGGCGGCGCCTACCTCGACCGCTTCGCTCGCCAGGTCGGTGCCCGCTGCAGCCGCCAGCCTGGCTTTCAGCTGCTCGAGTTCCTTTTCCAGTTTCCGGGAGCGTTCGACCAGCTTCACCACCTTGTCGTCCACGTCGTCGCGGTTGGCGTTGACCAGCCCGGCCACCCGGTTGAGCCGCTCCTCTTCCTGTGCGACCCAGTCGATCGCGCCCTGGCCGGTCACCGCCTCGATACGGCGCACTCCTGACGCAATGCCTTGTTCCGCAACGATCTTGAATAATCCGATGTCGCCCGTCGCCTTGACGTGCGTGCCGCCGCACAATTCCACCGAAAAATCGCCCATCCGCAACACCCGCACCAGTTCGTCGTATTTCTCTCCGAACAGCGCGAGGGCGCCCGACGCCCTCGCATCGTCTATCGCCATGAGGCGCGTTTCAACCACATGATTGCGTCGGATGTGCTGGTTGACCAAACGTTCGACCTCTAACAACTCCTCGCGTTTGACCGGCGCGAAATGCGAGAAATCGAAACGCAGGCGCTGCGCGTCGACGAGCGAGCCTTTTTGTTGAACATGGTCGCCCAGCACCGTGCGCAGCGCCGCATGCATCAGATGCGTCGCGGAGTGATTCAGCGCGATCGCAACGCGCTGCGCGTCGTCGACTGCCGCGGCCACCACATCGCCCACGTTTAACGTGCCGCCGACGACCCGGCCCAGATGTCCGAATACCTTGCCGCCCTGCTTGCGCGTGTCCGTGACTTCGAAGCGCACTGGCGAATCGGCAACGGCCAGAGAACCCGTGTCACCAACCTGGCCGCCGGATTCCGCATAAAACGGCGTACGATCGAGTACCACCAGCCCGTGATCACCCTCGACCAGCGTATCGGTCGATACGCCGTTCTTGAAAGCGGCGACGACCGTCGCCTGCTCGACCAGATGTTCGTACCCGGTGAATTCGGTCTCGCCATCCAGATTCATCGGCATCGCCTGGTCGTTGCCGAACTGGCTGGCGGCACGTGCCCTGGCGCGTTGCGCTTCCATCGCCGCGTCGAATCCTTCCAAGTCCAGCTGCAGTCCCCGTTCGCGTGCGATATCCGCGGTGAGATCGGTGGGGAAGCCGAAGGTATCGTACAGTTTGAAAACGACCTCGCCCGGGATGACCCGCCCCTCGAGTTTGGCGATTGCGGCTTCCAGAATGCCCATGCCCTGTTCGATGGTTTCAGCGAAGCGCGTTTCCTCCTGGCGCAAGACCTGTTTGACCCGCTTTTTGGCATTGCTCAATTCGGGATACGCTGCACCCATCTGCCGGTCCAATTCATCCACCAACAGATGAAAAAACGGCGCATCCTGCCCCAGCTGATAGCCGTGACGAACGGCCCGGCGAATGATGCGGCGCAACACGTAGCCCCGTCCTTCATTGCCTGGAATCACGCCGTCGACGATCAGAAACGCCGACGACCGGATGTGATCCGCGATCACGCGCAGCGACTTGCTGTCCAGATCGGAGATGCCGGTCGCCGCCGCGGCGGCCTCGATCAGGTTCCGGAACAGGTCTATTTCGTAGTTGCTGTGGACGCGCTGCATCACAGCCGCCAACCGCTCCAAGCCCATCCCCGTATCGACAGAGGGCTTGGGCAGGGGCGTCATGCCGCCACCGGCGTCGCGGTTGAATTGCATGAAGACCAGGTTCCAGATCTCGATGTAGCGATCGCCGTCTTCCTCGGGCGTGCCTGGAGGACCGCCCGGAACCTCCGGTCCATGATCGTAGAAAATCTCCGAACATGGGCCGCAGGGTCCGGTATCCCCCATCGACCAGAAGTTGTCGCTTTCGAAGCGCTTCCCCCCCGGTTTGTCGCCGATCCGGGTAAATCTGGCCAGGTCGATCCCGATCTCCTTCAACCAGACCTCGGCCGCTTCGTCGTCGTCCTCGTAAACCGTCACCCAAAGTTTTTCCGCCGGCAAGCCGAGAGTTCTGGTCAGGAACTCCCACGCGTACATGATCGCGTCGCGCTTGAAGTAGTCACCGAAACTGAAATTTCCCAGCATTTCAAAAAAAGTGTGGTGCCGGGCCGTGTAGCCGACGTTCTCGAGATCGTTGTGCTTGCCGCCGGCGCGCACGCAGCGTTGCGACGTCGTGGCGCGTTGGTAAGGACGTTTGTCGCGGCCAAGGAATACGTCCTTGAACTGTACCATCCCGGCGTTGGTGAACAGCAGCGTCGGGTCGTCTGCGGGCACCAGCGGACTGGAAGCGACCACGGTGTGACCCCGATCGGCGAAGAACTGCAGGAAGGCGTGACGAAGATCGGCGCTGGTTTTCATCGACTTGCGTAACGAACGACAGAAGCGGAAATGTTATGCGGGTTGGCCCGATATGTCACTTCTTTGTGCACTGGATCCGCTTCATCGACCCAATGCATGGGCCCGCTATCAACGCAAGACGGCTAGTCGAACAGATAGTGGCGAATCAATTCGGCCGGAAACCCGCGATACTCCAGAAATCGAGCTCGCTTGGCCAGTTCCCGCCGGTCGGTCGCGGCCGCATCGCCAAAGCGACCAGCCGCCACCACTGCCATACGCCGGCTCCAGGCCGAGTCATTGGTCTCGACCCAAGCGGCGATCAACTCCTCGGATATCCCCTTATCTCGCAACTCCGCCGCTATGCGCAACGGGCCCAAGCCGCGGCGAATCCGTTGCGCAACGAACTCCTCGGCATAACGCTCGTCCGACTGTAGGTGCTCAGCCTCCAAACGATCGAGTACCGCATTGACGCATGCGGACGAGTAGCCTTTCTCCGACAGCTTGCACCCCAGCTCGGCACGCGCCCGCTCGCGGGCGGCCAGCAATCTGACGGCGGTCTGGTAGGCCGCCTGACGCTCATCTGCGCTCAGGCTTCAGCCTCCACTTGGGGCGCATCGGGCGCATCCGGCGTATCGCTGGGCTCCGCCGCGGCGACGTCTGGAAATACCGCTGCGCGTACTTGTGCCTCAATCGTGGCGGCTACATCCGGGTTGTCTTTGAGGAATTGGCGAACGTTTTCCTTGCCCTGGCCAATGCGGTCTTTACCGTAGCTGTACCAGGCACCCGACTTTTCGATAATCCCCTCCTGCACACCCAGTTCGATGATTTCACCCTCGCGCGAAACGCCTTCGCCGTAGAGGATCTCGAAGTGCGCGACTTTGAACGGCGGCGCAACCTTGTTTTTGACCACCTTCACCTTGGTCTCGTTACCGACGATTTCGTCGCCCTTTTTGATCGCTCCCGTGCGTCGGATATCCAGACGCACCGACGCGTAGAACTTGAGCGCGTTACCTCCCGTGGTCGTTTCGGGCGAACCGAACATGACGCCGATCTTCATCCGAATCTGATTGATAAAAACCACGATGCAATTGGAACGCTTGATGTTCGCCGTGAGTTTACGCAGGGCTTGTGACATCAAGCGTGCCTGTAGACCGACGTGCGAATCGCCCATTTCGCCTTCGATCTCGGCCTTGGGCGTCAGGGCCGCCACAGAATCCACCACCACCACGTCGACCGCCCCGGAACGCACCAGCATATCGGTTATTTCCAGCGCCTGTTCGCCCGTATCCGGCTGGGAAACCAGCAACTCGTCAATGTTGACCCCCAGTTTCTTTGCGTACACCGGGTCCAGCGCATGTTCCGCGTCCACGAAGGCGCAGGTACCGCCGACACGCTGGGCCTCGGCCACCACGTGCAGTGACAGGGTTGTCTTACCGGATGATTCCGGCCCGTATATCTCTACCACGCGACCGCGCGGCAAGCCGCCGATCCCAAGCGCGATATCCAGGCCCAGTGAGCCTGTGGAAACGACTTCGACGTTGTTAACGGCGCTGCCATCGCCCATCCGCATAACGGATCCCTTGCCGAACTGCTTTTCGATCTGGCTCAAGGCCGCGGTCAGCGCCTTCTTGCGGTTTTCGTCCATAGTAGGTCTCCCCCGAGATCCCGAATTTTGTTGAAACTAGACTGAAGTGTAGTTTGTTCTCTTTTTGTT
>CBDUNM010000123.1:0-15631 GCA_965368585.1 uncultured Chromatiales bacterium | reverse complement strand
TCGTCTTGCCATGGTCAACGTGACCTATCGTGCCTACGTTTACGTGCGGCTTCTTACGTTCAAATTTTACCTTCGACACGGTCGTTACACCCCTATGCCTGTCAACCGATTCAATGTTTCTTGGTCAAGGCGTCGGCTATCGATGCCGGCACCTCGTTATACTTGGCGAACTCCATACTGTAGGAGGCCCGCCCCTGGGTAGCGCTGCGCAGGCTCGTGGCGTAACCGAACATCTCGGAGAGCGGCACTTCTGCCCGCACCAACTTGCCGGCCGGGCCGTCTTCCATCCCCTGCACCATGCCGCGCCGGGAGTTCAGATCGCCGATCACGTCACCCATGTACTCTTCCGGCGTCTCCACCTCGACAGCCATAACCGGCTCCAGCAGAACCGGGCGGGCTTTCTGCACACCGGCCTTGAATCCCATCGAGCCGGCGATCTTGAACGCCTGCTCACTCGAGTCCACCTCGTGATAAGACCCGTCGTACAGCGTCACCTTGACGTCCACCACTGGATATCCGGCCAGTACGCCGCCTTGCATTGCCTCTTTTACGCCTTTGTCCACGGCCGGGATGTAGTCTTTGGGTACCACACCGCCGACGATGGCGTTCTCGAATTCATACCCGGCGCCGGCTTGCAACGGTTCCAGGCGCAGCCAGACATGCCCATATTGGCCGCGGCCGCCCGATTGACGCACGAACTTGCCTTCAACTTCGGTGGTCGTGCGTATCGTTTCGCGATAAGCCACTTGCGGCGCGCCCACGTTGGCCTCGACTTTGAACTCGCGCTTCATACGGTCGACGATGATTTCCAGGTGAAGCTCGCCCATGCCGGAAATGATGGTCTGCCCCGATTCCTCGTCGGTGTGGACGCGGAATGACGGATCTTCCTGCGCGAGACGCGACAGTGCGAGGCCCATCTTCTCCTGGTCGCCTTTCGTGCGGGGCTCCACCGCCACCGATATGACCGGCTCGGGAAACTCCATACGCTCCAAGGTGATCACTCTATTGATATCGCACAACGTGTCGCCGGTCGTGACATCTTTGAGACCGACCGCAGCGGCTATATCACCGGCGCGCACTTCCTTAATCTCTTCGCGGTGGTTGGCGTGCATCTGCAGGATGCGGCCAATGCGTTCCTTTTTCCCCTTGACCGGGTTGTAAATGGTGTCGCCGGACTTCAGCACTCCGGAGTAGACACGGAAGAACGTCAGCGAACCGACGAACGGATCGGTCGCAATTTTAAAGGCCAGCGCGGCAAACGGCTGATCGTCCGATGACGGGCGCGTCGCTTCTGACTCGTCTTCCAGATGCCCCTTTATCGCGGGTACATCCGTGGGCGCCGGCATCAGTTCGATGACCTTGTCCAGCAGCGCTTGCACACCCTTGTTTTTGAAGGCCGTACCGCAGGTCACCGGCACGATTTCGAGGCTCAGGGTACGAATGCGCAACCCTTCGATGATATCTTCTTCGGACAGCTCACCCGATTCGAGATACTTGCCCATGAGGTCGTCGTTGCCTTCCGCAGCCGCCTCGACCATCTTTTCGCGCAACGCTTCGCACGTGCTCAGCAAATCCGACGGCACCTCCGCGTACTCGAACTGAACGCCCATGTTAGCCTCGCTCCAGCGGATGGCCTTCATTTTGACCAGGTCCACAACGCCCTTGAAGTCTTCTTCAGCGCCGATCGGGTACTGTATGGGCACGGCCGTTGCGCCAAGACGCTCCTGCAGTTGCTGAACCACGCGCGAGAAATTGGCGCCCATCCGGTCCATCTTGTTCACGAACGCCATGCGCGGCACATGATAACGGTTGGCTTGGCGCCACACGGTTTCCGACTGTGGCTGTACACCGCCCACCGCACACAACACGAAAACCGCTCCATCCAGAACCCGCAGCGAACGCTCGACCTCGATCGTGAAATCGACGTGCCCGGGCGTATCGATGATGTTGATCCGGTGCTTGTCGAACTGCTGCCCCATGCCCGACCAGAAGCACGTAGTCGCCGCGGACGTAATGGTTATGCCGCGCTCCTGCTCCTGCTCCATCCAGTCCATGGTT
The DNA here is from genome assembly GCA_965368585.1 of uncultured Chromatiales bacterium. Lineage (GTDB taxonomy): Bacteria > Pseudomonadota > Gammaproteobacteria > Chromatiales > Chromatiaceae > JARRQB01. The sequence goes on along the minus strand of CBDUNM010000123.1, from coordinate 13,573 downwards.
GCCGCGCCGTCGTGCACCTCTCCGATCTTATGCGAGACACCCGTGTAGTACAGAACACGTTCGGTAGTCGTCGTCTTACCGGCATCGATGTGCGCCATGATGCCAATATTCCGATAACGTTCGATGGGAGTGCTACGAGCCACGACGGGTGCCTATCGATCCACGATTCCAAGTTGAATAGTTATTACCACCGGTAGTGCGAGAAGGCCTTGTTCGCCTCCGCCATACGGTGCGTGTCTTCTTTCTTTTTCACGGCATTGCCTTTGGACTCCGCCGCATCCAGGAGTTCGCCAGCCAGGCGCGCCTCCATTGATTTTTCACTGCGCTTGCGCGCCGCATCTATCAGCCAGCGCATCGCGAGCGAATTGCGGCGAACCGGCCGCACTTCGACCGGCACCTGGTAGGTCGCCCCGCCAACGCGCCTTGATTTCACCTCAACCACCGGACGAACATTCTCCAATGCCAGGTCGAGCGCATCCATCGGGTCTCCGCCGCGCTTGGAAGCCACTTGATCCAGGGCGCCGTACAGTATGTTCTCCGCGACGGCTTTCTTTCCGTCGACCATCACCATGTTGATGAACTTGGCCAGCGTTTGATTCCCGAACTTCGGATCGGGAAGTATCGCGCGCCGCCCTGCAACTCGTCTTCTAGGCATGATAGGTCACTCTGTTTCTTTGACTTGGTATTGCTCAGCTCTTGGGTCGTTTGGCGCCGTATTTCGAACGCGCCTGGCGCCGTTTGTCGACACCCGAAGCATCGAGACTGCCCCGCACGGTGTGATAGCGCACGCCCGGCAGGTCCTTGACCCGGCCGCCCCGAATCAAAACCACCGAGTGCTCCTGCAGATTGTGCCCTTCACCGCCGATATAGCTGGTCACTTCGTAACCGTTGGTGAGGCGTACGCGCGCAACCTTGCGCAATGCCGAGTTCGGCTTCTTCGGTGTCGTCGTGTACACGCGCGTGCACACGCCGCGTTTTTGCGGGCAAGCTTCCAGCGCCGGCACATTGCTCTTTTCGGCCTTGCGCTTGCGCGGCTTGCGAACCAATTGGTTTATCGTTGCCATCGTTTACCGTCTCCGGGACGTTTTTCCGTTCAGCGCCTGAACCGCGCCGATAAAAAACCCACAACCAACCCCACGCCATGCCCCGATTTGTCCGGGATTTAACGGGTGTCGGCTGTACAAATCTGAATTCGTATCTAAGCGACTGTTTCTTCGCAAGAAAAACAGGCCGGCGAGTGCGCCGACCTGTAGCGAAGACCGCAAATTGTATTGGGCTGTTATGCCGCTGTCAAGCTGCAGTCACGGCCCTGCTGGAGGGCGGTGGCCTGGTTGCGCCCTCCAGCGTATGCCACCGGCAGTACGCAGCCGAACTCGCCGTCACTCGTCCGACGTATTAAGCGCTTGTTTCAGCGCCTCTTCCGCCTCTTCTTTCGCCGCCTCGACCGCAATCTCCTCAGCCACGATTGCCTCCTGGCGCTTACGGCGACGCTCTTTGTGATGCGCCAATCCGGTGCCCGCCGGGATCAAACGCCCGACGATCACGTTCTCCTTCAGTCCCTGCAGGTCGTCGCGCATACCCCGTACAGCCGCCTCGGTGAGCACTCGGGTCGTTTCCTGGAAGGAAGCCGCCGAAATAAACGATTCGGTGGCGAGCGACGCCTTGGTGATACCGAGCAACAATGGCTCGTACTTCGCGGGCAGCTTTTTCTCGGCCAGCGCGCGCTCGTTGGCCTCCAGCACGCGCCCGCGCTCCACCTGATCACCGCGCAGCAGGCGCGTCTCGCCCGCGTCGGTGATCTCCACCTTGCGCAGCATCTGGCGGATAATGACTTCGATGTGCTTATCATTGATCTTAACGCCCTGCAGGCGATAGACGTCCTGTATTTCCTTGACCAGATACTCGGCCAGATCGGTCACTCCCTTCAGGCGCAGGATATCGTGCGGACCGAGCTCGCCGTCGGCGATCACTTCGCCACGCTCCACGTGCTCACCCTCGAACACGTTGACATGCCGCCACTTCGGAATCAGCGTTTCAACCTGCTCGCCTTCGGCATCCGTGATGATCAAACGCTGCTTGCCCTTGGTGTCCTTGCCGAAACCGACCGTACCTGTCGCTTCGGCAAGAATCGCCGGCTCTTTTGGTTTGCGCGCTTCAAACAAGTCGGCAACCCGCGGCAGACCACCTGTGATATCGCGGGTTTTTGACGATTCCTGCGGAATGCGCGCCACCACGTCTCCGACACCGACCGCGGCACCATCCTGTACGCCGACAATCGCGCCGGCCGGCAGATAGTAGTGCGCCGGTATACGGGTACCCGGGATATTCAGATCCTTGCCCTTGTCGTCGACCAGCTTGACCATCGGACGCATGTCTTTACCACTCGACGGACGCTGCTTCGGATCCATGACGACGATGGACGTCAAACCGGTGATGTCGTCGGTCTGGGTCTGCACAGTGACCCCATCGGTCATTTCGACGAATTTCAGCGTACCGGCTATTTCGGTTATGACCGGGTGCGTGTGCGGATCCCAGTTCGCGACCACCTGGCCGCCCGTGACCTTGTCGCCGTCGTGCACCGACACGGTTGCGCCGTAAGGGAGCTTGTAGCGCTCGCGCTCGCGCCCTACATCGTCGAGCACGACCACTTCACCGGAACGCGACACCGCGACCAGATTCCCGTTTGCGTGCTCGACGGTCTTGATGTTGTGCAGCTTGATCGTACCGGAGTTCTTGACGGAAATATTGTTAACCGCGGCCGAGCGTGATGCCGCACCGCCGATATGGAAGGTCCGCATGGTGAGTTGGGTGCCGGGTTCGCCGATCGATTGAGCGGCGATAACCCCGACGGCTTCGCCGTGGTTGACCGAATGGCCTCGCGCCAGGTCGCGCCCGTAACATGCGGCGCAAATTCCAAAACGCGTGTTGCAGGTGATCGCCGAACGCACGTAGACCTGATCAACGCCCTCGCCTTCCAGCCCGTCTACCCAGGCTTCGTCGAGCAACGTGCCCGCCTCGCAAATAACGTCGTCAGTTCCCGGCCGATACACGTCTCGCGCAGTGACGCGACCGAGGATCCGTTCGCGCAGCGGCTCGACCACATCGCCACCCTCGATGATGGGTTGCATCAACAACCCCTCCTCGGTGCCGCAATCGTCTTCGGTGATCACCATATCCTGGGCGACATCCACCAGACGACGGGTCAAATAACCCGAGTTGGCGGTTTTGAGCGCGGTATCCGCCAATCCCTTCCGCGCACCGTGCGTGGAGATGAAGTACTGCAACACATCCAGGCCTTCACGGAAGTTTGCCGTGATCGGCGTTTCGATGATGGAACCGTCCGGCTTGGCCATCAGACCCCGCATCCCGGCAAGCTGGCGGATTTGAGCGGCCGAACCCCGCGCACCCGAATCAGCCATCATGAAAATCGAGTTGAACGAATCCTGCAGCTCCTCCTTGCCCTCGCGGTTGAGCACCCGCTCTTTACCCAGTTTCCCCATCATTGCCTTGGCGACCTGATCGTTGGTATGCGACCAGATGTCCACGACCTTGTTGTAGCGCTCGCCATTGGTCACCAGACCGGATGAGTACTGGTTTTCAATTTCCTTAACCTCGGTTTCAGCCGCCGTCAGAATGTCGGCCTTCTCCTCGGGAATAACCATATCGTTGACGCCGATGGATGCGCCGGCGCGCGTGGCTTGGCGATAACCCAGATACATCAACTGGTCCGCGAACACGACCGTGTCCTTGAGCCCCAGCCGGCGGTAGCAGGCATTGACCAGGCGGGAAATAGCCCGCTTGTTCATCGCCTGGTTGACCAGTTCGAACGGCAGCCCCTCCGGCACGATCTCCCACAAAATGGCCCGCCCCACCGTGGTGTCGCGAATAGCCACGGATTCGGAGCGCTCGCCGTCTTCATCGACCACGATTTCGCGCAAACGCACCTTGACCCGGGCATGTAACGAGGCTGCGCCGCTTTCGTAAGCGCGTCGCACCTCCGCGATATCGGAAAAGGCCATGCCTTCGCCTTTATCATTGATCCGATCCCGGGTCATGAAATACAAACCCAGCACCACGTCCTGCGTCGGCACGATAATCGGCTCGCCGTTGGCCGGGGACAGAATGTTGTTCGAAGCCATCATCAAGGCGCGCGCCTCGAGCTGCGCCTCGATGGACAAGGGCACATGCACCGCCATCTGGTCGCCGTCGAAGTCCGCGTTGAACGCGGTACAAACCAGCGGATGCAGCTGTATCGCCTTGCCTTCGATGAGTACCGGTTCAAACGCCTGGATGCCCAAGCGGTGCAGGGTCGGGGCGCGATTGAGCATGACCGGGTGCTCGCGAATGACTTCCTCAAGAATATCCCACACCTCCGGGGCACCGCGGTCCACGAGTTTCTTGGCCGCTTTGATGGTCGTTGCCTGACCACGCAACTGCAGCTTGGAAAAGATGAACGGCTTGAACAGCTCCAATGCCATGCGCTTCGGCAGCCCGCATTGATGCAGCTTCAGGGTCGGACCGACCACGATCACGGAACGCCCCGAGTAGTCGACGCGTTTACCCAACAGGTTCTGCCGGAACCGCCCCTGCTTACCCTTGATCATGTCCGCGAGCGACTTCAGGGGGCGCTTGTTGGTGCCGGTGATTGCACGCCCACGTCGGCCGTTATCCAGCAATGCATCGACAGACTCCTGCAGCATCCGCTTTTCGTTGCGCACGATGATGTCCGGCGCCGCCAGATCCAACAACCGCTTCAGGCGGTTGTTGCGGTTGATCACACGACGATAGAGGTCGTTCAAATCCGAGGTGGCGAAGCGGCCGCCGTCGAGCGGCACCAACGGGCGCAACTCCGGCGGCAAAACCGGCAATACGGTCAGGATCATCCATTCGGGGCGATTGCCGGACTCTTCCAGCGATTCCAGCAGCTTGAGGCGCTTGGAAATTTTCTTGATCTTGGTTTCCGAATTGGTCGCATCGATTTCTTCGCGCAGCTGTTTGATCTCGCGCGCGATTTCCAGGGTCCGCAACAGTTCGTAGACGGCCTCGGCGCCCATCCGTGCGTCGAATTCGTCACCGTTTTCCTCTACCGCTTCTAAGTACTGTTCGTCGGTAAGCAGCTGAAAACGCTCCAGCGGCGTCATTCCGGGGTCGATGACCACGTACGATTCGAAATACAGCACCCGCTCGATATCCCGCAAGGTCATATCTAGCAGCAGACCGATGCGCGACGGCAGCGATTTGAGGAACCAGATGTGCGCCACCGGAGAAGCCAGCTCGATATGACCCATGCGCTCGCGGCGTACTTTGGCCAGTGTGACCTCCACGCCGCATTTCTCACAGACGACACCGCGGTGCTTGAGGCGCTTGTACTTACCGCAAAGGCACTCGTAGTCGCTGATGGGGCCGAAGATCTTGGCACAGAACAAGCCCTCACGCTCGGGTTTGAAGGTGCGATAGTTGATAGTCTCTGGCTTTTTCACCTCGCCGTAAGACCAGGACCGGATCATGTCAGGCGACGCCAGGCCGATACGAATCGCATCAAACTCTTCGGCTTGCCCCTGCTGTTTCAGAATCTTGAGCAGATCTTTCACTTCTTTTCTCCCGTGCAATCAACCGATTGATGAACGTCGGCGTAACGCACTCAATCCTGTTCCAGTTCGACGTTGATGCCCAACGACTTGATTTCCTTGACCAGCACGTTAAAGGACTCGGGCATACCGGCCTCCATTCGATGGTCGCCATCGACAATATTCTTGTACATCTTGGTACGCCCCGTGACGTCGTCCGATTTTACGGTCAACATCTCCTGCAGGGTGTAAGAAGCGCCGTAAGCCTCCAGTGCCCAAACTTCCATCTCGCCGAAGCGCTGACCGCCGAATTGCGCCTTCCCGCCCAAGGGTTGCTGCGTGACCAGGCTGTAAGGGCCGGTGGAACGGGCGTGCATCTTGTCGTCGACCAGGTGATTCAACTTCAGCATGTACATGTAGCCCACCGTGACCTTGCGGTCGAAGGGCTCGCCCGTGCGGCCGTCCGACAACACGGTCTGGCCGTCTTCCGGCAAGCCTGCAAGCTTGAGCATGTGGCGAATTTCGGATTCATGGGCGCCGTCAAACACCGGCGTCGCAGTTGGCACGCCTCCGCGCAGGTTTTCGGACATCTCGAGAATTTCTCCATCGGTCATAGAGTCGAGGTCTTCCTTTTTCCCCGAAGTATTGTAGACCTGATCGAGATAATCGCGGATCTCCCCCACCTTGACCTTGGCGTCCAACATCATGCCGATTCGCTCGCCCACACCTTTCGCTGCGAATCCCAGATGAGTTTCCAGAATCTGCCCGATGTTCATGCGCGACGGCACACCGAGCGGATTGAGCACGATGTCCACCGGACGGCCATTCTCGTCAAAAGGCATATCCTCGACCGGTACGATCATCGAGATTACACCCTTGTTGCCGTGGCGGCCCGCCATTTTGTCGCCCGGCTGAATGCGGCGTTTCACAGCCACGTAGCACTTGACCATCTTCAACACACCGGGCGCAAGGTCATCGCCGGCGGTCAGCTTGCGTTTTTTCTCTTCAAATTTTTCGCGGAAGGCTTCGCGTTGCGTCTTGATTTGATCGGCGATCACTTCGAGCTGCTGTGCATTTTCTTCGCCGCGCAAACGAATCTCCAACCACTGGTCGCGATCGAGATCATCGAGATAATCATTGGCAATCTTCGATCCAGCCTTCGCCCGGTTGGGGCCGCCGTCAACCACCTTGTCCAGCAACAGCTTGCGCACCCGCTCGAAGGTATCGTTCTCCATGATACGCAACTGATCGTTGAGGTCCTTTCTCACGCGCGCCAATTCCTGCTCTTCTATTTGCAGCGCCCGTGCGTCTTTCTCGACACCGTCGCGGGTAAATACCTGTACGTCGATCACCGTGCCGTTCATGCCTGAACCCAGCCGCAGCGAAGTGTCCTTAACATCGGACGCTTTTTCACCGAAGATGGCGCGCAGCAGCTTCTCTTCAGGCGTCAATTGGGTCTCACCCTTGGGCGTAACCTTGCCGACCAGTATGTCTCCTTCCTTGACCTCGGCGCCGACGTACACGATGCCGGACTCATCCAATTTCGCCAGCGCTGCTTCACCGACGTTCGGTATATCGCCGGTGATCTCTTCGGGGCCGAGCTTGGTGTCCCGCGCCATACATGTCAGCTCTTCGATATGAATGGTCGTGAACCGATCCTCTTTGACCACCTGCTCCGAGATGAGAATCGAATCCTCGAAGTTGTATCCGTTCCACGGCATGAAGGCCACGCGCAGGTTTTGCCCCAAGGCAAGCTCGCCCATGTCGGTGGACGGACCATCCGCTAAGACGTCGCCACGCGCAATCACATCACCCACTTTCACCAGCGGCCGCTGGTTGATACAGGTGTTTTGATTAGAGCGCGTGTACTTGATCAGGTTGTATATATCGACGCCCGCCTCTCCGGCAACGGTCTCCTCATCGGTAACCCTTACCACAAGACGGCCGGCATCGACCGAATCAACCGAACCGCCGCGCTTTGCAACGACGGTAACGCCGGAATCGACCGCAACCACGCGTTCGATGCCGGTACCGACGAGCGGTTTTTCCGCCCGCAGAGTAGGTACGGCCTGACGCTGCATGTTCGATCCCATGAGCGCCCGGTTGGCGTCATCGTGCTCCAGGAATGGGATCAGCGACGCCGCAACCGAAACGATCTGGCGCGGCGAAACATCCATATATTCGATCTTGTCCGGGGTGGACAGGGTGAATTCGTTCTGGTGACGACACGAAACCAGGTCTTCGATCAACCGCCCTTCTTCGTCCACGTTGGTATTGGCCTGAGCAATGACGTACCGGCCTTCCTCGATCGCGGACAGATAATGCGTCTCGTTGGTTACCTTACCGTCCTGCACCACGCGATAGGGCGTTTCCAGGAATCCGTACTTGTTGGTGCGCGCGTAGACCGCAAGCGAGTTGATCAGCCCGATGTTCGGTCCTTCCGGCGTCTCGATCGGGCATACCCGGCCGTAGTGGGTCGGGTGCACGTCGCGCACTTCGAATCCGGCCCGCTCGCGGGCCAAGCCGCCCGGGCCCAATGCCGAAACACGCCGCTTGTGCGTGACTTCGGACAAGGGATTGTTCTGGTCCATGAACTGACTGAGCTGAGATGAGCCGAAGAATTCTTTGATCGCTGCGGAAACCGGCTTGGCATTGATCATTTCCTGCGGCATCAGACCCTCGGATTCCGCCAGCGTCAAACGCTCTTTCACGGCACGCTCGACGCGCACCAACCCAACTCGAAACTGGTTTTCGGCCATCTCACCGACACAGCGCACACGGCGGTTACCTAAGTGATCGATGTCGTCCACCACGCCGTTGCCGTTGCGGATATCAACCAGGGTCGCCAGAACATCCAGGATGTCGGAACTGTCGCCATATTGCTCCCCCAGCGCCTTTGAACCTTCGTCCTCGCGGCGACCGAAATACTTCGTGTCGTAGAGAATTCCGCAGCCTTCGGTCTCTTCCCTGCCGAGGCGGCGATTGAACTTCATTCGGCCTACCGCCGACAGATCGTACCGATCCTCGGTAAAAAACAGATTATGGAACAGGTTTTGCGCAGCCTCCTTGGTCGGCGGCTCGCCCGGGCGCATCATGCGATAGATTTCCACCTGCGCTTCCAGTTCGTTGCTTGTCGGATCGATGCGCAAGGTGTCCGAAATATAGGGGCCATGATCCAGATCGTTGGTGAATAAAGTACGGATCTCATTAACGCCCTTGTCGATCAGGATGTCTTTCAGTTCGTCGGTAATTTCATCGTTCGGCTTCGCCAGCAGCTCGCCGGTATCCTTGTCGACCACGGCATGCGCGATGGTCTTCCCGACCAGATACTCGGCCGGCACCTCCAACTTGGTGACTCCTGCGTCTTCAAGCTGCTTGATGTGGCGCGCCGTGACGCGCTTTCCGGCTTCGACGATGACTTCTGTACCCACCTTGATGTCGAGGGAGGCGGTATCGCCGCGCAGTCGCGCAGGCACCAGATCCAGTTCGATTTTCTTCTTGCCGATATGAAATGTGTCGGTATCGAAGAAGCGGTTCAGGATTTCTTCCGAATCGTAACCAAGCGCGCGCAGCAAAATGGTGGCGGGCAGTTTTCTGCGGCGATCGATCCTGACGAACACGGCGTCCTTGGGATCGAATTCGAAGTCTAGCCAGGAGCCGCGATAGGGGATGACACGGGCTGAAAACAGCAGTTTTCCGGACGAGTGTGTTTTACCGCGGTCGTGATCGAAGAACACGCCCGGCGACCGATGCAGCTGGGACACGATCACCCGTTCGGTGCCGTTGATGATGAACGTCCCGTTGTCCGTCATGAGCGGCAGTTCGCCCATGTATATTTCCTGCTCCTTGATGTCCTTGACCTGTTTAGAGCCTGCCGGAGCCTCTTTGTCAAAGATCACCAATCTCACCAGCACGCGCAACGGAGCGGCAAAATTCGCGCCGCGCAACTGACATTCGCGGACGTCGAACTCCGGCTCTCCCAGCCGATAACTCACGTACTCGAGGATGGCGTTACCTGAATAGCTGACGATCGGAAAAACCGATTTGAACGCGGCATGCAGGCCAACGTCGGCGCGACCGTCCGGCGGTGCGTCGGCCTGCAGAAAGTCCCGGTAGGACTCGATCTGGGTCGCCAGGAGGAATGGCACCTCCAGAATAATCGGGCGTTTGCCAAAATCCTTACGAATGCGCTTCTTTTCGGTGAACGAATAGGCCATGCTGCCTTCCCTCGATCTAACGTGGAGTTCGGTGTGACTACCGATACGCCGGAGTTGTTTCCGGCAACGACGAACCCTGAAACAGGGCTTTCCCAGAATGACGGACGCTCAGCGCACTCGCGGCGCGCCGATGGTCACCAGGCATCACTCTCAAATTGCAAACGGGAAAAGGCCGGCGGCGAATTCGCCACCAGCCTGAATCCCTTTGGCACTATGGACTATCAAGACCAGTGATTACTTGACCTCGACAGTAGCACCAGCCTCTTCAAGCTGCTTCTTGGCTGCTTCGGCCTCATCTTTGGATACGCCTTCCTTCAGCGTGGTAGGCGCACTTTCGACGGCCTCTTTTGCCTCTTTCAGACCCAAGCCGGTGATCCCGCGCACGACTTTGATGACGGCGACTTTGTTTTCGCCGAATCCACCCAGAACTACGTCGAACTCGGTCTGCTCCTCGACCGCCGCGTCGGCGCCGCCGCCGCCAGCAGCGGGCATGGCCACCGCGGCAGCTGCCGCCGTTACGCCAAACTTCTCTTCCATTGCCTCGATCAGCTCTACGACCTCCATGACGGACATGTTGGCGATCGCTTCGAGGATCTCGTCTTTACTAACAGCCATTGTAGGACTCCTGAATTAAATCTCGAAAAGGTTGAATTGAGGCTTAGGCAGCCGCTTTGGCATCTTTAACCGCCGCGAGCGTACGGACCAGTTTGCCCGGCACTTCGTTGAGCGTCGTTGCAAGCTTCTGCACCGGTGCTTTCATCACCGCCATCAGCATGCTGACCGCTTGGTCGTAAGTGGGCAACTTGGCGAGGGTTTCGATGTCATCGGGCGCCAGAAGCCTGCCGCCAACAGCGACCAGCTTGACAGCCAGTTTATCGTGCCCCTTCGCGAAGTCCTTGATCACGCGGGCAGCAGCACCCGGATCTTCCTGCGAGAAAGCGACGACCAGTGGACCGGTCAGACCTTCCGTCATGCATTCGAAATCCGTGCCAGCCACGGCGCGTCGAGCCAGAGTGTTCTTGATAACACGCAGATAGACGCCACCAATGCGCGCCTGCGCGCGCAGTTCGGTCATCTGCGCGACCGTCAAGCCCCGATACTCGGCCGCGATCGCGGAATGGGCACTGCTCGCCACTTCGGCTACCTCGGCGACAATGGCCTTTTTCTGTTCGAGGTTAAGTGCCATAGTTGTCACCTCCCGTTATCGATGGAGCGGTACTATCGCCCCGGTTCACCTTCGAGCCGACGAATCGGCCCGTGTTTGTCGGTGCACCGTCTTCAGGAGGCGCCTGCAGGCAAGTCCTGATTCCGGAGCTCCGTCTGCGCAGGAACAATTAAGCCTCCGAGAAGGCTCCTGCGGTCTTTGACGGCAGTCGGCAGCTAAGCCGCGACAGCCCCAAAGTTCCTGACTGGATCAGTCGTCGAGCGACGTTTGATCCACGACCAGACCCGGCCCCATGGTTGAGGACACGGTCACTTTTTTCAAATAGATGCCTTTGGCCGAACTCGGCTTCAGTTTTCTAATGTCTTTCAATAACGCTTCAAGATTCTGCTTGAGCGAATCGGGTTCGAAGTCGGCCTTGCCTAGGGGCGCGTGGATGATGCCCCCTTTGTCGGTACGAAATCGGACCTGGCCCGCTTTTGCGTTCTGCACCGCTTCGGCCACGTTAGCCGTAACCGTCCCGACCTTGGGGTTCGGCATAAGACCGCGTGGACCGAGAATCTGTCCCAACTGACCGACGACCCGCATCGCGTCAGGACTGGCGATCACGACGTCAAAGTCCATATTGCCTGCCTTGACCTCGTCGGCTAGGTCTTCCATGCCGACCTTTTCCGCGCCGGCCTGCTGCGCCGCTTCGACATTGGGGCCCTGGGTGAATACGGCGACACGAACGCTCTTACCGGTGCCGTTGGGCAACACAGTGGAGCCGCGTACGACCTGGTCCGATTTACGCGGATCCACACCGAGATTGACGGCAACATCGATGCCTTCGCTGAACTTCACTTTTGACAGCTCTTTCAACAGCGTAAAGGCCTCGCTCGCAGGGTAGAGTTTTCCGGCTTCGACCTTTTCGGCGATAGCTTTTTGGCGTTTGCTCAACTTTGCCATGTCACAAACCCTCCACGTCCAAGCCCATGGATCGCGCGCTCCCTGCGATCGTGCGCACGGCGGCGTCGAGATCCGCGGAAGTCAGGTCTGGCTCTTTGGTCTTGGCGATCTCTTCGAGTTGCGACCGCGTCACCTTGCCGACTTTCTCGGTATTGGGACGACCGCTGCCCGATTTTATTCCCGCCGCCTTCTTCAATAAGATCGCCGCGGGTGGCGTTTTCATGATGAAGGTGAAGGAGCGGTCACTGTAGACCGTAATCACCACCGGCACCGGCATACCTTTTTCCAGGTTTTGGGACTGCGCGTTGAATGCCTTGCAGAATTCCATGATGTTGACACCATGCTGACCCAACGCCGGGCCCACGGGAGGACTGGGATTGGCCTCCTGCGCCTTGACTTGCAGCTTGATATAAGCTTCTATTTTCTTTGCCACTAGGCACCTCGCTTCGGGTCCGAACGCAAAGGGAATTTCACCCCTGCTCCCCGCTTAAATTGCAATCAAAAACCGCCGCAGCCGCGCGCCGTATCGGGGACGCGCAGCGACGGCGATCGAATAATCAGCCCTTTTCGACTTGGCCAAACTCCAGATCGACCGGCGTCGAGCGCCCGAAGATCAGTACCGACACCTTGAGGCGACTCTTCTCGTAGTCGACTTCCTCAACGACACCGTTGAAATCGTTGAACGGTCCGTCAGTAACCCGAACCACCTCGCCGGGTTCGAACAGCACCTTTGGACGCGGTTTGTCCACGCCCTCCTGAACCCGCTGCAGAATGGCTTCCGCCTCGCGATCGGATATTGGTGCCGGACGATCACCCGTACCGCCGATAAACCCCATTACCTTGGGCACATCTTTGACCAGATGCCAGGCTTCGTCGGTCATCTCCATATTGACCAGCACATACCCTGGGAAAAACTTGCGTTCGCTCTTGCGTTGCTGACCGGCACGCATTTCGACGACTTCTTCGGTAGGCACAAGAATATCGCCGAACGATTCCTCCATGCCCGCGCGCTTGATGCGCTCTTCCATCGAGCGCTTGACCTGGGCTTCGAACCCGGAATAAGCGTGCACCACATACCAGCGCTTGGCCATTTCAGTCCCCCTGCCCGGTCAGTAAACGAACCAGCCAGAACAGAATGGAATCAATCGCCCAGAGGAACAGCGCCGTAATTAACACCGCGACAAAGATCGCCAACACCGTCTGCAGCGTCTCCTGGCGCGTCGGCCAAACGACCTTGCGAACTTCGGTACGCGACTCGGCAGCGAACCGCCACGCCGTGCGCCCGATCGCGGTTTGACCAGCCACGAAGATACCGACACCTGCCGCCGACAATATTGCCAACAGGCGCACCCACAACGCCTGCGCATCAAGCAGATAAAAACCAATTATACCCGCCACCAGAAGTGCAACGGCAAGCAACAGCTTGACCGTATCCAACCCCGACGCGCTTTCAACCTCTGTTTTTGCGTTCATCCCGCACTATAAAGCTGGCAGGCCAGGAGGGACTCGAACCCCCAACCTGCGGTTTTGGAGACCGCTGCTCTGCCAATTGAGCTACTGGCCTAAAAAAACATGCGGACCGCCCCACGGACGGTCCGCGTACAGTTTGACTGACCTGTACCAGGTCACTCGATAATTTTCGACACCACACCGGCGCCCACTGTGCGGCCGCCTTCGCG
>CBDUNM010000122.1:0-15645 GCA_965368585.1 uncultured Chromatiales bacterium | reverse complement strand
CTCCCATGATGTTGTCGGTCGCGGATTCGCAGATCGCCCGTACATCAGCGAGGTTGGTGATACCGCCAGAGGCGATAACCGGGATACGTACTGCGTCGGCCAGCGCCACTGTGGCCTCCACGTTGCAACCGGTCATCATGCCGTCACGACTGATATCGGTGTAAACGATCGAGTCGACGCCGTCGTGTTCGAAGTGTTGCGCCATATCGATGACATCGTGGCGCGACAGTTTGGACCAGCCCTCCACCGCCACCTTGCCGTCATCATCTCCGGGAATGAAGGCCGAAAACCACGGATCCAGCGACTTGCGCCCCGTGATCACGCCCGTGTCGTAAGGTACCGGACGCAGTCGGTTGGGCATGCTGTCGTCCGCAGTGGTCAATTGCTGCCCAGCCGGTCCGGTCAGCCAGCGATACCAGCCGGCTTGACGATAGCGGTCGGCCACCTCGCTGCCGCGGTTCGGCGGACTCAGCATCACGATCCGGCTGCCGGCGGGCAGGGTGTGCGTCTGCAGGTAATAACGCACCACGATGCCACCGAGCGAATGGGTCACGAAATGCACTTTTTCGGCCCGCGCGCCGCAGGCAGCCAAGGCGCGCGGCACCACCTGCCGCGCCACCTGTTCGATGGTCGAGGAGGTCGACTCGTAACCCTGGTTGACGACGTGATAACCGGCGGTCTCCAAGTACTTCGCCAAGGCATTCATGGACCAGGCCGTGCGCCCCAGCCCGTGCAGCAGCACCACACATTCATTGCCCGCTCTGACCGCCGCAACAGCCGTGGCGCCAGTCAGCGCCAGCAACACCCACAGTACGATCCGGCGCACCACGCGCCTGCCGCTCATCATTGCCGCTCCAGGAGGTATTGCCTGAGATCGACTACCGCTGGTCCGGGATACATGAGCAGCAGAACGCGTTTCAATTTACAGGTTTTTGACCAGGTCGAGCACGGCGTCGGCATGGCCGTGCGGCTTTACGTCGTAGATTGCATGCCGCACGCTCCCGGTGGCGTCGATCACGAAGGTCGAGCGGACGATGCCCATGCGCTTTTCGCCGTTCTTTTCCTTTTCCTGCCAAACGCCGTAGGCTTCGCAAACCTGCCCCTCGACATCCGCAATGAGTTGCACGGTCAGGCCATACTTGTCGCGGAACGCAGCGTGGCTGACGCAGGTATCCTTGCTGACGCCGATAATCGAGCAGTCGAGGGCCGAAAACTCTTCGGACAGGTCGCTGAACTCCTGTGCCTCCATGGTACAACCGGGCGTGTCGTCTTTCGGGTAAAAGTACATAACATAAGGTTTTCCCGCCAAATCCTCGGAAGTCAGCATCTCCATATCGGCGGTGGGCAATTCGAAATCGGGCGCTCGATCGCCGGGTGCAATCATCGTCATTTCCTCCCATTGCGCATTTGTTATATCGGCAAAACCGCGGCGTCCCTTTGCGCTTGGACCCGCGCGGCCTCATCTGTTCGCTCAGCGAAATTTAGGGGGCATGCCGAGACGCGTCAACCAAAATTACCCGCGTCGGAATCGATCAACAGCACATGCAGGCGACGGGGACCGTGTGCGCCCAACTGCAGGGTTTGCTCGACGTCCGCGGTGCGCGACGGGCCCGTCACCAGATTCACCACGCGCGGCATCTGCTCGAGATGCGGCCAGACTTCCTCGATATGGCCGACGATACGCGATCGGCCAAGCATCACGATCTCGTGATCCGGCAGAAAATTGAGGCGCGCCGGCGTATCCGGTCCCGACACCATCACCAATGAACCGGTTTCGGCCACACCCAACAACGCCTGACTGACGGCCAGCACGGCGTTGCCGTCGGTCGTGCCAAATGAGGCGTCCAGGGCCGGCGGCCACTCGAGGGTCGACAAGGCCGGCGCAACGGCAGTGGGGCCGGTCAAATCGAACGACGTGCGATACGCGGCAACGCGCGCCGGCAGGCGCGTCGAATCCGCTACGATTTCCCACGACGCCGACGCCGCCTCCAACTGGGCGAGGAACAACGCTTGCAGATCGCCCGCAATCGACGGGCGCGGGTGCGCCGGACGCGGTGCCGCGTCGCCCTCGCGCGCACCGCGCGCCACACGCTGCAGGATGCGATCGCGTGCGCTCACGAACGACGTCCGCTGCGGTATTGTTCCTGGAAAGTCCTGCCCTGCGGCAGGGGCAGATCGCGGCCGTTGGTCCAGCCTTGCGCCAACGGCAGCTTGGCCAGCCGCCCCTTGCCGCGCCCGAACCAGGCCAGGGCGCGGATTCCCCAACGGGTCAGCTGATAGTAGAGCGACGGATGCCGGGCGAGCCAGCCCCACGCCGCCAGCAACACGCGGTTGCGGCGACCGTCCAACCCTTCAAGGTGGATCCTGACTCGCAGCTTGCGCAGCAGGTCCGGCAACGGGATCCGCACCGGGCAGACGCTGGCACAACGACCGTTCAGAGTGCAGGCATTGGGCAGGTCGGCCGCCTCGCGCAGGCCCCACTGCAGCGGCGTCAGCACCGAGCCCATCGGGCCCGGGTAAACCGCGCCGTAGGCATGCCCACCGATCGCCGAGTACACCGGACAGTGATTCATGCAGGCGCCGCAGCGAATATAGCGCAGCATGTCGCGGAACTCGCTGCGCAGCATGTCGCTGCGGCCGTTGTCGAGCAGCACCACGTGGAACTCCTCCGGCCCGTCGAGATCGTCGGCACGCCGCGGCCCGGTGAAGAAACTGGTGTACGAGGTGATCTGCTGACCGGTCGCGCTGCGCGCCAGCAGACGCAGTATCGTGGTGGCCGATGCCAGGTCGGGTACCACCTTTTCCAGCCCGGCAATGACGATGTGCACCCGCGGCAGGGTCGAGCTGAGGTCACCATTGCCCTCATTCGTCACCAGCACATGGCTGCCGGAATCGGCAATCAACAGGTTGGCCCCGGTGACACCGACGTCGGCCGATAGGAACTGCTGACGTAACACCCGCCGTGCCTCGTTGACCAGGTCAGGAATCTCGGTCAGCCGTTCTTGCAGGTCTGGGTGGTGACGCTCGAACAATTCGGCGATCTGTTCTTTGGTCTTATGCACTGCGGGTGCAATGATATGGCTGGGCGGCTCCTCGGCCAGCTGGATGATGTATTCACCCAGGTCGGTCTCGATGACCTCCAGCCCGCCGGCCTCCAGCGCGGCGTTGAGCTTGACTTCCTCACCGGCCATGGACTTACCCTTGGCAATCTTGCGCGCGCCGACCCGACGACAGATCTCCAGCACCAGCCGACCGGCGTCTTCCGGCGTCTCCGCCCAATGGACCTCGCCTCCGGAAGACCGCACATTGGCTTCGTATTCCAGCAGCAGCGTATCGAGGTGGTTAAGCGCGTGATTCTTGATGTCGCGCGCCGCGTCGCGCAGGGCTTCGTACTCCGGCAGCGACGCCACGGCCGTGGCGCGGCGTTCGACGAACCCGCTGCGCGCCTTGTCAAGCGCCGCGCGCAGGGTGACATCGGCCAGCGCGGTGCGCGCCTGACTCTTAAAACGCCGCGGCGAAAGATCCAGACTGCTCACGACTGCGGCTCCCCCAGTCCGGCGGCATCCGCCATGCCGGCCAATACCTCCGCATAGTGAAACACGCGCAACTCCGTGCCCATGCGCGTCAAGCGCCCGGCAATATTCATCAAGCAACCCAGATCGCCCGCGATCAGGGTATCGGCCTGCGTCGCCCGTACGTCTGCCGCTTTATCGGTCGCCAACCGGGTGGATATTTCCGAGTACTTCACGCAAAAAGTACCGCCGAAGCCGCAACACACTGCGGGGTTATCCAGGTCGCGAAGCTCCAGTCCGCCGACCTGCGACAAGAGTTCACGCGGACCCTCGCGGACATGCATTTCGCGCAGCGACGAGCAACTGTCGTGGTAGGCCGCAACGCCGTCGTACCGCGTATCGATTTCGATGCCCGTCTCTACCAGAAACTGACTCAACTCCCTGACTCGCGCGGCGAACTCGCGCGCCCGCGCCGCCCAAGTCGGATCGTCCTGCAGCAACTCAGGGTAATGCACCTGCAACATGCCGCCGCACGATCCCGAAGGTACGATGATCCGGTCGAACCCGGCGAAGGTTTCGACGACCTGCTTGGCGATGGCGCGCGCGGTCTCGTCATCGCCGTTGTTGAATGCGGGTTGGCCACAACAGGTTTGCGCGGTCGGTACGCGCACCCGCGCGCCGGCCGCCTCCAGCAGCTTGTGCGCGGCGAATCCGACGCTGGGGCGAACGGCATCGACCAGGCAAGTGACGAACAGCGCGACGGCCGGTTTGTTGGGGGGCTTCATGACAGGTAAGAGTAAGGTCCAGTAGCAGCCAAATTTCAACCCGGTCGATGCTGGGGCAGCCGGCTCAGTTCACGGCCAGCAACGCCGCAGCGGCGTCGCGCAAGACCTTCTCCACCTGTGCCCTGCCGGGCACCTTCAGGTCAGCGGCAACCTCCGCCCAGGAGCGTTTTTGCAGGACACGCATGACCAGGGCATCGCGTTGCGCGCTCGCCAGACGTTCCAGTCCTCCCGCGCCGCCGCTGCGCCATACCCTTCGCCACAGCGGGGCCACTGCGCCAGCATAATCGCGTTCGACGCGGATGTATCGTTCGAGCACGTCCTGGTCGCGCTCCACCCGTCGCGGCAATGGCGCCTCGTGCAGCACCGACGCCACCAGCCCGGGTTCGAGGTCCCGCAGTTCGTCCGACAACAGGTGCCGCAAGCCATCGAAAAATTCATCCCGCAACGCGCGCATCATACTTTCGGCGCCGTCGTGCAGCGCGGCCAGCCACACCACGGAGTGGGTGCCGCTCGCGGCGTCGCGGGCCAACCCCAGGCGCACCGGCCTCAGGCCCGCCGAGCGCCAAAACCGCATCAGGTCTACGGTAGCACCGAAACTGGTACCCAACATATCGCACGGCGCGTCGCACGCCGCCTGCCTGATGCGCGCCAACAGCGCACCCCCCAGGCCACGCCGCTGGACCGCCGGGTGCACCGCGATCCGCATCACCCGCATATACCTCTGGCAGGCGACCCGCGCCGTACCGACATGCACCGCGAGCGACTGCGGCAGTAAATGCCCTCTCGGTCGCCGTCGCCCCGCCGCGACCTCGACCGCCAGGCCCTGTTCGAACCCGCCTTCCAGGGCCACCAGCGCCGTCGCCGCCACGTGGCCGTCGTACAGGGCCGCCCATACGCTGACCTCGGGATCGTCCAGCAAGCGCTGCAGATCGGAGGGCCGGGTCTGGTAATGCGCCATTACGAGCAGGCCGAACAGCTCCCGCAACAAGGGTTCGTCGTCGAGCAGGCGGTCGCGATCCACGCGCTCGAAGCGGCTGTTGTCGCGGGTGGCATCCCGCACCGAGGCGGCCGACGCCGGTTCGGCGTCCAGCAACAGGGCGTCGAAAGTCAACTGCTCCAAAGGATCTCCCGGCGCCCAGCGGATCGGAGTCTGCAGTTCGTATTCACGCCACTGCGGCGTCATTCGATCGAGGACCCGCTTGAACCTCACCGTGAAGCCGCGCCCGGTGCCTTCGTAACCGTGGGTGGTGGTGGCGAACGCTATCCGCGCATAGCGCTGTAGCAATTGCTCCAACAGCGGTACCGGGATGGCCGCGGCCTCATCGACCAATACCAGGCCGGCGTTCCCGCGATATCGCACCAACGCGTCGGGCGGCAGGAACACCAGACCACCGCCGGCCGCGGCGCCGAGTATCCGGTAAGCCATGTCGAACAGGGCGCCCACCGCAGCGCGCCGCGGCGCCGTTACCAACACCGGGGTAATACCCTGCTGCAACAAGCGCGCGGCCGCAATCCCCATGGCCGCCGACTTGCCGCGTCCGCGGTCCGCCGTGAGGACCCGCGGCCTACGCCGGTGGCCTCGGGCAACGCGCAACAGCTGTTCAACCGCCAGCGCCTGGTCGGCTGTCCGCGCCATAGGGTCGGCGCCGTCGAGCCGCGATACGGGCGCCTCTGGTCCGTCTTGAACCGTATTCCGGGGCATCGCCACGCAGCGCAGCAGCCGACCCAGGAATCGCCCGGGCGGCGGTGCTCGGCTGACCAGCAACAGCAGGGTGCCACCGGCTACAACGGTTCCGGACAGGGCACCGAAGGCGTCGGCATCGAAGCGCTCGCGCGCATCGAACGCCAGCAGGTCACATTCGTCGCCCAGCCACCGCCGCGCCTGCGCCGGGGCGATCGCCTCAAACGGCTCCGGCGCCCCGTCTCCGCACCACCAACACCGTCCACCTCGATAACGACCGGCCCAGGCTGCAACCGCCGAGGTCAGGTCGACCTCACCGTCCTCCAGGCAGGCCCAATGCCGATGGCGTGAATTCGCTTTCTGTGTGAGTGGCATATCTATTCTCCGCCGGCCAGGGTCGGTAGCGAGCGGTCAGCCGGTTCGCCCGATCGAGCCGGCATTCTCCCCTCGCCCCGGGGCCGGTGCCACACCCGCTGCGGGCGACGCACGCCGTCCGCCCCGTCGCCGCACCCAAACATTGGCCGGGATGCAACTGGCGGCTATAGTGACCGCCTAGTTTGTTACCATCTACGGCCATGTCCCACGAGTCCCAGATCATCGCCTGTCACGATTGCGACCTGCTGCTGTCGCTGCCCGCCAACCCGCCGCCGAGTCGGTTGCGTTGCAGCCGCTGCAACGCGGTCCTGCATCACCATGGCCACGACCTGATCGACGTGCCGCTGGCTTTGGCGCTGACGGGCATGGTATTGCTGGTCCTGAGCAACTATTTTCCGCTGCTGGAGTTCCGCCTGCAGGGACGGTCCGATGCGACCTTTCTGCTGGCCGGCATTCAGGAACTTTACCACCAGGGCATGCCGCTGCTGGCGGGCCTGGTGTTCTTCACCACCGTACTCGCGCCGTCTGTGCAGATCGGCCTTCTGGTTTACGTGTACGCACCGTTGCGATTCGGCCGCCGACCGCCCGGCTTTCCCCTGGCGCTGCGTGCGATCCAGGCCATTCTGCCCTGGAGCATGCTCGAAATCTTTCTGCTGGGCGTCATCGTGGCGGCGGTCAAACTGGCGGAACAGGCCACGATCGCAGCCGGCCCCGGGGCCTTGTCGATGGGCGTACTGGTGATAGTACTGGCCGGCGCGGCCACGCAGGTTCATCCGCATTCGCTGTGGCAGCTCGCCAAATGACCGGTTACGCGATCACCGCCGCCGCGCGCCATCTCGCGGCCTGTCACACCTGCGGGCTGGTCAGTCGACTCCCCCGCCAGCCATACCCGCTCGCCTGCCCGCGCTGCGGAGCAGTCCTGCACGCACGTATCCCACGCAGCCTGCAGCGCACCTGGGCATTGCTGATCGCCGCGATGTTACTGTACATCCCCGCCAATCTGCTGCCCATGATGCATGTCACCTCGCTGGGGCACAGGCGCTCGGATACCATCATCAGCGGCGCCGAGTACCTGCTGGTTCACGGCATGTGGCCGCTGGCGTTGATCGTCTTCGTCGCCAGCATACTGGTGCCCTTCGTCAAGATCGCCATCCTGGTCTATCTCGCGGTCTCAGTGGGCCGCCGGTCGGCGGCCCGCCCCATGGATCGCACCCGTTTGTATCGCTTTACCGAGTTCGTCGGGCGCTGGTCCATGGTCGACGTGTTTGTGGTGACCGTATTGGTCGCGTTGGTACACCTGGGCAATCTGGCGCAAGTCGAGGCGGGGCCGGCTGCGCTGTTTTTTGGCGCGGTGGTCGTACTGACGATGCTGGCGGCGCACACCTTCGACCCCCGCCTGATCTGGGATAGCCAAGCGCATGAATAGTCAAGAATCGGTGCCCGATGCGGCACCGGACCTGCCCGAAGCCGTCGTCGATCAGTCGCGCCGCTTCTCGCTGATCTGGCTGATTCCCCTGGTTGCCGTCGTCGCCGCTTTGTGGCTCGGCTATCGCACCTATTCCGACCAGGGCCCCCTGGTTACCCTGAGTTTCGACACCGCCGAGGGGCTGGAAGCAGGGATCACGCGAGTCCGGTACAAAGACGTCAATATCGGACGCGTCGAGACCATCGGGCTCAGCGCAGACCTGTCCAGGGTCGAGGTACGCGCCCGACTGAGCCCTGACGTAACCGGCTATTTGACCGCGGGCACGCGCTTCTGGGTGGTCAGGCCGCGATTCTCGCGCGGCCAGATTTCCGGGCTCAACACGCTGGTCGGTGGCGCCTTTATCGCCGTCGACTTGTCCAACGAAGGCACCGGCACGCGGGTATTCGACGGCCTGGAGTCGCCGCCGCTGGTCACCGCGTCGGACGCAGGTCGGACCTTTACGCTGCACGCCGACAACCTTGGCTCCTTGTCAGTCGGGTCACCGGTCTACTACCGCGACATCGAAGTGGGCCGGGTCCTGTCTTTCGAGCTCATTGAACCGGCCGGCGTCGAAATCAAGGTCTTCGTCAATGCGCCGCATGACCGCAAAGTGCGCAACAATACACGCTTCTGGAACACCTCCGGGATCGGCTTGACGGTCGACGATCAGGGTCTGCGGCTCACCACCGAATCGATCGCGGCGCTGCTGCTCGGTGGCGTATCCTTCGCGACGCCCGCCGACGAAACGCCCGGCGCCCCGCCGCAAGACGCCCACCGCTTCGAGCTGTACCCCGACCGCGATACCGCCACCACGCGCCAGTACGAGCACAAACAACCCTGGCTGCTGGAGTTCGACGGTTCGGTACGCGGACTTCAACCGGGCGCCGCTGTCGAGTTCCGCGGTATACGAATCGGTACGGTGCGGGCGATTGAACTGGAACTGGACACCGAATCGCGCGCGGCGCGGATCCCGGTAACGGTCGATATCGAACCGGAACGGCTCGGTCTGGAAGTCGCACAAACCGCGGGCGCAGCACCCGCGCCCGACGTCAGAAAGTTCTGGGAACAGTTGGTCGGAAAAGGCCTGCGCGCCCGCCTAAAATCGGGCAACCTGTTGACCGGCTCGCTGTTCGTCGACCTGGATTTCTATCCCGACGACGCACCGAAGCAAATCGTGTGGCGTGAAGGTATCGGTCAACTGCCGACCGTACCAACACCGCTGGACGAACTGACCGGCCTGATGTCACGGCTGTCGCGACTGCCGCTGGAACGCATGGTCGAGGAATTCGACGCGGCCGTGGTGTCGCTGCGCAAGACGCTGGACCGGGCCGACGCGTCGATTAAGACGCTGGACCGCAAAACGATGCCGGCCGTCGCGCGTACCCTGGAGCAGACGCGCCAGACACTGCGCGCGGCGGAAAAACTATTGACGCCCGGCTCACCGCTACAATTGGAAACACAGCGCCTGCTGCAGGAACTCACCTCGGCTGCGCGGTCGATCCGTATCATGGCCGACTACCTGGAGCGCCATCCCGAAGCGCTGATCCGTGGCAAAGGGGTAACTCAGTGAACTGGAACAATCTTTGGTCAACGCTGGTCGCGCTGGCGGCGCTCACCGCAGTGAGCTGCACTTCGCTGCCCACCACGCAGTACTATGCCCTGAGCACAATTGCAGCGGACGCTGCCGCGGCCGCTTCGGACACCGTCCTGGCCATCGGACCGATCGATCTGCCCGAGTACCTGCAGCGGCCGCAGATCGTCACCCGACCCACCGGCAACCGCCTAGTGGTGGACGAGTTCAATCGCTGGGGCGGCGCGCTCGAGGAGGAAATCGATCGTGTCCTGGCGCAACTCATGAGCCGCCTGGTCGGTACACAGCGTGTGTACAGCTATCCCAGCCGGATCGTCCCCGACATCGACTACCGCATCAGCCTGAATATTCGCGGCTTTGACGGCGCCCTGGGCGACGACGCGACTTTGGAAGTCTCCTGGTCCATTATTGAGGAGAAATCAGCGCAGGTGGTACGCACCAACCAAGGTCGCTACCGGGCCAAGGCAAGGGACGGCAGTTACG
Organism: uncultured Chromatiales bacterium; assembly: GCA_965368585.1. Lineage (GTDB taxonomy): Bacteria > Pseudomonadota > Gammaproteobacteria > Chromatiales > Chromatiaceae > JARRQB01. Next base: position 5,753 of record CBDUNM010000122.1, on the reverse strand, counting down.
CCGCTTACGCGGTGGCACTCAGCGACACGCTGCATCAACTCGCCGGCGATCTAGCGACGGATCTTAACGCGGCGATAAACCAGTAGTCTGGAGAAACACTCATGATCGGTGCCGTCAGCGCCAGTATCGCCAATGCCAGCAAGTGCGCCGGACGCGGGATTCCAGCCTCGGCGAGCGAGTTGGAAATCTTTTACAACCTTGACGGAAACCACGTGCATTATGAAGACTACAGCGGCCGCATGTACTTTGTCGCATCCGAACATTCGGCCGTTAAATCACTGATACGCGCCGCTTTCGCCGGCATGCGGCAGGTCCCTTTGATCGATCAGCTGCACCTGGATCCGCACGGTTATTTTCGCGGTGCGCGGCGCATCCAACTGACCTCGGCCCAAGCCACCACCGTCATGGTCGCGCTGCGGCTTGGCGGTATCCAGATCAGCCGTTCAAGCGACTGAGCAATGCGTCTACGCCGGGATAATCCGCCGGCAGGAGCTGGTACTTCCGGCCCGCCCTGCCCCACGATTCATGCCGTTGCAACGTGTCCAGCAACAGGCGCGGGTCGTCAAATACGATCCCGCCCACGGCGGCGACGCCCCGCTCGAACAGGGCGTCCGGAATACCGCTGCCGCTGGGGCCGATCAGCTCGAACGCCGCCGCCCCGGCGCAGGCACCCAATAACTCATCCAGGGTATCGTTGATCAATACCGACGAAGTGCACAGAATGTGGCGGCAGCCGCGCAGGTCCTCGGGCCGGGTGACGACCTCGACCCCGGCACGCTTCGGAACGCGCTGCGGCGCCCGCTCCAGCACACGTACCGCGATTCCCGCGGCGCTCAACCGGTCGACCACGGGGCAGAAATAGCCGACCATGCCGACGCTGTCGTCGGACGCCAGGCGGGCCAATTCCGCGCTTTTCGGCCGATCGGGTGGAGCGAATCCGGCGTTGCGCATCAATGATCGGCTCAGCGCGTTGTACACCCCCAGGGCCAGGGCGCGCGCACTCAGGTTGGTGGCGACAAACCCCTGCAGGGCTTCGGCCACGCCTACCGCCGCGCGCGGCGGGTCCGGAAACCGCGCCCACAAATCCCGCAGCAGATCGCCGAGGCTTACGTAGAAGGGACCAACGCTGCCGTCGGTGAGAAAGACGAAACCAAACTCGTCGCGGAAGGTTTCGTCGGGAACCGGCTGAGGCAGGTACATCCCCTGCACGGCAACCGCAGGCAGGGCCGCCGCCAAGCGGCTGGCGAGTGACAGATAATCCGCGTTGATACTCACTAAATGGCCCGCGTTGGAATAGTCAGGCCGATTCTCTCACGGCGGTGCTGCGAACACCCAGCGAGCCGATGTCAATTCGACGCCCGTTGCGGCGTCGGCAGGTTTTCGCAGCCGCGGGTCGCTCGTGTAAGGTGCCGGCTAGTGACTCGGCGCTGCCGCCTCGGGCTTAGAGAATTTCAATCCCAGGCCGTGAAACGCACGATGTACGACCCGTGCCACATAGCGCCGCATGCGGGTTATATCGCCTTGCGGCTGCACGAAAACCAATTCAACCGAATCGCCCCCGAAATAACCGCGAAAATCCGTTTCGACGAATACGCCACCGCGACTGATATTTCTGGTGCGGCATTTTTTATAGCCTTCGCTGGTTGAGAGGTACACGCGCACTTCCGCCGGGTGTCTTTTAACGATACGTCTTTTTATTCTGCTGAGTGATGTACTCATTTCCATTACCAGTTGCAGCCCGGTGATAAGCAAGCGAGGAGAAGAATTCGTTGAACGCCAAACTACGCGCAAAGAACGTACTTCCTAAACCGCCGGCACCGGGTATTCCTAACCCTGCGAAGCCTGTAAACACGATCTGTGCCAGAACGCACAATTCACTGATTCTATTGAAGAAGGCTCGCGTCGCTCAGCCCCTGTCAAGAGCCGATTGTTAAGATTCTGAACATCGAGGCGGCGTTCAGGCCGACCTCAACCTGTGGTAATATTTGCCGCTAGAAACGTAACACACCGTCTACGGTTGGCTGCAACATGTACGAAGCGTTCTACGGACTGAGCGAAAAGCCATTTTCGATCCTACCCGACCCGTCTTTCCTGTTTATGGGTCAGAGGCACGCGCTCGCCTATTCCATGCTTGAGTACGGCGTGGATCACCGTGCCGGATTTACCGCTATCACCGGGGAAGTCGGTTGCGGCAAGACGACTTTGATTCGCCGCCTGCTCAGCCAACTGGACGACGATGTCAGTGTCGGCTTGATCTCCAACACACCGGGCGATATTGGCGAGTTGCTGCGCTGGGTGTTGCTGGCCTTCGGTCAGCCTTACGAGGCCGAGCACAAAGTCGCGCTGTTTGACCAGTTGACGCAGTTTTTGATTGGCGAGTACGCCAAGGGCAAACGTACGGTCCTGATCATCGACGAAGCGCAGAACCTCGATGTGCGCACGCTAGAAGAACTGCGCATGCTCTCCAATATCAATGCGGACAAGGACCAACTGCTGCAGCTGGTGCTGGTGGGACAACCTGAATTGAAGCAGCTCCTGCAACGCCCCGAGCTGCGGCAGTTTGCGCAACGTATCTCGTCGGACTTCCACATTCCGCCGCTGACCAGCGCCGAGGTTGGCGAATATATCGCCCACCGCTTGCACGTCGCCGGTTGCGATCGGCCGCTGTTCGATGACGACGCGGTCGTCGCGATCGCCAGGGCGTCGGAGGGCGTGCCACGGCGCGTCAATGTTCTCTGCGATACGGCCCTGGTCTATGGCTTTTCGTCGAACCAGCCAGTGATCACCGCGGACGTCGTCAAGGAAGTCATCAGCGACAAGATGACTTACGGGGTGCTCGCCGACAACGGCGCGGCAAAACGGGAAAAACCCGAACTCAAGCCTCTGCCACAAGTGGCTTGCGACGCGGAAACCGCGCGCTCGCTGTTCTCACGGTTCAACGACGACTGACCTTCTTTCCGGCTGTTCTAGATAGGGTGCGCTGCAAGGGCCTCCTGCGGCTGGCGTATGACGCACGCCCTGCCCGCTTCGAAACCGAGAGATCTTTACGATCATGATTTCAAACGCGGGTATCGACCAGTAAGTCTCAGTTTACCGAGTGCGGGGCACGACTCGCCGATCTACGACTCCCATTCCTCTTCTGCGCGTTCCGCTAACGAAGCCCGTGTGCATGGCAATGAGAACCAGCACTCAATCGCGGCAAAAATAGGGTTATCCCCCATGATTTAGACCCGCGCAAAGGTAAAATTTGCCGCAGCACCGTCGATGCAACTTACTGCCCGCGATCGCTGGACGTATCGACAATTCGGATGTCATCAGCACGGCTTGTATGCGCCAGCACGCAGCCGGACATTTCATTTCAACAGGACTTTGGTTCTTAGAAATCCGAATAACGATGGCATCGACTTCCCCCCTTGCTGACACGCCGGCCCATATTTGGCAAACGTGTCTCTACTGCGACGACGATTCCACCTCTGACAGGCGCCTTTTTGCCATGACTCGCTTCGACACAATAAAAGCTGCCAGGACCTTGGCAGGCAGATGTATCTGGTTGATCTGCTTGCTCGTCCTGCCACTCACCGCACCGGCTTCCACCGTTCCAACCCCAACCCTAAACGCCGCGCATCAGGCGTCGAAGCTCGAGCGGCTGCGACCGCTGGTAAGGAAACAGGGCTCAGCCCGGTTGATCGTCGTGATGAATGACGCCGACGAGGCCGAGAAAGACCGTCCGCGCGGATCGAGAAAAGACCGGCGCCTGCGCAAAACGATGCGCCAGCGCCGCGCCGCGATCGCGGCTAGACAGGAACGGGTGCTGCACCGTATCAATCGTCAGGGAAGCGACGACCGGGTGCGGCGGTTTCGTCACCTGCCGCTGATGGCGCTCGAAGTCGACGAATCCGAACTCGAAGCGCTGGCCGCTTCCGCCGATGTCATCGCGATCGAGGAAGACCGGATACTGCGTACGACGCTCGGCGTCAGCGCCGTGAACATCGGTGCGATGCAGACCTGGTCCACCGGCTATTCCGGAGCCGGGCAGTTCATCGCAATTCTCGATACCGGCGTGGACACCGCACACGATTTCTTTCGCGGCAAGGATATCATCGAAGCCTGTTTCTCCACCCGATCGACCGGCGATGGTGTCTATTCAGTCTGCCCGAACCGCTTGCCCGAAGACCTTTCCAGCGGCTCGGGTCGGGCTTGTACCCTGGCCGGTTGCGATCACGGCACGCACGTCGCCGGAATCGCCCTGGGCAACGCCGGCGGCGGTTTTTCGGGGATCGCCAAGGACGCGGACCTGATTGCGATCCAGGTATTCTCCGAGGTCAACAACGCCGAGATGTGCGGTGGATCGTCCAGTTGCATCCTGGCGTTCAGCTCCGCCCTGTTTGCCGCCCTGGATCATGTCTACGAGCTGCGCGTTTCGCAGGGGCTCGACATCGCCGCGGTCAACTTGAGCCTGGGGGGCGGTCTGTACGCATCGACGCAGGAATGCGACTTCAACGGATCTGTTCCGTCGGCATTTTATACCGCCGTGCGCAATCTCGCCGATGTCGGCATCAACACGGTGGTCGCCGCCGGCAACTCGAGCTCCGCCACCAAGCTCGCGTGGCCCGGATGCCACTCCAATGTCGTCAACGTCGGCGCTGCCTACGACGACGATGCCATTGCCGGGTTTTCCAACCGGGCGAGCTGGTTGTCGCTGCTGGCCCCGGGAGTGGGTATCCAGTCGTCGATTGCCGGGGGCGGCTACGGCAGCAAGAGCGGCACCTCCATGGCAGCGCCGCATGTCGCCGGTGCGCTGGCCGTGCTCAGAGGCAAGGCGAGCGACCTCGGTTTTTCCGACCCGGAGGCGGGCGCCATACAGGCGTCCCTGACCAATTCGGGCGAACCCGTGTTCGACAGCGCCAATCAGTTCACCCTGCCGCGTCTGCAAATCGATGCCGCCGCGGCCGCGATCGACGCCTCCCGACCGTTACCGGTCGATATCGTTCTGGACGGCCACTACGACGGCGTTACCGTTAACGGGTCATTCGGTTCGATCGACGATCAGACCGGATACCGCGGCAAATCGCTCATCGCCAAAAGCGCGGGACGCGATACCTTTCGCTTTGTCCCCGACCTGCCACACCCGGGGATGTACGAGGTTTCCGTCTTCTGGCCGCGGAACACCGCCGGATCGAGTGCCGCGGAAATAACCCTGGTGCACGAAGCGGGCACCGAAGCTTTGGTGGTCAACCAGATTAACGATGGCGGTACCTGGGTGTCGCTGGGCACTTTTCCGTTACGCACCGACGGGTCCAGCATGCTTGAGTTTTCGGATAGCGGACCGACGACACTCTTGGTCGATGCGGTACGCTTTCAGTCGGTTACGACTGACGAAGCCCCGACTCTGGAGATCACCACGGCGGCGCTGGCGGGCGGAACCGTCGGCGTTCCATACGAAGCCACTATCAGCGCAACCGGCGGGATTGCACCGTATTCATGGCGCGTGAGCAGCGGCGATCTACCGGATGGCGTGAGCCTGGATTTTCGTACCGGGGCGCTTACGGGCACACCCGCTTTCGCAAGTGACTACGTTTTCACCGTCCAGGTCGTCGACGCTGTATCCAACGTCGCGACAAAGGCCTTCACCATCCGCGCGAAAGACGCGACCGAGCCGGGCGGGGGCGACGCCGGCATACCGTTGCTGAACGATGATTTCGGCGACGGTAATTTCGCCGGCTGGAGCATCGTGGACGAAGGCTGGGCGAACG
>CBDUNM010000121.1:0-15842 GCA_965368585.1 uncultured Chromatiales bacterium | reverse complement strand
TGCACGATGAAATGCTCGCAGCCACGGGCCGCCACTTGATCTATAAACGACTCCAGTGCCTCGTAACTGTCGTCCCGGTCGATACCCAATCGGCATTTGACGGTCACCGGCACATCCACGGCTGCACGCATGCCAGCCACGACGTCGCGCACCAGTAGCGGCTCAGCCATCAGGCAGGCACCAAAGCGCCCCGCCTTGACCCGATCACTGGGGCAACCCACATTCATGTTGATTTCGTCGTAACCCCACTCGACGCCAATGGCCGCAGCCTGGGCCATCTCCGCCACGTCGGAGCCGCCGAGCTGCAATACGACAGGCCCGTCACCCGCTTGTTTGCCCAGCAGGTAGGAGCGGTCCCCATGGATCACCGCCTTGCAGGTCAGCATCTCGGTGTACAGAAGGGTATGCCGCGTCAGCAGACGGGCAAGATACCGGTAGTGTCGGTCTGTCAGCTCCATCATGGGAGCCACGACCAGTTTCCGGTGGGTTGTATCAAAGGGTTCAGGCATGCGTGCGGAGTCTATCGGCTGGGAGGCAGTACTGCCAGTGTGATGTGTCCTGTTACGTCACCATTGCCCAAACGGAACACATCACACGGCTCATCAATTCCAGTTGAGAGTCCGGAGCCAGACCACACAGCTATGACTCGAGATGCATGATGGCCAGTAACAGAAGGGCCTTTGCCTTAGAACCACGGAATTATTCGAAACCTGGCCTCCAGTGGAGGGTAGAGGCGCAGATTTTCCACGCCTCATCCTATTCATCACCCTGATTCGAACAGGTGTGTCACCACAGTGAATCCATGAAGACTACCTAAAACGATCGGAGACCGGCTCAGAATTAATCATGACATTAGCAAGAAATCGCAGGTGTCGCAATCTATTCCTGCCTGAGCCAAAGTAGCTCCTGGCCACACAATCCAGATGGGTACCTGTCCAGGAAAGAACTGAAAAGGGATGCTGTCCCGGTCGCTCAAATCACCGAAACCTGACTGGCCACCACATAGTGCCGCACACATCCAGGCGCGGCATTGTCACGCACTCGCCAGATGCCCTGTACCTGCTCGAAAAGCTCCGGGATCACCGCATAACCATGGAACAGGTTGGTCACAGTGTTCTCGGTCGCAGTCAACCGAGAGCCGCGATAGCCGAATTGATAGACGCCGAAATGTGGTGCAATACTCTTTGGATCGGGCGGCCGCGTGCCGCCGGTGATGTCGTTCTGCCCAATGGTGACATTGTCGACATGGCCGAGGTAAATGCCGCGCGAGACTGTGACCGTGGCCAGCGGACGCAAAGCGATCACATTTCCCACGATCCGGGCACGCTGCACGGTGTTGGGTGGGCGCCCTTCTCTCCAGGCGGGTGGGTTGGGATCGCTCGAAGTGCTGGCGGCAACGTGGATTGCATCCGCAGCACCGTCGATCCGGTTGTTTAGTATATGGGTGTCTTCTATCTCTGGCCCCGCGATGGTGATGCCTTCGGACAAATAGGCGTTGCGGGTCACGATCAGTTGCCGATCCGTCAGGATACCGGTGCGGCGACCCGCAATCACAACGCTTCCATTCGGGTCGCGGATTGCCTGCTCGACCAGCTTGACCAGGTGCTGCCGGTACTCTGTTGGGTCAGCGATACGGCTCATCTGGTTGCGTTCCAGCGCTTGAGTAAGTCGACGTAGCAGTTGCGGCTCGGCGCTTACGGCGATGTCTGATCTGCGGCGCGGCAGCATCAGCCGGGTTTCAGTCTTCGGACTGAACAATCCGGCCAGCGCGATCTCGCCACCCTTCTGTCCGGGCCCCATGATGATGACATTGCCAGGTGCCTGCTGAGCTATCGGGAAATCGAGCACAGCGCGCCGCATGTTGGCAACCAGCGTCGAGTCGGCCAGAATACGGCGGCGCACCAGGTCGCTGGCGACATTCACCGGCGAGATCACATTGTTCTCGATCACCGAGCGCCGAGCGCCAATGACTTGAATGCCGATCTGTGACTGGCCCACCTTTAGCGTACAGTCACGCACCAGAACCTGCGCCCGCCGATCGACATTGCGGGTCGAAATGCAGGCGGTAGTGCGGTCGAGTCCGGCGCGGCAGCGCGCTCGCACCCGCTCAATGGCCACATCACCGCATTCCACGACGGTCAAGGCACCCAGTCGGCCGTTCTGGGCGAATCGACCGAGAATGCCGGTCGGCCCACCATTCACCGACAGATCGACCACGCGCACCGAGGCGCAGGCGTTGAAGACCAGCGCAGGTTCGGTGTTGGCGACGCCCAACACCGTTTGCGGCCCGGTGCCTTCTAGGATGATGTGGCCCAGACCCTGGAAAAGCACGGCCTCGCTCAGCGAGAAATTACCCGCGCGCAGGCAGATGCGCGCGCTTTGCTTCGGTTTCAGTTTACCCACGACAGCAAGCAGTTCTTGAGCGTTGCGCACTACAAAGGTACACAGTCCCGATGAGGTACGGCGGCAGAGGACGTCCAGCGCTTCCTGCACCGTTTCCGCACCCAGGTTGCAGAGGGTGTCGTCGTATTCGATGTCCTCGGCGTGCAGGCAGGCCAGGGTCGGAAATTCGGCGCGAAGGTCGGTGACGTCGTTGCTTATTCCCTGGCCTGCGATCTGCGCCAGCGCCAGCGGCACGCGGCGAAAGCCCCAACCCATTGGCGGTACCGGATCGGTGGGAGAGTCCATCGGGTATTGCGGCCAGACGATATTACCGGTGGCAGCACGAGCTTCGAAAACCCAGTAATCGCCCTTGCGATAGGTGCCGTTGATGAAGGATACCTCGATGCCGCGTTCCAGCTCGACAGGGGTCAGACTGAGCGTCAAGCCCTGTGGCACGTCGCCGGTCTGATCCCAGCGCCGCGCACGAGGGCGGACCATCTGAGAGAAATTACCGATCGAACTGCTGAACGTCACCACGTCGTCGGTCAGTGTAATCTGGCGCAAATCGCCGCTCCGTGCGTTGTAGCTATCGGCCGCGTCGTAGATCTCGACCCAGTCGCCGGTCTTGAAGCCCAGCGCCTCATCGTCGATGGCCCCCTGCAGAATGAAATCACCATTCGTATTGCGCGCCAGAATTGTTTCTACCGAGGCGTTTTCCCGCGACCAGCCAAAGCGACTCTGCTCGCGGTTGCCGCCAGTGATGATCTCGACCCGGTAAAGCTGGTTTTCCTGGCTGAGGTAGCCCGCCTCGGGCGGGATCTTGCAATCGCTGTCATCAGGCAGATTGCCTGCGACCAGGGTCTGCGCCGACATGGCGCCTGTGGAAGCGGCCCAGCCAGGCAGGTCGGGGATCTGGCCGCACAGTGAAGCCTCAATCAGCGCGACGCGCTCAGCGGCGGTCAGGTTGATGGCCTCGACGTCCACTCGCCAGTCAGCCCTGATCCGGGTGGCTGTATCGACGCCGGAGAGTGCCGGGTCAAGCAGGCGAGTGTCCTCGAGTCCGGTAACATGCGCACGGGTGGCTTCCAGATAGACGATGACATTCGTACCGTTGCCGCCCGCATCACTCAGCGGCGGCACAGCGACATCGTTTCCCTGATCGTCATAACTGACATCTGAGTCGTTCTGTACCAGGGCGCCGTCCAGGTAATAGCGACCGGCCCCGATGCTGAAGCCGCCTGCACCGGGGGAAATGGCAAAGCCGCCCTCGCCCTTGGGCGTTCCAGCCTTCCCGATCAGATCGGCAAGTGCGGTTTCCGACCGGGCAAGCCCGATCTGTACTTGTTCGTTCCAGTCTGCATCGGTGTGGAGGCGACCTTGTTGCATCAACACGCCCGAATAGTGGCGCGCGGCGGCGTTCGGGGCCGTCCAGCGTGAGAAATCGCCTTTCATGGCAAGACCCTCCTTTTCCTATTGCGTTTATGTTTCATTGAACGGTCCTGCGGCATGGCCAAAGCGCAGGAAATCATCGATCGAGCGGCGAATGTTGTCGCGGCGTGCCTGGTGTGCGGATCGATTGTAGACCCCCATTTCTCCGCCATTTTCTGCTCCGCGCGTGATGGTGTCGTCGGTGCAGGCATTCAACAGCATATAATCGGCGGTGCTGTAGCGTGTGTTGTCGAACACTGGTTCGGGATGGCGGACGCAGCGGTAGAGACGAGGTGCAAGGCTGTCTGACGGCACGTAGGAAAAGCGGATGCAGCCAATCTGGCGAAGCTGCGCAGCCACTGGCGAAACGGTGCGTCCGAAGAAGATTGTATCGCTGGTCGCCAAGCGTTCCTTGCTTTCGATGGCGACTCCAAAGCCAGCTGGTGCCGCTCGCGCGCCATCGGCGAAGGCGCCCGTAGCGACCTTGCCGAGTATCGTGCAACGGTCAAATCCTGCTGTAACGCGGGCAGCACCAGGCGCAGGCTGAAAGGCAATCGCTTGTGGGCTGCCTGCGTCGAGGATCGTTTCGCCAATCCGGACATCCATGTCGCGCGCCACCCGTACCGGGCCGCTGATGCAGCGATCCATGCGCAGGGCTGCGCCGATCATCTGGCAATCAAGTGTTGGTACACCGGGACTTGCCGGCATGCCGGCGGTGTCCAGCGACAGGCCTGGCACCAGTGTACAGTCGCGGATATCAACAGAGGCGCCGGTGCCCGTCACCGTGACTGCGCCGTCGTGCAGGCGCAGGCCGTTCAGTTCCAGAGTGGCATTGTCGCCGAGGTCAAGCTCCAGCCCCTGCGCTCCAATCCCGACAGTGGGAAACGCCCCGTCCACAGCAATAAGGCGCAGAGTGCCGTCGGCGGGCACGGTGATTGTTCCGTCGGCAGTGTAATGGGTGGATTGCTCCAGCAGGAACGCACCTTGTCCACCATGACCGTTGATCGCGGCAACAAGGTTACTGGAAGGAGCGATCACGATACCGTCCTCGATCGAACCTATGGAGTTCACACGGCCATGTTCACCGCCGCCGATTTCCAGTACACGAGCGAAGTGACAGGTGATGCGCACCGGGCCTGAAAGGTCGGGATCCACGACCATGCGGCCCAGTTCCGGGTCGACCAGGGTCAGCCCGGAAATGCCGCCGGTGCGAGTCCAGTCAGGTTCCGGTGCGCCAGGGGCGAGGCGGCTGCCCAGATGGGCGGCCTTGATACTGTCGACCGGCAACACGGTATTGCCGACCTGAATCAGGATTGACTTGCCCGGTCCATAGAAGCGACTTGCATCCTCGGCCATGATGTTGCGCGTGATCGGCGCAGGCATGTCCGTCTCGAGGCTCGGCGCCTCGACCCCGGCATCAATGCCGGTGCGGGCGTAAAGCTGGGTGTCGCAGCCCAGCGGATGAAAACGGAAATCGCGGCGTGTGCCCACCGAGTGCACGATATGATCGCTGATCGAATACGGCCGCAGCCGCCAGACATGCAGGCCGATGTTGCCGAGGTTCCAGCGACCGCCTTTCGTATCGATCCGCCGCACTTCGACATTGCGGCCATTGCGTTCAAACGCCGTCCCGATGCGCGCAATCGCCAGCTTGTCACGGGTGTCCACAGTGCGGCCCATCGTCGGATGGGTCAGTCGCATCGACTGTGTGTGCACCAGTTTTTTCCAGTATTCCACAGCGTACAGGGGCCAGCCACTGCTGTCGGCGGCCGCCTGTTCGAGTGCACGCAGTGTGCCCTTGCGGCTACGCAGGTCCAGCGTGTTGGCAACGCGGGCGCGCATGTCGATGCCTTCGGGTATATCGGCAAGACCGCGCACGCCAAGAAGGTCACCCAGGTAAGGTATTGCCCAGGGCGCACAAGTCTCGATGAAGGCGTCGGCATAATACTGATCGAGCGCCTCATCGACGATCTGACCCTCACGCGCAATCAGCGAAGCAAGTGTGCGCAGCGGACCGAAATCCTCGATGCCGCGAGTGGTGGAGACCGGATCGACTTCTCGCTTGATGCTGCGTCCCTGCTCAGCGTCGCGCAGGCGCAGAAAGGCGGGGAGAAGTTCAAAAAGTTGATCGCCTGTCAGGTTCATTCGACGGGCTCCAGCTTGCTTGCAGGCATGTCGATAGTCAGCATTTCGGCGGCTGCGGGTACCGTACCGTCAAGCGAAGGCTGCGGACGCGCTGAGCCGAGCCGATCTTCCAGCGTCTGGGCGGCCCCACTGCGATGGAACCAGTCGACATCGACGCCGACTACACCGTCGACGCCCTGCAGCACGGCAATGACCTGCGCCCGACTGGCTCCCTGTCCCAGGTCCCTCGCCTCGAAGCCGAAGGCAACTGCCAGCGCGACGCGACCTGCGGCGATCACCTCGTCGGTTACATAGGCCGGATCAATGAAGAGCCGCGCCTGGACCACGAAGCTGGCGGCTTGATAATTGCGCACCGAGACTGCGATATCGGCCTCTCCTGCGTCCTGCAAGGCAGCAAGAAGGTTAGTCATGTCCTCGCCACCATCGGGCAGCAGTACGCCCCCCTCGCCCGCAATGGTAACGAAGATCGGGCGCTGGTAGCCGTTGAAGGTCCAGTCGGCGCGGGCTTTGGCAATGCCTGCGAACGCGCGAGCGTAATCTTCATAGTCGCGCAGGCTGACAATCCGGCCCAGGGTGAGTACCTTCAGCGGCGCGTTGCGACGAGCATCCTCGATGTCCTCGGCATCCGTCGCCGCTGCCGGGGCGCGGGGGTTGACGACCGATTTCAGTCCGGCCGGTTTAGTGGCAAGCAGTGACAACTGCCCCGCCTCCAGCATCCCTTCGCCGCCTGCACCCTTGCGATAAGCTGCCTCGACATTGTCTTGACCCGTGGGCGGGCGCAGACCCTTTTTGCCGTCGCCAAAGATGATGCTGGCGGAACCATCCTCCGCGATACGCAGGATATAAACGCGGTCCTCGGGGCCTGCGTCCCGGAAGTCGTCGACGCGGGCCCAGAGCACGCCGTTGATACGCACGGCCAATTCCGGGGCCATGCCCGTTTCAGTCTTCGCGGATACGTGGGTCAGCGGTCTGCTTTTCAGCGGATAGCTGGCAAAGCTGCGACTGGCGTCGCCGTCGCCGATGATCTCGACAACGCTTTCGCCGTGCGTCGCCTCGGCAACGTTGGCGTTGAAGGTCACCGTTTCACGCCGGTAAGCGTGTACGGGTTGCGCAGTGAATGTCAGCACAGAATGGCCGTCGTTGAGCACGTTGTCGGCTATGGTCATGATCTCACTGGCCCAGATGCCCGCCAGATCGGCGCGCTCGCCTGTCAACGCCACGGTCTTGCCGGGGAACAGCGACAGCTGCGCGCTACCCAGCTCCACCGCATCCGCTCCCAGGATTCCACTAGCCGCACCGATATCGTCAGTGATCGGAAGATCGGCAAGCGGCAGCGGGTCAGGCGCCGCGTAGAGGGTGGTCTTGCGGGTCTGGAAGGCAGAGGCCTCTACCGTGCCTGAGGGCGCTTCCAGCACGCAACTGATTTCCAGCCGGGTCACCTTGGATGACAGACCGTAGGCTTCGACCGACATCAGCTCAACGCCGAGTACCTCGGAATAACCTTCCTTGAAGGCGTCTCGGATCAGTACGTACTCACCCGCCACGATCTCGGGATATTCGCGATCGAGATAGATATAGACAGGGTCGTTGGGCAAAGTTGCACACTCCCCGGCATGGGTGTGGGTGTCGGTGATCTTGCCAGGGAAAGGTGCGGGTGTTTCAGGCTCTGGGAAGGATGCCACGATGTCGTCGATCAACGGCGATGGCCTGGTAATGGCATTGTTGCCGAAACAACCCGCCTTGACCTTCATCCTGGCAGGCAGGATCGGATCGGGGGACAGATGCGGGATTGAGCTGATGGCCGTAGCGAGCGTGAAGTGAGACACGTGATTTATCGCCGTGGTCGTGGACAGGGCTGAGACCGACCAGCTAGCCCTGCCAACCGAGGTGCGCAGCGACGACGTGGACAAGCTTGCCGACGCGTCCCAGGCCAATACCGGCGTATAAGCGAAGAAGACATAGGGAAATATGCCGGTGGGTGAGGCACTGAGCGTCATCAGTTTCTCGCCCGCTACCAGGTCCTCGACCTCGTTGACGGAACGCAGAAAACCCGCTTTGCTGGCGTTTTCGTATTTCGCCGGCTTTTTGCCCTGCAGGAACAGCACCGGATCACCTGGCTTGACGGCGGGCCCGCCGGCGGCCAGTCGCACCGTGTCGGATTCGGCGTCAAGCTCCTGCGCAAAGCTCATGCGCGGGCGCATGGCGTTCCAGCCGGAATAGGCGATCAGCGGCTCGACGGTTTCGAAAATCTGGGGAATCTCGCCATCGCGCGGGATCGAGCGGACCTGCAGGCCGGCCTCGTAGTTCAATACATCTTCGGGAGCATCGTTCTCCTCGGCGATAAAGGCCAGATGCACCGAAGCCGCCTTGGCGGGTGCCAGCTGATACCCGATCAGGCGGGCATGAGCGCGCAAACTCTCTCGGTCGGTGGCGGTACGCAGATAGGCCTCGTTAGCGTTGCGCTCGCCGTAAAAAGTCAGCGTGTCGAGCACGGCAGCCCAGGCGTCGAGCAGACCCAGCGTGATATCGCCCTGACCGCGCGCGCGCAATTCAGCCAGCCCGGGACGGTTGGCATCAGAGAGCCCGCGCCTCAGTGACGTATAGAACCCCGAATGGGTACCGACGCGGGCCGCGATGCGGCTCAGGCTGGGGCGGTTGTCAATCTCTTGCGGGGTCGGTTTACCAGGAAAGCCGCTCATCGTCCACCCTCCGTTGCAATGGCCAGACTACCTCGATCGGGATGGTTTGGATCATTCGAAAGAATCGGAATCTCCCGCGGGCCGAAAGTCAGCACACCCTCGTCGATGGCGCTTGAAGCGACGGCGCTGGCGCGCTGGAAGCTGGTAACGTGGATGTCCTCTACGCCCGGTACCTGCATTGCGGCCTCGTAGATCCGCGACAGGTAAATTCGGGTTGAAAAGGTGATGTTGTCGGGGTGGAAGAATGCGCGTTCGCCATCCTCACGCAGTCCGGCAGAGAAGGCGTCCATCAGAGCACCCGCAACGTCATCGGCAAAATGATCAGGCAGAACACAAACCTTCAGGGCGACTTCCAGTGGCACGTAGACAGGGGCGTCGATGGTCAGATCGTGGCCCATCATGCGGAACGGTTCGAGATAGGAAAGCAGAGCGTCGGCGAAGGGTTCATTCACCTCCAGTCCGCCGACGGGGTCGACCGACAGAAAGATCGCCGACCAGCTGCCCAGCCAGCGCTTGCGGGCATGAGCGCGCTGAACGTCGGGATGCGCGGTCAACAGTGTCTCGTAATCGGCCAGCGTCACCGCCCGGCGCTGTTGATAGAAGCTGACTGGTGCGCGTTGCCGTACCTCGGGGATGGTCTCGCGGTTCATGCCACCCATTGCGGGCAGTGGGTTGTGGACGGCGGTGACGTTGGCTAACGCGATGCCAGAGGCGGCAACATGGGCCAGAGCATCGGCACCAATATTGCCCACCCGCCCGGTGCCAATGCGGTAATTGGCAAAGAAGTTTTCTGCGGCCACTGGTGACTTGCCGTGGATACTGGCATGACCCGCATGACCCTGTCCGAAGCGCAGGGTCACACGGCCATCATGCGCCACCTCGGGAACGAACACGCGGTCCTCTGGACCGGCAGCCAGCAAGTCAGAGAGCGGAGTCCAGGTGTCGACTTTACCCTCGACAGTCAGGTACATGTCGGCGCGCGCGTTAGCCGGGTCCATCTGGGTGATCCGGGCGGCGGGCAACCGCGGGTCGAGAGTCGTAAAGGCACCGGCGCTGAAGGTCAGATCCGTATGCATCAGGGTGGGCGCGAAGGGATGTGGGCGGTCAAGACCAGCCAGTGGCTTCATCTCGTCGGGCTGGCCAGGTGCCGGTGGCTGTTCGGGATCTGTCATGTCAGGTGATTCACCCAGCGGCTCGGGAATTGGCAGCGTCATGCCGTGGTCCGCGACAACGATATTGCCCAGGGCTACCGCGAGATCCTCGCCCTCGGGACGCTCACCGACGCAAAGTACAAAGTCCAGCGCATCGTCCGGACCCCAGACCACGCGGTGCACCTGCAACGGTACGCCAGGCGAGATCTCTTCCAGCGGATCGATCACGGTTTCAGGATCGTCGATCAGGCGAACCGCCTGCCGGTGCCCCGGATCGGCATCGCTGGTACGCCCGGTGATAGCGTCTCGTTGCTCGACCAGGATCAGCAGATCGCCCGCCTGCAGGTGCAGAACCCGGTCCGGGTCACGCAGCCATGCCTCGGTCGCGCCTCTGGCCAGCACCGCATCGGGATCGCCCCAGTGGTGCAGACCAATGCGGTTGTGGGCCTTGCTCAGTTCCATGGCGTGCGCAGGCTCAAACACCAGCGTATCGTGCCCGGCGATCTGTGGCATCTGGTCCAGCGACACCACAGGCGCACCCAGTTCGTTGTTGCGGGTCAGAAAGGCCAGATCGCCGCGTGCGAGGTTCACCAGCGGGGCGGAGACCTCGACCTGGGCCAGCACCCGTGCGCTGACACCGTTATGCATCCGGTAACCGACGAGCCGCGCATGGCGCGCCGCCGAGGTGCGCAATTGCGCGGTTTCAAGGCTGAATTCAGTGGCGACACGGTCGAGTTTGTAGCTAAGCTGGTCGCCGACATAGGCCAGCCATTCAACGAGCGCAATCTCCAGTGAGGCCGGGTTACGTTCGACCATGTCGGGAGTGGTGACCGCCATACGGTCAAGGATCATGGTGCGGTAGCTATCGAAATCGCGCGCCAGATAATCGAGGCGCGGCTCGATCGGCGGATCTTCGAGGTCTGTCGCCGGGGCCTCGCAATCGAGATCAGTGTCGCAATGCACCCGGAAGCGAAAGCTGATCTCACGCAGGATCGGGTCGTAACCGGGTAGATCGGCATCGATGGCCAACGTATAAGTCGAGAAATCACCCTCTCGATTCAAAAACAGCAACAGGTCAGGCCCCTGCTCATCAACCGCCTCGATCGCGATACCTCGGATACGATCGCCGCCAGTGATCGTGAAGTCGCCTGCGGCCAGTTCCGTGCCGGGCACCCCACCAGAGGGGCCGGGGCGCGGTTTGACAAAGCGAAGGATCAGCCGCGTGCCGTCGGCGGAGTCGACCTCGATACCGGCAATACCGTTAAAAGGAGCGGCGGAAGCGGCCAGGGCTTCACGCCGTTCATCCAGGAAGGATCGGGTGCGCACGGCCATCACGCGCCTCCTCGACTGAAGGTCTCAGTCTGTTGCTCTTCCTCGCCTGCCAGCGAATAGGTGATCGTGATATGCAGTTCGCCCTCGTTACGCGAGACGCTGAGATTGTCGAGCACCAGAACGTCCGAAAGGTACCGCTGAACAGCCGAACGAATCAGGAAATCTGCCGCTGTTTCAAGCGCTTCGGAGTTACTGTCGAACAGCATTTCCGGTACGCCCGAGCCGAAATCAGGCCGCATGACGCGCTCCCCGGGGGCAGTGAACAACACCGCCTCAAGCAGGTTGCGGACTCGGCGAGCGCGAGACTCGCTCGTCGCAGTACGGCCGGAGCCGTCGATGTGGTAGGGCAGATCGAGATAGCTCATGTCGATGCCATAACTATTGTCCTGTCACCCGGACTTGGTGGGCCACTGCCATCGGCGTACCCTGTGTGCCGAGCGGCCCGATGGTGATGCCCTGCGACGTCGACAGCAGCGCGGGCTGACCCTCGATGCGGACGCGGGTGGCGGGAGTGGTCCATTGCACCGTGACACAGGGTTTGGGCACCCCGTCCGGCGTCGTGAAGGGACAGCCGGAGATGCTGTAGGTATGTGCCAGCGTCGTGGCAGGCTGACCGCCCAGCTTGACGCGCAGCGAGGCCGTCACCGGCATCGCCTGACCGCCATGGGTACACAGCACTGTCGCACCCTGATGTAGCAGATTGCTCATTATATGACCTCCAGCGCGCCAGAATTGATGCTGACCTGCGGGCCGCTCATCTCGATCCTGGCCCCGCCTGCAGTTTCGAGCGTAATGCCGGTTGCGGTGATGCTGATCTTGTTACCGCCGACAGTTTCGATCACCACCGGGGCAGCGGGATTGATTTCGTCCAGCGTCACCGTAGCCACCGGGGTCTTGATCAGCTTGGTCTGCGGCAGACCGCCCGGTGCTTCGCCTTGCCCCCAGAAACAGCCTGACCAGATAGGCGCATCGATCGACCCGCCTTCGAATTCGACCCAGACCTTCGCACCGATGGGTGGAATCATGAAAAAACCCTCATTCGGGCCAGCGTAAGGTACACAGGGCATCGCCCAGTTCAGCGTGTTACTGCCGTAGACGGCAGGCACCTCGACCTGCAGCCGCCCGATCTGGCTAGGATCGATGTTGTTGGACACTGTGCCTCTGTATTTACCGAAAACCTTCGACCGGGTCGTCTCGTTCATGGCAGGACTAACGGCACCGTGGTGCCGACCCCCTCTCGGTTCAATGTGAAGGATTGCACCCAGGTACCAGGCGAAATTTTCTGGATCACGCTTTGCACGTAATAAAGCCCGTCATGGTCCAGACCCGCACCGCGCAGACCAACCAGACCGCGCGGTGTCAGAATTGAACCGTAAAGTCCGGTGTCCAGATCGCCGGTGACGGTGACCGTATCCTGCGTGCTGTCTGACTGTGCCTGCGCCTCGCCCATCGCCTGCGCCGCCGTCGGTGCGCCGTTGGTACGAAAGAGATAGCGCCGTGCGGTGGCCTGGTTGGCGATGGCTGGCTGGCTGGCAAGTGGCGCGCGCAGCGGTAGGGTGGATTGCACCGGCACGGTCTGGCCACTTTGCCGATCCTGCACTTGGCCCTCGACCGAGGCAGCTTCGGCTTCCGCATTTTCAAAGCTCAGGGATGAAACGTTGGTTTCCGGACCCATATCGGTGGTGATAGCGGGCTGCGGCACACCAAGGCGCGGTAGCGGGCCCCAATAGCCGATGGAACTGAGCGGTGCCGGGCCGGGGATCAGCGTGAAGATCGCATCATGCGCCTCGGCAAGTTCAGTGAGATAGGCGTAGTCGGTTGCGCGCTGCATTGGCACACGGTCCAGTGGATTGGGCCGTTCGGCGGTAATCGGCGGGATCGTCAGCGGCACGATTCCGTAGCTGGCGTATTTCAGCAGAATCAGCGCAGCAATTTCGCCCGGGCCCTGCGCCGGATGCTGGGCCTCGACCTCGGTTCGGTCCATGACGAAAGTCAGGTCTTTACCGCGCACATGCAGCTTGGCGGGGTTTTCGCCCTCGGCAGGTTTGAACTCTGTCTGTTCGATGATCCCGTCCATCAGCACGCTAGGCCGGATGCCCAGCGTGGCGGTGATCACGACACGTGCGCCCGCCTTCAGCCCCGGCTCTGCCATGATCGGGAACAATCCCGCAATCCCACCGGCGCGCACCGCCTCGAAGACGAGCTCGAATCCCGAGCGCTCGCGGTCCGACGCGGCGATCTCGGCTGAGAAGAAATGCTCCATCACTGACAAGCCAGCGGGGCGCGGCACGCCCTGGCCAATCAACAGTGTCAGATGTGCGCCGAGAAGCTGTTCAAGCAAGTGCGTTACTCCGGTTTGATCTGGTTGAGGGTCAACCTGCGCCCGATGGGTTCAGTCAGCGTGGTGTGATCGGCACTGGGGTTGGCATCGGCCACACGCCAGAACTGGCGAGGCTCGCCATAGGCGCGTTCGGCAATCAGGTCAAGACGGTCGCCCGCCTGCACCTTGATGCTGGCCACAGGCACTTCGGGCGGGCGGATGATGCGCCGGGCGGCATAGCTGACTTTGCGTCCCGCCGCATCGGTGTACTCTTTCAGCGGCAGTTTCGCGTAACGGCTGTCTTTTTCGAACATATCGAAACTCCTTTACAGAATATTGACGTCAGAGCCGAGCACCGCGCCCAGACTGTTGGCCTGACCGATCAGCGCCATTGACTCTTTGACGACCTGGTGCGCCAGAAACATTGCGTAGCCGGGATGGGTAATGCGCAGGTCGGAATAGCTGAGCACCGACAGATCCATCGCCACTTTGGCGCGGATCGGGTTGAGGTTTGGGTCAAAGGCCTCTTCGGTGATTGAAAGACTCGAAAGCTTCACTGGCAGGATGCGCTGGCGGCCCCAAATGAACACGGTGAAGGGGCTTTTCATCGGCAAGATCTCGATCGTGCCGATATTCAACAGGATCGAATTGGCGATTACTGTGGCCGACTGAGGATAGAGCAGCGTTTCCAGCGCAGCCAGTTGTGGATGCAGGCCGTTCTGCGCGGTCACACTATCGTCGACCTCCAGCATGTCGGCGGCATCGAACATCGCCTCGACCTTGATCGTTTCGGTGGGTGCGCCGGCAAGCCGGAAAGTTTCTGCCCCGCCACCGCCCTCGGCAGAGCGCGCCTCGATGGTACGGGACAGGCTTTCGGGGTTGAACTGAAATGGGATGACCGTCGGTACCGGCGCTGGCGGGCGGAAGGCGACAATGGCGCCCTTCAAGAGCTTGGGAGAGCGGGAGTATCCGGTCATTGCAGCACCCTCGAAATATCGGATTCAAGTGTATCGACAGTCTGAGCATAGGCGGTTCGAGAAAGCGTCTTCAGCTGGCCATAGGTGCGCCACTGGGAATCCGTCGATGTGTAATAAAAATCGAAATGCACACGTTTCGGGGCAGGCAGTGCCTGTACGCCCTGCCAGATGGTTTCGCGGTAAAACCCCAGGATTGCATCCTTGATCGCCACACCATCGGCGGTTGAGGCAATGTTGTCGTCTATCGGCTTGTTCAACCGCTCTGCCAGTTTCGTGTGCCATTCCGGACTAGACCATTGCAGTTGCGTTCCACGCGCCAACTGGCCGCCCGATAAAGTGCCCGCATCAAGGCCGCCCGCATGCGCCTGCAGCACGGGCACCTCTTCCTGGTGTTGCGGGCCGGTGGGCGGGTAGAATTCGGTTTTTTCCTCGTCGGTTAGCTCCGCAAAAAATCTGCCGCTGTCGGCATGGGCCTTTGAGATAAACGGGATAGTCCGGTCTGCATTGGCGAGCCCGGATTGCGGCTTGAACACCAGTTTCGAGGTCGGCGTACGAACCTCGTGCTGAAAGCGCAGCAGCCGGGCCAACCCGCTGGCGCTGTCGACATCGTTGGCGGACTCGATCCGTGCGGCGGTGGCGGTCAGGATCGTAGCTGCCTTGCTGGCCGGGATCCACTCGTGATTACCCGGGTCGGCGCCGCGCACCGCATTGGCCAGTCGGGTTCGGTTTTTCGAAGCGCGCTTGCTTTGCCCTTCGTTCAGGAAAAACACCAGCGGCTTGTCCAGGCCTGCGCCCGAGCCGACAGTATTTTCGTTGTCATCGTCGAAAAACCTGGCGAATATGCCGGAAAGCAGCACATCTGGATCAGGCACGATGGTGTTCTTGTAATAACTTCCGGTGACCTCGTTAAACTTGAAATCCCATTCCAACTGGTTGGAGAATTTCCGCTCAGCGGCGACCTGAATAACACGGGTCATGGCACCAGCTATCTCGTCGCCGTTCTGGCCCTGCAGGATCCTGATCACGATCTGCTGCGCATTGGCTGGCTGGTTCAGATCCTGTGCCAGGTAGTTGGCGAGGAACTGGTCGCGATCCCCAACGCTCAGTGAGAAGTTCTCCGGCGAAGTGATATGTCCTTCGACGATATCGGTGACAGCGGGCAGGAATGTCGTGTCGTGCAGACTGCGCAACAGCCCATCCGATGTGGCAGGTCGGGACCAGCTGCCAGGGATCGCGCTGTCGCCGGCAATTGCAGCGCGGGCCTGTGCCCAGGTCATCGTCAGGTAGCGTGGCTTGTCGAGACGGTTGAGTACGTTATTGCGCAGCCGCGACTTCAGATCGTCATTGCTGATTGCGTTGATATCCTCGACGAAGTGGTTCGCACGATTGGCATTCGGGTCGATTCCGA
>CBDUNM010000120.1:0-15870 GCA_965368585.1 uncultured Chromatiales bacterium | reverse complement strand
GTTGCTTGCCTTGGGTGCCGAACCCGACGCCCGGGAGGTCCTGCGTTATCTACTGGCGACCCAGCGCAGCGACGGCAGCTGGTTCCAAAACCAGTGGCTGGGCGGCAAACCTTACTGGAGCGGCATTCAGCTAGACGAGGTCGCCTTCCCGGTGCTGCTGGCCGGCACTCTCGCCGACCGTAACGCCCTTAACGGCATAGCGGTTGCGGACATGGCGCAGCGCGCCCTGGGCTTTATCGCCCGCAATGGTCCAGCCAGTCCGCAGGACCGCTGGGAGGAAAACAGCGGCGTCAACACCTTTACCCTGGCGGTGTGTATCGCCGCGCTGGTCTCGGGCGCGCGCTTTCTGCCGGCATCGCAGGAGGCCTTTGTGTTGGAACTGGCCGACTACTGGAATGCGCGCCTGGACGACTGGACCGTGGCGCGGGATACCGCGCTCGACCGCCGCTTCGGGCTGCGCGGTCACTATCTGCGTTCCACCCCGCCGGAAGCGCTGCTGGACGATACGGTGCTGGCCCGTGTGGCCCCCATCAAGAACCGCAGCCAAGACCCCGGCCTGGCCGCCAATGAACAAATCGGCGGCGACTTCCTGCAACTGGTGCGCTACGGATTGCGCGATCCCGATGCGCCGCTGATTGGCGATACGGTCAAGGTGCTGGACGCGCTGCTGCGCGTCGAACTGCCGCAGGGCCCCTGTTGGTACCGCTACACCGGCGACGGCTATGGGGAGCATGCGGACGGCACCCCTTTCGACGGCACCGGCCAGGGCCGGCCGTGGCCGTTACTGCTCGGCGAGCGCGGCCATTTCGAGCTGTCGCGGGGCGCCGATGCCCTGCCTTACCTGCAGGCCATGGCGGCCATGGCCGATGGCGCCGGCATGCTGCCGGAACAGGTCTGGGACGCCGACGCGGTGACCGCGCGCCGGCTGCGTCGCGGCGGCCCTACCGGTTCCGCCATGCCGCTGGCCTGGGCCCACGCCGAGTTCGTCAAGCTCGCCTGCTCGGTACTGGAACAACGGCCGGTGGACCGCCCCGAACCGCTGTGGGCCCGCTATCACAAGCAACCGCCGGCCGCGCATGTCTGGTACTGGTCGCCGCAGGCACCGGTACGCACCCTGCCCACCGGCAAACGCCTGGCCATCTGTCTGACGGCGCCGGCAAGCATTGCCTGGGAGCTGGACCACGGCGGGCAGGGCGAGACTGCCACGACGAACCCGGGTCTCGGGGTGCATATCGCCGAGCTGCCCGCCTTACCTCCCGGCAGCCGCCGTATTAACTTCCGTATATCCAGCGACACCTCGACCCGCATGTATCAGGTGGATATCCTGTCCGATTGAGGACCGAAGCCCACCCACGCCGGTCGCCCGACCGCGGCACAATCAGGAGCATACGCATGGCCTTATTCACCAAACGTTATCATGCAAATTGAGTTAAATCATGTAAGGCGCGAAGTTGTTGGGGCTCGCCGGAATCGGCTGTTTTCCGAGCAAGTGGACAGTGACGACGGCCAACGCCCCGCCGCAGACGATTGTGATTTGTCGGGGAAAGGCCGGGCCGATCGATCGGCCCGGCCGCAGCCGAACACCGCAGGGGGTACAGCGTTCGGTTGGTGTACTCGTTACTGCCAGAGATAGCTCATACCGACCGTGACGATGTGATTACCGTCGGCGGTTTCGGTCGCGTCATTGAACGTGAGTTCCTCAAAATACCACTCGTAGCGGTAGCGCGCGACGAGCGCCGTGTTGTCGCTGAGGAAGTACTTGAAGCCCAGCGCCGGGCCTATGGTCCCGGTGGTGTCATCGTCGTTGTAGGCCGCGCCCGCGAAGGCACCAATGAAGGGCCGGAAGTTCGGGTTTCCCGTATCGAAGTTATAGTTCACGAACGGGATGGTGCTCGCCGTCCAGGTATCATCCCCGTTGTCGACAAAGTTATAACTCAGGGTCTGGCGAATGCCGACGTTCACGCGAGGGGCCACGTAATAGCCAAGGGAAACGTCGGCATTCACGGTGCCGACATCCGTCCCGTCGGTATGGGAGAAGCCACCTGTAAACTCGACCTCTTTGTCGCCCGTGTCCTGGAATGTGTAAGCGGGCGCTGCCGCAAGAATAGCCACGCAGCCAATGGCCGTGGAAAGTGCTTTGCGAGAAATCATCTTCATCTGAATTACTCCGTAAGATCGGTCATTCGATAAAATTACCGAATAACATACACCATTACTCAACTGTTGCTAATTATCAACAAGTAAGCGGTTGCTCCAGTTGAGTTAACAAGGACTTTATTTGCAAAAACACGATATCACCAGGCCTGGTACCTCGCAAGTGCTATTTGCATAGATACAACACTTTTTTTGCAAATACTCCCATTGCGTATCGCGGACAGGACGATTTGTCGTATTTATGATACACGGCACGGTGCCTGTGACTTTATTTGGCGGGTGCGCACCCTGCACCGCGGTACGTCGCTGGCAGTCTGTCTGACGGCGCCGGCGCGCGTTGCCTGGGAACTGGACCACGGCAGGCACGGCGAGATTAACACCGCAGACACCGGTCCGGGGGGTGCATATCGCCGAACTGCCCGCCTTACCCCGGGGTAACCGACGCACTGACTTGAGTGTCGCCGGCGACACCCCGACACGCGTTTACACAGTTGATATCCTGTCGGATTGAGGGTGGCGGCCACTCACGCCGGCCGGCCCAGCCGTCACTAATTTAGGAGCATACGCATGGCTTTTTTCACCAAACGTTATCATGCGCCGGGCACCTCTCCCGGCACCCTGCGCAAACACGAGGAACCGGCCGAGACACCCTGCCAGGTCCGCCTTGTCCGCTACGGACCTGCTGCGATCAAGATCTCCCAGGATCTGGCGTTCACCCCACCCGACACGCAGGGGCGAGATTCTCATCCCATGACCTGGCTACATGTGCAGGGACAGCCCTCAGGGTCGCTGCTGGCACAAATCGGCATGCACTTCGGACTTCATTCACTCTCGCTCGAGGACGTGCACAACACCGGGCAGCGCCCCAAGGTCGACGAATTCGACGGCCAGCTGTTCGCCATACTGTCGCTGCCCCGCTTCGACAACGGCCAGGTGAAAGTGCATCAGGTGAGCTTTTTCTTCGCCGCGAACTATGTGCTGAGCTTCTGCGAAGGCCCTGTCGACCCGTTCGAACCCGTGCTCCGGCGCCTGCAGGAAGCGCCCGGCAAACTGCGCAGCCGCGGCTCCGACTACCTGCTCTACGCCCTGCTCGATACCGTGATCGACCAGGGCTTTCCGGTGCTCGAATCCTTTGGCCTGCAACTGGAGGAACTGGAAGAGAAAATCGTGGCCAGTGCATCCCGCGATACCTTGGTGCACATCTATACGGTGAAGCGCGAACTGATCCTGTTGCGGCGCATGCTGTGGCCGCAGCGCGAGGTCCTCAATGCCCTGGTGCGCGAAGAGCGCGACCTGATCAGTGACGAAACGCGGGTCTACCTGCGCGACTGTTACGACCACACCATACAGGTCATGGACCTGCTCGAGACCTATCGCGACATGAGTGTGAGCATGCTGGACATCTACCTGTCGAGCATCAGCAATCATATGAACGAGATCATGCGGGTGCTGACGGTGATCGCCACCATTTTTATCCCGCTGACCTTCGTGGTCGGCGTCTACGGCATGAACTTCGGCAACAACGCCAAGAGCCCCTGGGCCATGCCTGAACTCAACTGGTACTACGGTTACCCGCTGGCATGGCTGCTGATGGCCGCGGTCGCCGGAGGTATGTTGCTCTTTTTCCGGCGCCGACGCTGGCTATGAGCGATCGACGGCGGCAAGATCAAGGTACCGAACCGTTTGCGGCGGACGGTAGTGTCGCGCAGCGCAATTCGAGCCGTGTGCCTGGCGCATTGTCCGCGACGACCAGCTCGATACCGTGCAGTCGGGACACTGCTTCCACCAGACTCAGGCCGAGCCCGCTGCCGGGCGTCGAGCGGCTGGCCTCCAAGCGGAAGAAACGCTGAAACACCCGTTTTCGCGCCGCCGGCGGAATCCCCGGGCCGCTGTCGCACACCGCCAGTTCTGCGGTCCCGGGGCCAGGTGATCGCAGCGTCACGTCGATGTGTCCGCCCTGCGGCGTGTACTTGATGGCGTTGTCCAGCAGGTTGGCCAAGGCCTGGAACAGCAGGTCGCGATCGCCTGAAACTCGCACACCCGGCACCGTCTGTACGGCCAGCGCCTGACCGCGGGCCTCGGCCAGCGGCTCGTAGTATTCGGCCACGTCCCGCGCCAGGTCCGCCAGGTCCACCGGCGCAAAGCCCTCTGCCCGGTAACCCGCCTCGATGCGCGCAATACGCAGCAAGGCATTGAAGGTCGCGAGCAGCCCCTGGCTCTCACTCAGCGCCTGTTCGACCCCGGCGGTGTCCAGGCCCGCCGCTCCCACCTCGGCGCGCAGGCTGTCCAACTGATTGTGCAGGCGACCCAGTGGGGTGCGCAGGTCGTGGGCGATATTGTCCGACACCCGCCGGACATCTTCCATCAGCGCCTGGATGCGTTCGAGCATCTGGTTCAGGTTACCCGCCAGGCGATCCAACTCGTCGCCCGTTCCCTGCAGCGGTATCCGGCGGGACAGGTCGCCGCTCACGATCTCGCGGCTGGTGCGGTTGATGGTCTCGATGCGCCGCGCCATGCGCCGGCTCATCCACCAGCCGCCGATTGCGCCCAGCGCCAGCATCAAACCCAGACCCCACGCAAGAGTGACCAAGATACGTTCCTTGGCCGCGACCAGTGGCGCTATGTCGCGCCCCACCAACAGGTGAAAGCCGCCGGACAAGGCAAAGCGGCGGGCGCGCGCCTCGTGCACCACGAACCCATCGCCTTCGGCATTGCTCAGTCGGAAATCGACCCAACCCTGGTCATCTACCGGCGCGGTCGGCCAGCGATCGAGATTACCCAGCAGGCGGGTGTAGTCCCGGTCGGCGAGGAGGTAGATCGACAATCCCGTCGGCTGTCGCGACAGGCGCTCGGAGATCAGTGACGTCAGGCCGTCCAGCCCCGACAGATCGTAGCGCTCGGCCAGGCCGGCGATTTCGGACTCGATGAGGGCATCGGACTGGCGCGCCATGTAGGCGGCCGTGGACCAATAGATGAACACCATCAGCAGCAGCACCGAAATGCCGAACAACGACAGGTAAGTCAGCGCCAGGCGCAAGGTGAAGCTGCGCGGCAGCCGCCCCTTCACCGCGGATCGGCCGCGGCGTCGCTGTCGTCGCGCAGGCAATAGCCGGCGCCGCGCACGGTGTGCAGCAGCGGCCGCTCCTCGTCTTTGTCCAGCTTGGCACGCAGGCGGCTGATGTGCACGTCGATGACGTTGGTCTGCGGATCGAAGTGATAGTCCCAGACGCCTTCGAGCAGCATGGTGCGCGTGACCACCTGCCCGGCGTGCAACAGCAGGTACTCGAGCAACTGGTACTCGCGCGGCTGCAGATCGATGCTTCGTTCGGCGCGGCGCGCGCTGCGGGTCAAGCGATCCAGTTCCAGATCGCCCAGACGCAGTACGCTATCCGCCATTTTCATCTCACCCCGGCGCAGCAGCGCCTCCAGGCGGGCCTGCAGTTCGATCAGGGCAAAGGGCTTGATCAGGTAGTCGTCGCCGCCGGCCCGCAATCCCTCGACCCGGTCGTCCACTTCGCCGAGCGCGCTCAACAGCAACACCGGCGTGTGATTGCCGGCGCCGCGCAGGGTGCGCAGCAAGACCAGACCGTCGAGACCCGGCAGCATGCGGTCCAGCACGATCGCGTCGTACGGCTGCTCGAGCGCCAGGAACAGACCTTCCTTACCGTCAGCCGCACGGTCGGGGACATACCCCGCCTGGCGCAAGCCTTTGACGATGAAGTCCGCGGTATTGGCATCGTCCTCGACGATCAGTACCCGCATATCGATCCCGCGCCTCCGAAAATATTCTAACCATACCATCTCCGCCGCGCAGCTGAACAAAGCCGGCTCAGACCTGGTGCGCATACAACGGCGGCAGTTCGCCATTGCCGGCTGCCGCCGTTCATGATTACGCATGGGTCGGAGTCGCGGCGCGCGTGCCGATCCAGTACCCAGACTTTAAACCGCAGTGGCTTGACGGCAGGTGACGGGAAGATTAATTTTTTGTAATTCAGTGACGCCACCGGGTACTCCGCGGATCAAGTTGGCGCGGATCGCGAGCCCCTCGTTCAGCCGGATACTGGTGCAACATGCAGGCTAGCCATTCCAGCTAGCTCAAAGCTGCGACTCATCACGACAGCTGCCGCGAAAAGAAATTCATGGCGCACGCCGAATGGTCTAAGCTGAAGCGATGCGCTGGCGGGAAAAGAACGCCACCGACCCGCGCAGTTTTAGAAGCTTGCATGTGACCATGGCCTAGGTGCCCCGCTGTCGCACACGGGTATCTCCAGGAAGCGGAATTTTCGCCCGGCGAATCCTTTGTCGGCGGGGCGTTGCCGCGGAACGTCTGCGGTCAAACGGGGTTTCCGCGTTCAGCGTGGCGTGACCTTGAATGAATGAGTGGCGGCGAATGGTTTGTCTCGAAGGAACCGCGCCAGCCAGTCCAATCGATTTTTCCGGAGTACCGCCAATGAACTACACGATAACGACACGCACGCTTTTCGGCCTGGCGATGACAGTCTTCGCAGCCCATGCCGCGGCAGACGAACAGACATCCGGAGTCAAACCGACTGAAAGCGAAGCCCGGCATTACTGCGAGGATGCGGCCGCCAGTCTGAATATATTAGCCGAGGAATTGGAAGACTATATGACCGAGTGTATGTCGGAGTACATGGCGGGACCGCCCGGTGAACTCGGCTCCTCGCCGGAACCCGGCGGCACGGGGTATTGACGAGCAGCGGTGCCAAGGCGTCCAGCCGCGCCTGAGGCCTGAGAAAGGCTCTACACGCTTTAATACGCCAGCCTGCATGTTGCACCAACCGATCGGGGACGGGCGCGAATGAATCGGCGGGGATACGGCGCAAGTCCTGTGCGGGGCGCATTCTCGAAAGGACAGTTTGTCCCCCGTCCCCGATCTATCCGGGACCTCGCTGGTCCAGGCACGCGGGGACTTGCCCGTCACTCAAACCATAACTGCGGCTATGGTTTTCCCTCCAGGGCGGCGTCCAAACGCACCTGGCCGGCGCGATCATCCCGGATACTGGTGCAACATGCAGGTTAAGCGTGTTGTCCTGTTCGTTGTCGCCGCAGTCCTTATCGGAGTCTCCGCGGTCCTTTGGTTGACTCGCGACGCGGGCGAGGCGCCTCAAACGGTCTCCTACAATCTGGCGCCTCTGACGCGTGGTCCCATCAGTGCCGTGGTGTCGGCAACCGGCACGCTGACCCCGGTCAATACCGTCCAGGTCGGCAGCCAGGTCTCCGGTACCATCCAGCACCTCTACGTCGACTTCAACGATCAGGTGACCAAGAGCCAGCTGATCGCCCGGATCGATCCGGCAATCTTCGAAGCCAAGGTGGCCGAGGCACGGGCAAACGTGGAAAACGCCGAAGCCCAGCGCGACAAGGCCGCGGTCGGGGTCGCCGAGGCGCAACGCGATTTGGAGCGCGTGACTGAAATGTACGGCAAGAAGCTCGCCCCGGTCAGCGAACTCGACACTGCACGGTTCGCCTACGAATCGGCTCAGGTCGAGCAACGAGTGAAGGAGGCTGCCGTGGCGCAGGCCAAGGCGGCATTGCAGCGCGAGCAGGTGAATCTCGACTACACGGCGATCCACGCACCCACTGCCGGGGTAGTCATCTCCCGCGACGTCGACGTCGGGCAAACGGTGGCCGCAAGCCTGCAGGCGCCCACGCTATTCACCATCGCCAACGACCTCACCCGGATGCAGGTAGAGGCGGACGTGGACGAGTCATTTATCGGTGAGGTCCGCGAAGGCCAGCCCGTAACCTTCACTGTTTTCGCCTATCCGGAGCGCGAGTTCCGTGGCGAGGTCGCGCAGGTTCGCCTGCAGCCCAAGGTCGACGCCGGCGTGGTCAAGTACAACTGCATCATCCGCGTGGGCAACGCCGACCTGGCCCTCAAGCCGGGGATGACCGCCACCGTGCTCGTCGAGGTGGAACACCGCGATGCCGTCTGGCGGGTGCCGCACGGTGCGTTGCGCTTCGTCCCCGACTGGCCGCAGGAACAGCTCAAGGAGGTTCGCCGCGGCGTCAAACCCGGCGAAGCCATCGTCTGGCACGCCAAGAATGATAGCTTGGCGCCGCTGACGGTCACCACCGGTATCGTCGGAGAGAAGGTCACCGAGATCGACGGCCCCGGACTGACGCCGGAGCTGGAGATCGCCGTGCCCGGCGCGCGCGAGGAGCGCGCCAGACGCCGGCAGTTCGGCCTGAGCCTGTTCTGACCCGCCGTGGCTGCCCCGCTCGTCGAGATCCGCGACTTGAAGAAGGTGTATGCGCTGGACGGCGTCGAAGTCCAGGCGCTGCGAGGTATTGACCTGACCGTCGAGGAAGGCGAACTGGTCGCCATCATGGGCCCCTCGGGTTCGGGCAAGTCCACCCTGATGCACATCCTGGGCTGCCTGGATGTAGCCGACTCCGGCAGCTACCGGCTGCGAGGGGAGGATGTGACGCGCATGAGCCGCGACGCGCTCGCCCGGCTGCGCAACCGCGAGATCGGTTTCGTGTTCCAGAGCTTCAATCTGCTGCCGCGCACCAGCGCGCTGGAGAACGTGGAGACACCGTTGATCTACGCCGGTGTCGGTAAGCGCGAGCGCCGCGCAAGGGCGCGGGAGGCGCTTGCACGCATGGGTTTGGCCGAACGCTTGCGGCACTTGCCGAATCAGCTCTCCGGCGGCCAGCAACAGCGGGTGGCCATCGCCCGCGCCCTGGTCACCCGTCCCGCGCTGCTGCTCGCGGACGAGCCGACCGGCAACGTCGACACGCAAACCAGTGCCGAGATCCTGACCGTGCTCGAAACCCTGAATCAGGACGATGGACTCACCATCGTCCTGATAACCCACGAGCCGGACGTGGCGCAACACGCCGGGCGCACCCTGTACGTGCGCGACGGCCGGCTGGAGGCCCAGCCATGAACTGGACAGCCGCCATGGCCCTGGCGCTACGCGCCCTGTGGCGCAACAAGACCCGCGCCATGCTGACCACGCTGGGGGTGATTATCGGCGTGGCCTCGGTGATCGCCATGGTCGCCATCGGCACAGGTGCCCAGCAGCGCATCGCCCAGCAGCTCGAGAACATGGGCACCAACAGCCTGGTGATCCGCTCCGGCTCGGTCACGCGCGGCGGCGTGCGCAGCGGCGCCGGCACTACCGCCAGCCTGACGCTGGCAGACGCCGCGGCCATTGCCGAACTGCCTGATGTCGCGGCCGTGGCTCCCAGCGTCCAGACCACGGCGCAGGTGCGTTACCGGGGCGCGAACTGGGGGACCGCCATCCAGGGCGTGACGCCGGAGTACTTCGCGGTGCGCAGCTGGCCGCCGGCCGAGGGTGAGATCTTCACCCAGGCCCAGGTGGCCGGTGCCGGCCATTTCTGCCTGCTCGGACAAACGGTGGCGCGCGAGCTGTTTGGCCTGCTCGATCCGATCGGCGAGAACATCGTGATCGGGAGTCTGCCCTGTCGCGTCATCGGCGTTCTGACCGAGAAGGGTGCGACCGCCTGGGGCTCGGACCAGGACGACGCCATCTTCGCCCCCATCACCACGGTGCAGCGTAAACTGCGCGGCATCACCAACGTCGAGCGCATCGAGCTGACGACCACCGGGCGCGACGCCACCTTCCGGGCGAACAAGGAAATCACCCGCTTGCTGCGCCAACGCCACCAGCTCGGGAAAGAGGCCGACGACGATTTCCGTATCTATAACCGCGCCGAGCTGGCGCAGACCTCTGAGGAGAGCGCGCGGGTGTTCACCTGGCTGCTCGGCAGCATCGCCTCGGTATCTCTGCTGGTGGGCGGCATCGGAATCATGAACATTCTTTTAGTGTCGGTCACGGAGCGTACCCGGGAAATCGGGATCCGCATGGCGCTTGGGGCGCGACCGCGCGACATCCTGTGGCAATTTCTGCTCGAGGCCCTGGTACTCAGCGGCGTCGGCGGGCTACTCGGCATCGTACTGGGGTTGGGCGGGGCCATGGCGGTCGCTCGCTTCTCGCAGCTGCCAGTTGAGGTCACCCACGCTTCGGTGCTGATCGCTTTTCTTTTCGCCGGCCTGGTAGGGGTGTTCTTCGGTCTGCATCCGGCGCGTAAGGCGTCCCGCCTGCATCCGATCGACGCCCTGCGTTATGAATAAACGGGTGCTGAGCCGCGCGCCTGCGTTACCGACCTGGGAAGCAGTGATCTGCCGCGCCGCGCCGCGAGGTTCTGCGCCAGACCACCGTCACCAGGGCAGCTACTCCGGCCAGGGTGGCGGCCACCACCCAGGGATTGATGCGGCGGATGAAGGCGACGACCCGGTCCAGGTGCAGATCGAGATAGTAGACGCCCAAACCCCAAAAGCATACCCAGAGGGCTGCGCCCGCCAGGTTCAATAGCTTGAAGCGGGCCCAGGGCATTCCCAACATACCGACAGCAATGCCGTTGAGCTGCCGCAATCCGTCGAAGAACCGGGCGAAGAGGATGAGCCACGCGCCGTGGCGCTCGAACCGTTCTTCGATCTTGTCGATAAGAAGCGGTTCGATACGCAGCCGCGCGTTGGCGGAGGCTGAAATCGCCGATCCGGCTTCCAGGATAGTCTGCCCGGGCGCGGGAATGCCGAACCCCTCGACCCCTACGGCGACAAACACCGCCCCATAGCCGTAACGCTGCAACCAAGGCTCCACCCGGGAGACACCCGCCTCGATATCCCGCAGCAAGCGGTGTGCCGGCTCGCGCGCAACTGTCGTCGACGCCGCCGCAGTCTGCGGGTCCGTTGGACGGCGCGGTGTCGGGTCCGCCGCTGCGCCACCCGCCAGCACGAGTAGGACCAGGGTCGCCAGCGGCCATTTCTTTCGACGCCGCTGTGGGTGAATATTCTGGGTCATTCTTGATCGAGCGTGCCACGAAAACCTGCAGGCGGCGCCCATCGGTCAAGCGCGACGTTGGCCTACCGTCCTTTTATATTGATTCCGACGGTTGGTCCGGCATACAACGCAATGGACGCCGATGGTGACGGGATGATCAGCCCGGAAGAATACACCGCTCACCGCGCCGAACGAACGCACAAACGGGGTTGTAAGGGGAAAGGCGCTTACCGGTTAAGCCGATCAATCCACACAAGCTGAGACGTTCAGTCTTAAGAGCGGCTCAGCCAACAAATCTTATTGAATTGGCCGCACGGTGTTCGGCTGCACTGATGTCGTGAATGCCCATCGCGAGGCTGGGCGCCAGTGACGAAAGACGGCCAGCACAGCGCCCGACAAGATCTCCCCGCTCATGTTCGACGAGATGCTGGTTGCGCAGCGTTTTAGCTACTATCGTGAACAAAGAACCTATCTCGCCAGGTCTATATGCCGTGCATCGCATTAACGATATTTAATGCCTCGTCCACTTCCTTGCAATCCGGTTCGGCGCAAACTTAATTCCAAGCTGCAGCTCTTCGACTTGGTGGTTGAGCGCAGCCGATCCCTATGTATCAAGGAGACGAACTATGAACAATATCCATCGCGTTGCCTTGCCGGTTGTAGCCACGGCGCTGGCGATAGCATTTGTCGCCGCCCCGGTGTTGGCCGGAAAACAGACTAATCCCGAGCATATGACTTGCGAGGAGTTTCTCGAACTCGGTGAGGAAGTACAGCCTGCTGTTGTGTATTGGCTGCACGGTAAATCGGGTAAGATCGATGCTATTGATATCGAAGAGTATCACACTCCCGTCGCCTACGTTGTGGCCGAGTGTACCAAGGAAAAGCAAGCTACGGTTTGGGAGAAAGTTACGGGCTACGTAGCGCAGCATGTAAAACCAACCGACATGGATGCCATTGAACGAAACTCAACGAGGTAAGCCCTCGGATTCGTCGATGATCGCTCAACTAAACGATTTGTAAAGAAGTATGAGATCACTGAGTTTACGGATCTGCGGCAAACCCTTGATTACCTCGCTCGGTAGCGACTAGGGTGATTCGTATGCCGCTCAGCCTGCCTAGTGGGCTGAGCGGTCCAAATGGTGCAGTGCCGGCGCGCTCAAGGCCGCGAAATATAGCAGCATTAACGACAGGTTCGGTAAGGATGGTTGACCCTCGATATCAACCAGATAAAGCTATGCCGGACAGGCGGAGGAAAATTTGATGTTGCGCATTAGAAGATTGACCATGATCGTTTCTATCACAGCGGCCATGCTTACCGGCATGCGTGTAACGGCAGGGATAGATTAGAGGGTGGGCATCGGCGCTGAATTTCATGACCGGCTATCAGCCTACGGCAGTTGGAGTCGTCATTCACGCTGGGGCGAAGTGGGGGCACCGACCGGGGTTGAGGTCGTCGGTTGGCGGCCTTTTACCAACGGTCACTGGGAGTTCACCGAACACAATGACTGGTTCTGGGACTCGGATTTTGACTGGGGCTGGGCGGCGTTCCACTACGGTCGCTGGAAGTTCGATGCTACCGATGGCTGGTTGTGGGTACCGAGCGATGAGTGGGCCCCAGTTTGGGCAAACTGGCGTTACGGAGATCAATTTGTTGGCTGGGCGCCGCTCGGTCCGGAGTTCTCATTTGGCGTCGAGGAAATGTTGGCACCGCGCAACCGGGTGTTCGTTAACCAGACGCAATTCCTGGCACCGTTGCGGCGTGTAGACGGACGCGTGGTCAATGCCGGTATGAGTGGTGCGCGGGTTGAGCAAGCGACCGGGCGCAAGGTTGAGCGCATGAAAGTTCAAACCGTGGCAGGCCCGGTGGCGGCGCGGGTTGGCAGGCCGGCGGATCAAATACTGCTATACCGCCCATCGGGCCAGCCAAGGCCGGGACAAGCACGGCTGCCAGGTCGCGATTGCAGGAGCAACAAGCCGCCGAACAGCAAGTATTAAAGCGCACCCATGAGAGCCAGCGAGCAGCGCAGCCGAAAGACCTAAATGACAATCAACTGCAGCAGCAATCGGCAGAAAAAAGCAGCTTGGCGGAAGAACACGCCTCCCGGCAGCGACGGCTCAAGAAAAAAGCGAAACCGAAGGCTAGCCAATCTACCCGCTAAAGGCGAGACGGGCAGCTGCAATAGTTCAAACCCGAGCCGAACTATTGCAGCTGATCGAACGAGACGAATAACCGGGTCTGATTCCCGTGATGCCTGCCACCCGACTACACCGAACTCATCCGTGCTAACCTGATTTCCGTTGACAGGTGGACTCGTCTCGCGCTGTCGGCATTGGGCGTCAGTCTTATACGAGACAAGGGATCAGCCGTGGAAAAGAAGACACAGATCAATTTCTGGTATCTCACCCTCGCCATCTTCGCCATTCTTACGTTCCAGCAATGGTGGATCACAGCGCGCGAAGTCGAGATCATTCCTTACAGTGAGTTCGAGCAACAACTCAAGGACGACAAGATCGCCGAGATCTTCGTTCACGAGCAATATATCGAGGGCAAGCTGAAGAAACCGCTGGCCGATGGTCGCGCGGCGTTTTATACCACCCGGGTCGATCCTTCACTGGCGCAGCATCTTGGCCAATTCAACGTCAAGTACACCGCCGTCGTTGACAACACTTTTATCCGCGACATTCTCTCCTGGGTGCTGCCGGTTCTGTTCTTCTACGCCCTGTGGATGCTGGTGTTCCGCCGCATGGCCCAGAAGCAGGGACTCGGCGGGCTGATGAGCGTCGGTAAAAGCAAGGCCAAGGTATACGTCGAGAAAGACACGGGGGTGACCTTCGGTGACGTGGCCGGCGTCGACGAGGCCAAGGAAGAGTTGCAAGAGGTTATCAATTTCCTCAAGAACCCGCAGCTCTATGGGCGACTCGGGGCACATATCCCCAAAGGCGTGCTGCTGGTGGGGCCGCCCGGCACCGGCAAGACCTTGCTGGCGCGGGCTATCGCCGGCGAGGCCGGCGTGCCCTTCTTTTCCATCAGTGGGGCAGAGTTCGTCGAGATGTTTGTCGGCGTGGGTGCCGCGCGGGTGCGTGATCTTTTCGAACAGGCCGGGCAGACCGCGCCTTGCATCATCTTTATAGATGAGCTGGACGCCCTGGGGCGCGCCCGCGGGGTCGGACCATTCGCCGGCGGGCATGACGAGAAAGAGCAGACACTCAACCAGCTGCTTACCGAAATGGATGGCTTCGACTCGCAGCGCGGCATTGTGATCCTGGCCGCCACCAACCGGCCGGAGATCCTCGACCCGGCGCTGCTGCGCGCCGGTCGTTTCGACCGCCAGGTCCTGGTCGACCGGCCGGAACGCAGCGGCCGCAAGGCGGTGCTCGAGGTGCATCTGAAAAAGATCGTGTCAGCCGCGGATGTCGATCTCGACCAGCTGGCGGCGTTGACGCCGGGGTTCACCGGCGCCGACCTGGCCAACCTGGTCAACGAAGCCGCGTTGCTGGCCACCCGTCGCGGCGCCGAGGCCGTCGCCATGGACGATTTCAACAACGCCATCGAGCGGATCGTCGCCGGACTGGAAAAACGCAGTCGCCTGCTGAACGAACACGAGCGCCGGGTGGTGGCGTTTCACGAGATGGGCCATGCCTTGGTGGCGATGGCGCTGCCCGGGGCTGACCCGGTGCACAAGATATCCATTATTCCGCGCGGTATAGGCGCGCTGGGCTATACCATCCAGCGGCCGACCGAGGACCGCTTCCTGATGACCCAAGACGAACTGGCCAACAAGATGGCCGTACTGCTTGGGGGACGCGCGGCGGAGATTCTCGTGTTCGAGGAGATCTCCACCGGGGCAACCGACGATCTGGACAAGGCCACCGACATCGCGCGCAACATGGTGACCCGCTTCGGCATGCACGACAAGCTGGGGCAGATGACCTATGAAGAACCGCGCCAGTCGTTTCTGGGTGAAAATATGCTGGGTTCCACGCCGCGCAACTACAGCGAGGAAACCGCGCGCGAAATCGACTGCGCGGTCCGTGAACTGACGACCGCGGCACGCGAAGCGGCGCTGAAGATCTTGTCGGCCAACCGCCCGCAGCTCGAACAGGGGGCTGCTTTGCTGTTGGCCAGGGAGACACTGCAGGCTAATGAAATCCCGCGCCCCTCGCCCGCAGGCGACGTGCCAAGCGCACAGCGGTCCGACACGGAACAGGCCTGAATCAGTGAGCGGGTACGCCGGGCATATATTGAGGAAATCATTGATAAAGCCCCACGTTTCTAGCACCTCCTGCCGGGTAAAGCTTTCAGTGACCCGCCGTGAGTACATAGATGTAGGCTCGGCTGCTGCTTCCCTGCAGCAAACGGTCACTCAACCCTTCACCCGACATGAGGCTTTGCTAACGCATTTCTTGATACGTACACGCGAACAAGGCTGGCTGCTCTGCGTTCAAGGATTCGGGTTTAACTCCCCGATTCCGATGATCACCATCACTGCTGGAGGGCCGCATTGTTACCTCGGTTATCCTCTCTCGAAACCATTGTGCTACTCAGCCTGGCCACGACGCTGTCAGGCTGTCAGGCTGTCAGCCGGACCATGGTCATGACGCGGTAGGCCTGCTCGAATGGGAGCGCGTCGCGCTCAGCGCCGAAGTCAGTGAGTCGATCACCGCCATCCGGGCGACTAAGGGCGAGCGGGTGCAAGCGGGGCAGACCCTACTGCAGCTCGATGCGCAGCGTCACGAGGCCCGCCGCGCGCAGATCGCAGCGCAACAGGCCCAGGCGGCCGCGCGCCTGGCCGAGTTGCGGCGGGGCCCGCGGGCCGAGGAGATCGACGAGGCCCGCGCCCGGCTGCGCGGCGAAGCAAGCGATCTCGCCAATGCCGAACGG
>CBDUNM010000119.1:0-16023 GCA_965368585.1 uncultured Chromatiales bacterium | reverse complement strand
GAGTTGATTCTCGGCGACCGCCAGACCGGCAAGACCGCGGTGGCGCTCGACACGATACTCAACCAGCGCGATCAAGATGTGCTATGTGTGTATTGCGCCATTGGGCAGCGCGCGTCCGGTGTGGCGAAAGTGATCGCCACCCTGCGCGAAAAGGGTGCGATGGATTACACCATCGTGGTCGTCACCGAAGGCAACGATCCGCCCGGCCTGGCTTATATCGCGCCGTATGCCGCGACCAGCATTGCTGAGCATTTCATGGAGCAAGGCCGCGACGTGCTGATCGTCTACGACGACCTTACGCATCATGCGCGCGCCTATCGCGAGTTGTCGCTGCTGTTGCGAAGACCACCCGGCCGGGAGGCCTTTCCCGGTGACATATTTTATATCCACTCGCGGCTGCTGGAGCGCGCAACCCATTTGCGTCCGGAGCTCGGTGGTGGATCGCTGACGGCGCTGCCGATTATCGAAACCGAGGCGGAGGACATTTCCGCCTATATTCCGACCAACCTGATTTCCATCACGGATGGGCAGATCTACCTCTCGCCATCGTTGTTCGAATTGGGCGTGCTGCCTGCGGTGGATGTCAGCAAATCCGTTTCGCGCGTCGGCGGCAAGGCGCAACGTGCGGCCTACCGCGCGGTCGCGGGCGACCTCAAGCTCGCCTACGCCCAGTTCGAGGAACTCGAGACCTTTGCCCGGTTCGGCGCCCGCCTGGATGAAGACACCCGCAAGATCATCGAGCACGGCCGGCGAATCCGCGCGTGCCTCAAGCAGCCGGAATTCACCCCGGTGTCGGTGCCCGCACAAATAGCCATCCTGCTCGCGGTGACTGCAGGGTTCTTCGACAAGGTTTCGCTTGAAACGATGACGAACGCCGAGCAAGCCGTGCGGAAGGCGGCGGCGGGCATCCCGGGCGATGTGATTGAGCGATTGGGTGGCGCCGAGCAATTGAGCGATAAGGATCGCGAAACGATCATCGACATTGCCCACCAAGCGCTCGTTCGCTTCCAGACAAAGCCGGAACCCTTGCCCGCTGCGGCAACCAAAGAGAAAGCATGAGCAACACCACAGCGAGCCTGCGCCGAAAGATCGGCAGCGCCGGCGATCTGCAATCGGTCGTGCGCACGATGAAAGCCCTGGCCGCCTCGAACATCGGCCAATACGAAAACTCGGTGCGCGCATTGGCCGACTACGCCCGCAGCGTGGAACTGGGGTTGAGCATTTGTTTTCGTGAAATCGCGCCGGTGGCGCAGATTGAAATCAAGGCGCGTCCCGGAGAAGGGACCACAGGCGCGGTCGTGTTCGGCTCGGACCAGGGACTGGTCGGCCGGTTCAACGACGTGGTGGCCGATCATGCCCTGAAGACCCTCGCCGCGCTGCCGGGAAAACCCCTGGTCTGGGCCGTCGGTGAGCGCGTACATGCGCGCCTGGCGGATGCAGGCCTGCCGTTGGAGGGCCGCTTCACAGTCCCTAACTCGGTCAAGGCCATCGCGCCGCTGGTCGGACAGATACTGGTGGAGAGCGAGGCGCGCTACAGTCAGGGCACAGTCAGCGAACTCCGTCTTTTCTATAACCGCTCCACGTCCGGCGCGATATATGAGCCCGTCCCGCAGAGGCTGCTGCCGCTGGACGAAACCTGGCGACGTAAACTCGCCGAGTATCCCTGGCCGACCCAGAGCCTGCCGGAAGTCATTGGCGGTGAAACGGATACCTTGCGGGCGCTAATCCGCGAGTATCTCTTCGTCTCTCTGTTCAGGGCGTGCGCCGAATCCCTTGCCAGCGAGAACGCGAGCCGCCTGGCGGCGATGCAACGCGCCGAGAAAAACATCGGCGAGTTGCTGGAGGATCTCAACGGGTCATTCCACCGTTTGCGCCAGAGTGGCATCGATGAGGAACTGTTCGACGTGATTTCCGGCTTTGAAGCGCTCGCTGGAGCGTCGATGCCGACCGGACACCGGACCCGATACTCGTGAAGAAACGCCCGTAACGCGGTCGTCGTCATGGCCTCATGGTGCTGGAAAACGGTGTGCAGACCCACCACCAGGGCGCCAAGCGGGGCGAACAGATCGTGTACTCCCTTGAACTCAGGTATGGCATGACCGACATATCCCGGAAAGAGCTTGTGGAAGGCGCAGGCGACCAAAACGTGGCCGCGCTGCGCCGCCAGATCCAGGGGCGTGGTCATGTGTTCAGCCGTTGCGCGATGCGTAAGGGCGGGGCCAGTACGTGCTGATCCACGCCAGCGCCTCAGTCACGCAGCCGGCTGAAGGTATAGTCCTGTTCCTGCTGCGGCTGGTGACAGGCAAAGCAAGCGGTAGCTGCGTTAGCGCCCACCACCCGATTCGTTGGGTCACCGCCACCGAAGCCCTCGAAGCCCCAACCACCGGTTGCGGCGAACTTCTTGGAGTCCTTTTGCATGACGCCCACGACCTTGCGAGCACCTTCGGTGACGGCATTGCCGTCGTGCACGGCTTCGAGCAGATCAAAGATGATCACGGCCCCATCCGGGAAGGTGTTGCTCCGGTATCCCTCGAGCGCCTTGTCGTTCGCATAGAGGTGATGAATGCCACCAAAGGCGTCAAAGAGCGGATGTCCTTCTTCAATCACCATGCTCTTGACGTGGTGCCAGCCGCGGTAGCTCGCCGGGTAGGGAACCTCGGGTTCCGCGGCCAATGCCACAGTGACGGCGGTGATGCCAAGTAAAGTCAAGATCTTCGCTTTCACGGTTTGCTCTCCTATTTGAGGTCGGCGATCGCAGCGCCGAAGTTGATGTGGAACGGCTGTCCGGCAATAACCAGCGCGGGGACCGACTGGACGCCGGCCGCCTTGGCCTCCGCGATGCGTGTCCTGGCCTCACCCAGATGCACGACCTCGACGTCGAAACGAGCCGGATCCATGGCGTCGGCGAGCTGCTTCTCGGCGGCGACGCAGACGGGGCAACCGGCGTGGTAGAAGATGGCGTTGGTTTTCATGTAAGGACTCCTAACTATGTAGCTCAAACGAAACCCCGGTCACATCGAACGAGGTGGTTAAACCGCCGTCAGGCGGCGGATTCGTGCTCCGCGCAATCGACGCGAAGGTGCCGCTCGGCCATCGGCGCGCCGACGAACGCACAGTAATGCGGGGTGCTCGTGCCAGGCGCGACGTTCTCGCGGAAATGCCGGCAGGTCACGCAGGTGCGCTGTGGGGCAATCAACTGCCGCTGCTGCAATTGCCGGATCATCTTGACCACCAAGCAAAGCAGGGATTCCTGCTCGGTCTCGGTCAGGCCGGCGACGATCGGCGCGAAGCTGCTCGGCCAAGCCTGCGCGACCCGATTGCCCATGGCCGTCGCCTTCAGGGCCACGGCGCGACCGTCTGAGGCGTCAGCATACTTGCGAACCAGCGACTTACGCTCCAGGGCCGCCACCGCGTCGCTGGCAGTGGCCTTGCGAACACCGGCATGCGCGGCGGCGGCAGTGAGCCGTGCGCCCTCCGGACGATTGGCGACGAACCGCAGGATGTCCGCTTGGGTGGGAGACAGGCCAGCGCTCTCAGCCGCCTGCCAATCGAGCTGACGAGCCACGGCGGCCAGCCGCGTCAGGCCGTCGGCCAATCGGCGATCGAGGGGCTCTGTGATCTGGTCGAATTTCATAGGTAGGAATCCTACCTATTTTGCTGCCCGGTGTCAATCGCTGCTGGGGTGCGCAATTTCGAGTGGTCTCCACCGAGAGGGGGATGCGATACGAATCCTCGGAACTCAGCGCCTATGCATGGAGGGTTCGTATCACTGGGTCGGGTGGGTTGTCTTCTGCATTCAGCGACAGCGTTAGGCATCCGCCAGCCAATCGGGGACGGGCGCGAATGAAACGGCAGGGATGCGGCGCAAGTCCTGTTCGGGGCGCATTCTCGAACCTACAGTTCGTCCCCCGTCCCCGATCGGCTGGTGCAACATGCAGGCTAGAGACCTCCTTTAGTTCAAGACCATCCGCCGACCCGTATATTGTGAACACGATTGCCTTCGTGAGCATCGTCTTGGGCTGAGTTATACAACCAGCATCCAGCCCACTAGCAGGAACCGAAAATTGCAACCGCGCGCTGTCATCATCAAGTATCCTTAACACTCACTTGCCATCCAGACCGTACGGCTTCGATATTCTGCTCCTCGCTCTAGAGATTGAGCAGACGACCGAGGGTTAACAGGTCGTATGCTTGTGCACCCTAAGCTCAATGCCACTAGCTGCCTTTATTACGGGACAGCACATTAGCGAATTGTTACCGACGATTCCCGACTATGCTTGAAAGTAGCGGTGGGTAGCGCGACGTGAGGGTTACGTTGTTGCGTATAGTCAAAGGGGGTTCTTGTCCGCGCCCGTTCGGACATTCGCCTAGGCGGCAGCGTCTTTCAGTGGCAGTGCATCTCTTTCCATATTATTTGGTGTAAATGAGGGGCTGACGCCGGGGAAAATGTAACCTTCAGGAAAATTCCGTCAATTTCGAGCTTAACGTTCGCATCTTTATTTTTCGATACTTGCGGCGTGGCGGAGCAGGCCAACGGTGGAGCAGTGTCATAAAAGGGGTCGGGGACAAGCGTGAATTTCTACTATTGGAAATCGTCACCGGCGCCTTTTCCGCAGTAACTTGACGGCAGCTCTCAATCCTGAAAAGACGTTCCGACCGGCCGTGTGGAGCGGCAGTTGTTTTATGCAAAGCGGATTCACGCAGTGCGGTGATGTTC
Organism: uncultured Chromatiales bacterium; assembly: GCA_965368585.1. Classification (GTDB taxonomy): domain Bacteria; phylum Pseudomonadota; class Gammaproteobacteria; order Chromatiales; family Chromatiaceae; genus JARRQB01. The sequence goes on along the minus strand of CBDUNM010000119.1, from coordinate 11,306 downwards.
GTCGGCAGAGCGGTCTGAACGCAGCGGCAGGAATTTTCTCAGAGCGATAGCTACAAGCAGCAGCAAAGTACCCCACTCCAGCCAGACCGGAAGACTGGTGTGTGCATGTTGGAGTTGAGCAAGAATAGTCAACTGATGTGCGCTCACCACCGCGTCAACAGTCAGGCCGGCCAGCACCGCAGTCACGCCGACCGCGGCGAGATAAAGCCACATCGTGCGTCGCCCCATTTCGCGGCTGACGACCCCTAACGTAGAGATATTGGTGGCCGGACCGCTCAGCAACAGCACCAGTGCAACCCCTGGCGAGACACCGGCCATCATCAATCCGGCCGCCACCGGTGTTGACGCCGTAGCGCAGATGTACATCGGGATGCCGGCGAGCAGCATCACCAGCATTGCTGCGATGCCTTGTCCCCACTGCGCCAGAAAATCAACCGGCAGAAAGGTTGTGGTGGCGGCGGCGAAGAACATGCCGACGACCAGCCAGAACACGATGTCATCCAGGAGGCTTGTGAATGCATACCGAATGCCTTCCCAGGCCTTGCTTGCCAGATTTGGGCTCGGAGCGGGTTCGTGCGCACGGCAACTGGGTTCGGCGGCCGATTTGTCGTTGGACTCGCAGCCGCAGCAGGTGCCAGAAACCACTTTGGGTTGCGCGCCGGTCGCTTCTACGTCGAATAGCGCCACAAGCAAGCCCGCAGTGAACGCAGAAAACAGCGCCGCAATCGGGCGAACGACCGCCATGAACGGTCCCATCAGCGCATAGGTGATTGAAATTGAGTCGACGCCGGTCTCCGGCGTGCTGACCAAAAAGGCCGTTGTTGCGGGTTTGGATGCACCGGCTTTTCGCAAACCCAGTGCTGCCGGAATGACGCCACACGAGCACAATGGCAACGGCGCGCCAAGCAAGGTCGCCTTGGCAATGGATCCGAGGCCGGAACCCATCAGGTGTCGTTCCAGAAACGCGGTCGGGATCAGCGCCTTCATGAGGCCGCCCAGGGTCAAGCCAAGAACTAACCACGGCGCCGCTTCGAGCGACAGACTCAGGAGATTGTGAAAAAAGGCCATCAGGTAGTTCCTTGTTCCAGCGGCGCCCAGCGCCAGTATTCAATGCCTTTGGTTGAGGTCGCGGCTCTTCATTCGGTAGGGGGCGGGGTCGATGCCGTTTGCCTTCAGTTTCTGGTGAACGGCACGTGCAGTGATTCCAACCTCACGTGCCACGGCGCTCACGTTGCCTCCACTTCTGAGTAACGCATCCCGCAACAGCTGCGTCTCCGCCAGCTGGGCTGCATGGCGTGTCTGAGCGCGCAGATCCATGCTTTGTCCCGCTTTTTCTGCGGTGCTCTCGGTCGTATCGGCGACCCTTGCGTCGATGTCTTCTATGCAGGGTCCGCGTGCGAACAGATGGGCGCGCTCGAGCACATTTTCGAGTTCGCGCACGTTGCCGGGCCAGGCATAGCGCATGACCTGTGCCCACGCCTGTTCTCCTAGCATTTTACGCTGCTGTTGATACTTGTCGCCCAAGCGCCGCAATATCAGGTTCACGAGCTCCGAAAGGTCTTCGCGCCGTTCTCGCAGGGGCGGGATCACGATGGGGACAACGTTCAGCCGGTAGTATAGGTCGCTGCGGAACTGCCCGGCGGCCACCATGTCTTCAATCCTGTGGTTCGCGGCGGCAATTACGCGCATGTGCGCCTGCATAACCTGCCGGCCGCCCACCCGTTCGTATTCGCCTTCCTGCAGTACACGCAGTAATTTGGCCTGCGCCAGGAGCGGCAGGCTGTCAATCTCGTCCAGGAACAAAGTACCGTGATCGGCACGTTCAAAGAAACCCTGGTGCACGTTGTAGGCACCCGTGAAGGCCCCTTTCTCGTGCCCGAACAAAGCGCTCTCGATCAGGTCAGCCGGAATGGCGCCACAATTTACGGCCATGAATTTGTTTTCACTATGCGCACTCAGGGCGTGAATGGCCTGCGCAATGATCTCTTTACCTACGCCGGTTTCTCCCGAGATAACCACCGTGGCCTCGGTCGGCGCCACTATTTCGACCGCCTCCAGGGCGTCACGCATTGCACGGGACTCGGCGACGATATTCGGTTTGACTCGGGGCCGTCGTTCGACCCTGTCTGCGTTCGCGGAACACCACACCTGATCCATCTTTTCCGCAACCCGCACCGAGACCCCATCGCTGCCAGAACTCGAAACCAGGGTGCCCTCTTGATTGAGATACTCGTCACCCACGGCAGACTTGCCCAACTCCGCGTCGGTGTAAATGCAAACCTCGCAACGGCCATCACCCGCTGCGATACGTTTTTTCAACTCGACCTTTGCATAACCGAAGTTGCGTGCCGCGATGGCGCCAAACACCGAAGACGTCATGCGGCAAAGCTCGGGGGCTTCCTTGACCATGTCGCCGAAGGGGCAGTGGGTATTCTCCACGCGGATGACTCCGGGCTGGCTGGCGCTCCGCGAAAATTCCCCGCCAATGCTGTTCTTTATATGGATGATGACATCGGCGTAGTCGCCGAGTGTGATCGGACCGCTCAAGTCCAGTTGCTGGCGTGCTTCGGCTTCAAAGCAACTACTTGCCGAAAGCCCCATGATTTCGACGTCGTTGATATGGCTATCGCAGGCAGAACAGCCCTTTTGTACCGCGACCCTGTGGCTCTGGACGACAAAGGTCTGGAGAAAGGATATCGGATTCAGAACCGCAACGTTTTTCGACTTCATGCCCGATATCTCCCGGCGATTGCGCCCTCCGTCGACCCGTCTCACCAATTGCCACTCGAACTGGCGAGTGCGTTGCCGCCGAACGATCCGCAAGAGCGCTTGGCGCTGAGGCGCGCATCATTGCCACTCCAGACTGGCCAAACGGCCGTTCAAAGCAAATGCGACAACGTCGACAATAGTAGGTGTTGCTCAGGTGCGCGGTGATGAGGAGTAGACCCCCAACGACCGTCAGCCCCGTTTCCAGCGCCTCGCTCGCGAGTGCTTCCGGGATTAACACCGCCAATACAAGCATAGCAAAGCCGATCGCGGCCACCAGGGCCAATTGCGGCTTGCTGTGAAGCCGGTAGCCGGGCAGAAACGCCAGCAAGCCTATGAGCATCAGCACGACCGTGAGGCCGATATGCGTCGCCTTCTCGGTGACCGCCAGTATCGGCAACGTGGCCGCCAGGAACGGAGTGGCGATACAGTGGGAAACGCACACGAACGATCCGACGACGCCCGCACGGTCCCACGTGAACGGCGCAAAAGTCTTTTTGGTCAGAGTCTGCATCAGAAATTCCTCCCGAAGTCGCATGCAATGTGTTGCTGTTCATACCGCGGGTGTCACGGGCAGCAGCGGCAGCCCTTCCCGCACGTCGGCAGCGCACGCATCGCCCGTTCACGTCCGCCTGCCATCGCGCCATGGACCGCGGGCGCACTAAGCAGGAGACGTCTCACCTGCCCACCGCATGCAGGACAATCCGGTGCGATCGCCGCAACGGCATGCATCGACTCGAAACAGTTGCCGCAGTGGCGACATTGGTAGTCGTAGGTCGGCATCTTGCTGCCCCTCCGCTTGATTGCGTGGAAAAGGCTCGTCAGGCAGAGAGAAGCCCACCCGGCGAGCCCGGACCCGTGGATTCAATTCCACCGTGGCGGCTGGTCGCCTTTCACCTTCATGGACGCTGCGGTGGCCTGGGTGACGGCGCGATTGGCCGCACCAAGATCCGGCGCCCGCAATCGTCGGAACTCGGTTTCCCAGATCCATCCGCTAATGGTGATGTCGTCGGGGATCAGCGGGTGGTTGCTCAAGTACTCCACGCACTTGATACAGGTGACGTCGACGTCGTCCATCATTCCGATCCACTTTGCAAAGTTACCCGGGGCAAGCGTCAACTCCGGGAGAGAAGGATCAATCGGGATGTTGTCGACATCTATGCCCTGCGCTCGGAGCGCTTTTTCCAAGTCGTTGCCGTTGGCCGAAAGCATGCCGCAACCGGTGTGTTGCAGCACAATGATCTCCTTGGTACCGAAAAAGTTGATGGTCAGCATGGCTGACCGGATTGCGTCGTCGGTAACAATCCCGCCCGCGTTGCGGAACAGATGAGCATCACCGCCTCCCACTGGCGAATCCGCGCGGATACCGAGCGCCTCGTCCACGGGTAGTCGCTCGTCCATGCAGGCGAGCACCCAAAGCCTGCGCATGTTGGGTCCGTTAGCGCCGAACTGACGCCGTATTTCCCATTGGTCGTAGGTCTTGATCCTTGCCTCCAGGTCTGATTTCACCGTTGCCATCGTCTACCTCCACACTTTGTGCTTGGGTTTGCGGCGCCAATGCGCCGTTGACTGGGTGATTGCAGTTCCTATGCCAGCCGGTGTAAGTCGGCAAAATCAGTCGGTTAGGAAAAAAGACCGTCTCTTAGGCGGTACCGGCGCTTCGCATCTGGCGGTCACGCTTTATAGAAAAAGTACTGTCTTTCAATGGGTTAAGTGGATGCGAAACGATAGTTCTCACCGAGAAGCACAGTTTCCGGAATGACGTCCACTTGCTTGCGGTCGAGGGATGGCGTGCGTGCCGCTCGATGCGGGCGCAGAGGACTCCCGGTCAATGCGTCACCATCGGAGGTAGGGCGGTTGGATGGCGGTATTCCGCTTGCGGTATGACGCGGCCGTCAAAAGGTTCTTGGAGATTATGGATCACGAATCGGGTCACTGCTGACTTACAGGGATCGCGGTTCAGCGCGTTCCTGAAAATTCGGCGGCCCTACTTGTTGCTCAGCGTCTTGATCGCGGCGACGACCTTTTCCTGCAGTTCTCTGGCCCAAGTTGGCTGCGGCAGATTCCAACCGATAAAAATACCTACAGCAATCCAAAACAACGTCGACATGAGTTCCTCCCAAATGACTTTCTCATTGGAACCTATCACAGTTTCGCATATTCGGACGAGCTTGGATCCAATTACCGAGAATCCACCTGGCTGCCCAATCGCGGTGGTCGAACTGGATGTCAAAGACCAGCAGTTCGCTGGTTACTGCCCGACGGGTGGAACCGGAGAGTATCTGCAGGTTTTAATAAATGCGTTGGCAAAGCCTCATGTGGGATGCAGGCTAGATGTATTCACGGCGTGGCACTAAAAGCTTTACCCGGCTGGAGGCAAGTGACTGTCGTAGCCACGATTAGTTGTTGCATGCGACGTGAAATGTCCGACCGCCAGTCAGCTCTCGTTCTCCTTGCTTTTCATCACTTACTCCTTATCGTCCTCTGCCGGCGCCAAATGAACAGGGTCCCCGATGGCGATACGGCCGCGGGTGAGGACACGTGCGGTAACGCCCCCGTGACCACGCACGGCGTTATAGCCACCAGCGCCCAATGTTTCTTCCATCCGACTACAGGGATGGCATAAGCCCGTCACTTGAAGTTCTACGCCACCCACGACGATGACTTTACTTTTCAACGCCAGTAGGTTGATGCCGGTGACCAGGAGGTTCCGCCTCAGCATCTCAGGGGCGACGCATTCTCGACCGAGGCAGCTCGCAATCACCGCCAGGTGTTCGGCCTGCAAGATCGTCAATTGTCGCTGACCGGAACGGCCTTGATATCGGTCACCTTGCAGCCCCACCTCGGGAGACGCGGATACTGAATCGACGCCGATCATTGGGGCTCGGCGCGCCGGTCGAAGTCCTATCCAGACCACCTCACCCTGTTGAGGCAAGGTGTTCAGCAACTGTTGCAGTGCCGCTACGATGGGCGGTCGCCTTTTGCGGTGGTACCCGCAGGGCGTTCGGTGCAGTGGTGCGCATGGCGTGTCATGACGCAGACTCCCGATCCATCGTTCCATTGCGCCGCGCGCAACCCGGGTGCTCGACTATGGTTGTGCAATCGCTCGGTCCATTCGAGGCTGCGACGTCAAGACACTTTGCGCCGCGGTAAGCGCCAGTCCGGCCGTACGAAGTGGCAGGTATACCCATTCGGTATGCGCTTCAGGTAGTCCTGATGTTCGGGTTCCGCTTCCCAAAACGCACCCTCAGGCACGACCTGTGTCACGACTTTTCCAGGCCAGAGACCGGACGCTTCGACGTCTGCAATGGTGTCCAGTGCAATCTTTCTTTGTTCGTCATTGGCGTAGAAAATCGCCGACCGGTATTGGCTGCCCCGGTCATTGCCTTGACGGTTTTCTGTCGACGGGTCATGGATCTGAAAAAAGAATTCCAGAATCGCTCGTAAATCTGTCACGTTCGGGTCAAATAAGACCTCTACGGCTTCTGCGTGACCGGTTTTGCCGGTCTTCACATCTCGGTAAGTAGCATGCTTGGTCTCGCCACCGGAATAACCCACGCGGGTGCTGATTATCCCGGGTTGCTTGCGAAACAGATCTTGCATACCCCAGAAACAACCGCCCGCCAAAATGACGCGCTCATGTGTTGCATCAGTCATATAACCTCCTGGTCGGCATCGCAGTGATCCATGCGATCACATGTTCTTCCTTTAGGGCAATTGCCCAGGTTACAAGTTCACGTCCAAACGTCGCCTCAGCATGAACGGTGAACGCTTCGTATATCTTAACGCCATAAACTTACAGTTATCGTTGTCGCACAACCCCGCGCGGCAAAAAATCTCACCCGTGCACGTGTGCAGCCAGTGCACGTTGCGGAACCCTCCGCGGCGCTGCGTCATTTTGCGTTAGAGGAGAACTGAAATGAAACATCTTGATCGAGACGAGCGTCGACTGACCAAAGGTGCCGGCCTTGCCGCCTTTGCCGTCGCGGCAGCCATGGTTGGCTCTACGGCGCAAGCCGAGGAAAAGCCGCAATCCCGGTACGTCGGTTTTGCAGCGGAAAGCGCGGCAAGCTTTGGGGCAAACACGACCGATGACGGTCGAACTCAGCGTAAACCGGATACCGCTTATGAAACCCTGAACCGCGGTTCACACCGATTGCGCGAGCTTGACCTGACCTGGACCACCGAAGCGCCGCGCGGATATGCGTTCATCAAGCAGATCCTGGAACGCAGGGATCCGCTCGCTGCTCCGGAGCCGCCCAGGGTCGTTGTCTACCTGAAGCACGAACCGAGTTGGGGGCCGCCCTCGGATTGGAGCTGGTACGTCAGCGATCCGAACGATACGGTCCTTTCCCACGACTTGACGATCGAGTGGTACGGACAGGCGTCGTGTCCCGACGACCTCACCAGCCTGCAGATCAATGGGCCCGGCGGACTCGCCAGCCAAAATCCGTTGACCAATCCGATTGCCGGCTACTTCGAGTATCAGAGCGCATCGGTCGACCGGGTTAAGGATATCTGCGTACACTGGGCCGAGGCCAACAACTGCGACCCCACCGAACCGGGATGCCAGCTCGAGGAGACCTTCAATCTTTACGGCGACGTGACGCCTGAACCGGGCGACTATATCGAGTTGTCGGGAAGTTGCGCATCCGGCCCGTTGCCCACCGCGCACTATCTGCCAGACATCGAGCTGCTTTGCACGCGCGCCAATTTTTGAGAAAGTTCGGATTCGGCGAACTTCGCCACGCGCATCGGTCTAGCTGATTTCGTGGATGTTTAACCTGCACGTTGCACCAGTATCCGGGATGATCGTGCCTGGACCAGCGAGGGCCCGGATAGATCGGGGACGGGGGGCAAACCGTACTTTCGAGAATGCGCCCCGAACAGGACTTGCGCCGCATCCCTGCTGATTCATTCGCGCCCGTCCCCGATCGGCTGGTGCAACATGCAGGTTACTCCAAGCGGTCAGCGGAAACACGGCGTTCCGCTGGCCGATTTCGCAGTGACCAAACCGACCTACACCTCACGTGTGCTGGCCTCACTCTCCGGCAAGTGAAAGGGCCGGTGTTCTGAACCAATCCGCATCCACCAACCGATATTCCGTGAAGAACGGGCTGCTGTCGATCTGAACGGAGATGACGACAGCGGTAGGCGAACGGATTTCCTGATCGTAGATGCGGACGTTTGCGCCCGGGAACTCGCGCTACAGGTCTGCGTATACCCGCTTGCCATCAGGACCGATATCGCCGATCTCCGGCGCGTTCGCTCGACAAGATGCTTGCACGGCACTCGCAGCCGCGAAAGCGAACAGCAATATGTTTACTTGAAACAAAGTGGGCATCTTCACTTCCACGCTCCTTGAGAGTCAACCACGTCCGTTGTAGCCATGGAAAGGCAGCTGGAGGGTAATGCACCAGCGCTTGATCCGCATGGGATCCGAAGTGTCACGAATACACGCCTATTTTTTAGGTGCGTGCGCGGGATCGACGTAATCAGCCCGCGTCGGGCCGGTTCCGGTGACCTGCACAATCGCTTCGCCGTCGGGAGTTGCGACGAAGTGCGCAACGCCCGCCGGTTCAGTGTAGAAACTACCGGGGCCCAGGGTGATCAGCTTGGATTCATCGTATTCTTCACCCCACCCTATGCGCCAGGTGCCGGATATGACCGTATAAGTGCGGTCGTCCGGGTGGCTGTGGGCCTGTACGACACGACCGGGTGGGAACTTGACCCGATATACGTACGGGCCAGGTTCGGTGCCCTTGCTGATGATTCGGGCTACGCCGAGTCCGACGACCCGGGGGTTCGGTTCCCAAACCATCTGTTCGGGCGTCAACGTGAGCCCCGTTTCGGCGGACTCCGCGGCCAAACTCGCGGACGACATCAGCAGCAGCGTGCCGCATAGGGTCAATATATGGGCAGTGTGATTCATGTTTCTCTCCTTCGACGTGGTTGTGAGCCGAGCCTGTTCGGCATCCGTTTTTGTTGTTTGCTGTACCGCAACATCGTGTCCGGAACGCACTGGCGACCGCCAAGCAAGGTAGTGGCACTTATCCGCCGGCGATCCGATCGGTCCACAGATTTTCCTCCGCCTGGCTGGCGAAGCTTCCGCTGGCCGACACACCGCCATTGATGCAAGGCTCTAAATCGAGCGCCTGACGATCGGCCCGATAGCGGTCTTCGTCGGCCTGACTGGCGAACAGTCCGGACGCGGAAACGCCGCCGTTGATGCTCGGTTCCAGGGCGTATTCGTCAACGTGCGCAGCGTGTGCCAGCATGCCGGTTAACAATAGGGCCTGGGTAACTCCCAGGTGCAGCAGTCGCTTGTTCATGGTCCGTCTCCTCCGGTTGCTCCGGTATGTAATACCCCGCATCGTGGGGCTTGCCTCAACGATTAGCAGTACCGCGGCAGTTGCATGCGACCGCCAGACAACGCTTTGCCAACGATTAGGCGACGGTGATCGTCGTCTTAGGTAAGTCATTGTTATTGAATAGGTTTTCAGTGAGCGAAGCAGAGGGTCGGCCGAATTGCCAATGCGCTATGGCCCGGCAGGGGGGTTGCGTTCGGGTACAGGCTCAGCGGCGTTCCAGGATCACCGCTCTGTAGTTTGGGGTGTGCAGCCGATTACCTCGGTCCAGGTGGGCGTCCCGGCCCCCGTCGGTGTGCTCGCCCTCGTCTTCAACGGCGAACGCGGGCCAGGTGCTGTGCCGCAGTTCTCGGTATCGGCGATGGGGCGAATTCAATTCGGCGAGGTTCTTCCAGCCGGCTCAGCCGCCGAAGTTGAGTACCACGAAGAAGTCATCCGCCTCGCCGCGGCATCTCGTGATGACCCTGGCAGGCGTCGACCAGCCGATCGTGAAAGTCGTCTGACCATTGGATGTCCACCAGGTTCTTGAGCGCATCCGGGCCGCTGTAGTCCCTTCCACGGCATGGAAATACGCCGGGTTAGAACCCCGCGAGTTGTTCGACCCCACCTCGGCGACCGGCATGAGCAGCAGGGCTGCGACGCCCAGACCCCGCAGATAATCCGCCGACTTCGCAACCTCTTTGGCCACCTGCACCAGCGGCGGATCCCCGGGGAAGCGATCGGTGAAGCGTTTGGGCCGAATCTGGTAGACGGTGAGGCAGTTCCAGGTCGGCGTCTGCCATCGGTCGTCGTGCCACTGGAAGTGCGATTGGTTCACCAGCCGCGAGTTGTTCCCGGACGAGGAGTGCTCCACCCAGCCTGCAGCCGGGTCCTGCACCGGGCGTTCGTCGTCGAGCAGGAAATCGTACTTCGCGCCGTGGTGGTCCCCGCCGTACTCCAAGGGTAGCCCGGACTGGAGGTCTGCCAGCGGCACTGAGCCCCACCGGTAGCTGCCGCACTCGTGTCGAGTGCATCTCAACGGCGCGCTGTTCCCAGGCGGTCCATTCGCCGACGACGCGGGCACGGGCCGCATCCGGTGCATGCAGGATGAACCGCAGTGCGCCGTTCTCCTCGTAGACACCCCGGCGCCGGACGGAGAATGGAGGATCGGCGAACAAGTCGTCGAGCGCAGTCTTCCCAGCGTTGGCTGTCCGTGAATTTGAACGACGTGGTCACCTGCGGGTAGGTTTGCAGTGCGAAGGTGTTCGGATCGTCCGGGTGGGCCGCCACCTGTGCGTGCAGCGGCCGGCGCGCGCGGTTGATCCACACGGGGGCGAAAAGCGGGGTGGCGAGCTTGCTCGCGGGTGGGCGATGCGATCCCCGAACGGTCAACCGCCGGTCGGGTACAGGCTCGACCTCGATTAAATGGCGATCGCCTTCCAGCGTCCACACGGTGCGGTCGTCGTCCAGTACCACGTTGCGCTTCGCGGCGTCGGTGTCCACATCGGTGGCGAAGTCGGAGGCTTCCTGCCGCAGGTGCATTTACGCCGCTAGTGGCGCATCCTCCGACTGCAGAAGATAAACGGTCAACTGCTTCTTCTACGATGCCGCAGCGCGGGCCTCGAGGCCCGCGCTGTGCGTCCAGATGGCCGTGCCGTGGGCGGATGAACAGAGCCGATTGGCGTAGTCCGGCTCGAAGCGTTCTTTCCCGTCGACGGTGCGCAGAAACTTGAAATTGAACAAGTGGCGCTCCCGGCCCGCCAGGTCCACGTTCCAGCAGGGTCGGATGTCGCTGCGCCCTTGCGGGCTCAACTTTTGGGTCGCGTTTCGCTCCGGACTCCAGATGAAGAGCTTGCCCTCGAGGTAGCGTCTGGCCGTGACGAGGTGGATACGGACACGGTCTGCCGCCTGCGCGCGGGGGTCTTCAACCAGTGCCTGGGAGGACTCTTGCGCGAACCACATCGAATCCGGCAACGAGCATCGGTTGTTGCGGGCGACGGTCCGATTGAATGCGTCGCCCTCCCAGTTCTCCGACGGCGAGTCGTCCTCTTGGCGCTGATAAAGCTTGAACCGGACGGCTAGCTCCATCGTGGCGTTCAACTCGCAATAGAAGCGAATAAAGCCGCGCGTATCGGGGGTTTCGCTGGAGGGGGTGACGTAGCGGCGCACGTTGGTTTCAGGCCTCCAGACGTG
>CBDUNM010000118.1:0-16192 GCA_965368585.1 uncultured Chromatiales bacterium | reverse complement strand
TCGGGCAGTGAGCCCAGGGTGCCGACAAAAACTCTTTGCTTATGGGTCGTGCCCTGCTGCACCAGCGCCGCCGGCATCTCCGGCGCAACGCCGTGCGCTTGCAACTCGCGGCAGATGACCGAGAGACCTTTGAGCCCCATGTAGAAAACCACCGTCTGATTCGGCTGGGCGAGCTTGCTCCAGTTGAGATTAATGCTGCCGTCTTTCAAATGCCCCGTCACAAAGGTCACCGAGTGAGCGTAGTCGCGGTGGGTGAGCGGGATGCCGGCATAGGCCGCGCAACCGGCCGCCGCCGTCACGCCGGGGACCACTTGAAAGGGCACACCTTCCGCCGCCAGGGTGTCGATTTCTTCACCGCCGCGGCCGAAGATGAACGGATCCCCGCCCTTCAGGCGCAGGACGCGTTTGCCTTCCTTGGCGAGCCGTGCCAGCAGGTGGTTGATCTCTTCCTGGCGCATCGCGTGATTGTCGCGCTCCTTACCGACATAAACCCGCTCGGCGTCGGGCGAGGTCATGTCGATGATGGGTTTGGCAACCAGACGGTCGTAGACGACCACCTCGGCCTGCTGCATCAGGCGCAGGGCGCGAAACGTGAGCAGGTCGGGATCACCGGGGCCGGCGCCCACCAGATAGACTTCGCCCATCGCGGCGGCGGCCTGAGGGTCCGCCAGTTCGGCGTCGAAGCGCGCACGCGCTTCGACGATGTGTCCGGAAAATACCCGTTCTGCCACGCCACCCTGCAACACCCGGTACCAGAAGCGGGTGCGCGCGACCGGCTCGGCGATGCCTTGTTTGACACGATCACGGAATTCGGCGGCCAGTTCCGCCAGGCGCCCATAACCGGCCGGAATCAGGGATTCGAGGCGCGATCGGATGAGCCGGGCCAGCACCGGTGACGCTCCTCCGGTGGACACCGCCGCCACCACCGGCGAGCGGTCGACGATCGAAGGTACGATGTAGTTGCCGAGCGCGGGGTCGTCGATCACATTGACGGGTAGGCCCCGGGCTCGCGCAGCGGCAGCGATACGAGTGTTGGTCACGGCGTCGTTGGTCGCGGCGACGACCAGCGCGGCTGATTCGAGATCGGATTCGCGGAAATTGCGCATGACGTGTTCCAGTTCGCCGCGCTCGTGGCGTTGCTTGAGCGCTTCGCTCAAGGTAGGGGCGACGACCCTGATCTTGCCTCCCGCCCGCAACAGGAGCGCAATCTTACGCGAGGCGATCGCGCCGCCGCCGACGACCACGCACCGCTGGTCGCGTATGTTCAAGAATATCGGTAAGTAGTCCATACGAATCTTCTCGCTGCTGTTGGCGAATGACCCGAAGCGGTCGCTGTGCCCCCTGTCCGTGTCGTCGCTTTGGCAACAGCTGCGACAGGGAATCTACCCGGCATTGATTATATTCGGACATAATAATATACTGCATTGATCATTTTATCTCCTTCATAAATAGGGCGCGCATGATCGTCAACGAAATTGAAGCGACCGACCTCAAAGCCCGCATTGATACCGGCGACGACATCGAGATCGTGGACATTCGCAGTGCGGCCGAAGTGGCGCATGGCATGCTGCCGAAGTCGGAGCACCTGCCCATGCATCTGCTTCCCTTGCGAATGAACGATTTTCCGACCGATCGTGACATTGTGCTCTACTGCCGCAGCGGTGCGCGCTCGTATCACGCCTGTGCTTACTTGGGGCAGCAGGGGATTCGAAACGTGGTGAACCTGCGCGGCGGCATCATCGCGTGGGCGAGAAACGGCTATGAAATCCAGGCGCCGGAGCAGAACGAACAGCAACGTCGCGGTGCTGTTTGAGGCTTGCCTTTCTTAGACATTTCGAATATAAGAAACAGCCTTTATAAGGCACGACACCGCATAACCCTAACTCCCGGAGGTTGCAAATGGCTGATTTTGATGAAGAACTAGACGCGAGCGGATTGAATTGCCCGCTGCCTATCCTGCGCGCTAAAAAGACCCTGTCGGGCATGGATGCAGGAAAGATACTGCATATTATCGCGACCGACCCGGGTTCGGTGAAGGATTTCGAGGCATTCGCCAAGCAGACTGGCAATGAACTGCTCGAGTCGAAAGAGGAAGGCGGTAAATTCCTGTTCCTGATCAAGAAAGCCTAGGCTCTCGGTCACCGTCCACAACCCGAAACGGGGAGGTCAACGATGGAAGAAAAGAAACTCGCCATCATCGCAACCAAAGGCACGCTGGATTGGGCATATCCACCCTTCATTCTTGCTTCAACGGCCGCGGCGCTTGGCTATGAAACCCAGATTTTCTTTACTTTCTATGGGCTGCAGCTGCTGCGCAAGAAACTGGATCTCAAGGTTACGCCGCTAGGAAACCCGGGCATGCCCATGCCCATGGGGATGGATAAATGGTTTCCGGTGGCGTTGACGGCGTTACCCGGCATGGAGGCGGTGATGACCGCCATGATGAAAAAGAAAATGGCGGACAAAGGTGTCGCAAGCCTAGAAGAGCTCCGCGATCTGTGTCAAGAGGCCGAGGTCAAACTGATCGCCTGCCAGATGACGGTCGATTTGTTTGACATGGATACCGCGCATTTCATCGAAGGCGTCGAATACGGCGGTGCCGCGACGTTTTTCGAATTCGCCGGCGAATCGGATATCTGCCTTTACATCTAAACAAGACGTAGTTGCAGAAACGGGACCCCGCCTCAAAAGGGCGGGGTTTTTTATGGTTGGCCGCCATCTGGATCAGCGGACGACGATCAATTGAACGATTTGCTCACACCCAGGCCGATCAGGTGTACGTGTGAGTCGTATTTGCCGTTGTAGACGAAAGATCCGTTCAGCGGATCGACGGGCGACGGCCCCAGGCCGGCCACGTTGTGCGTGTAGCCTTCGAACTTGACGAACATGTAACCGCCTTCGATAGCAAGGCCGTCGCCGAGGTCGTGGCCGAAGCCGACGCTGAGCAGGTGCCGGTCATTGTCCGGAATGCGGGCACTGAAGGAATCCCTGGGTTGCGGGGTCTTGTCGTAGCTGTAGCCGAACCGCAGTTGAGTCTGACTGTTCAGTTCATAGGTCGCGCCCAGTCGGTAGGCATTGGCGTCTTTCCAATCGGTGGCGCTGACCACGTCGGGCAGCAAGGCGCCGTTCTTGATCTCCAGCGTATCGAAGCCGCCCCAACCCGTACGGGTGATGTCGAACTCGACTGCCAGGGCGCTGTTGACCTGATAGCGAACCCCCGCCTGGGCGCGCCAGGGCAGTGGCACGTCCGCGCTTGCCGGTTGGCTCAGACCAGGCACCGACGATGTCCCCTCGATGTCAACGGTCGCTTTCGATCGGTAACTCAGCCCGAAGCTCCAGTCGTTCATGGTGTGTATCAGGCTGGCGTTCCAACCCCAGCCATCCCCATCGCCCTCGCTCTCGAGCCCGACCGCGCTGAACTGGATCTTGCGTGCGTAGTAATAGTCGGCGCCCAGCGCCACGGCGGTGTTGGGTGCGATCCGGTAGGCGAATGTCGGTACGATATCGGCAAGTTCGATTTTACTGCTGGTCGGGTGAGCGGCTGGCGCAATTCCCGCGAAACCGGGAAACACGCCGGGGGCCCACTTGGTTTCCAGGCCAAAGGGAGCGTTGGCGCCCAGGCCCAGGGTGATTTTGTCGTTGACGCCGTAGGTGGCTTGGAACATCGGCACCGGGATGAGGTCCCTACCGCCGCTCTCATGACTGCCGGTCGCGGTCGTCGCTTCGAGTGACGGCACCACCACGTTGACGCCACCGGACAGCGTGAGGCCCGAGTAGAAACCCGAAATCGCCGGGTTGTAGGCGATCGCGCCCAGTTCGGTCGCATTCGCCACAACGGCGTTGGACGTACCGAGTCCGAAGATGGAAATTTCGGGCACGGCAAACCCTGACGCGTGTGCGTACGGGCCCGCCAGTCCGAGCGATGCGGCGACGAGCGCCGCAAGAGCGGTATTTTCTTTCAGTTGCACATACACCTCCTTGGTTGGATTGGCTCTGTTCAGATCGGCCTGATCATTCGCTGTCGAGGATTGTCTCCAGCCCTTGGCCGATGCGCGGGAGTCTAACAGAGCTCATTGATTCGTGGGGTTTTTATTACTATTGCACCATGGATAGACGATCGACCGGCGGCAGCGCTTCGACGATTTCGAAAACCGAGATCATTCAGTTTATTAAACTGTTATGATATAAAGCCTGTTTATCTCCCCACAGGGAATCGATACAGATGGCCGATCGCCGGTTGCAGGTCTTTCACACCGTTGCACGTCTCCTGAGCTTTACCAAGGCGGCGGAATCGTTGCATATGACGCAACCCGCAGTCACTTTCCAGGTGCGTCAGCTGGAAGAGTACTTCAACACGCGCCTGTTCGATCGAACACACAATCGCATCAGCCTGACCGAGGCGGGCGATCGGGTATACCAGTACGCCGACCGGATATTCGAGCTCTACACTGAAATGGAAAATGCCGTCAGAGAGATGACCGGCGAGATCAGCGGCTCCCTGACCATCGGCGCCAGCACCACCATCGCCGAATACATGCTGCCCGCACTGCTGGGAGATTTTCGCGCCAAATATCCGGAAGTCAGCATTCACCTTAAGGTATCCAATACCGATGGCATCGTATCGATGGTGGAGAACAACACCATTGATCTTGGGGTCGTGGAGGCGCCGGTCACCAACAAGAATCTCGTCGTCGATGAGTGCCGTATGGATCAGTTGGTAGCGATCGTTCCGCCGCAGCACGCAACTGCCGATAAGAAGGTCATAAAGTTGAGCGAGCTGCTCGAATACCCGTTCATATGTCGTGAAGAGGGTTCGGGCACGCGAGAGGTGATCAATGAATACATGGGGCGGGCGCAAGGGTGTGCGAACGGTTTGAATATTGCCATGGAGCTCGGCAGTCCGGAAGCCGTCAAGGGCGCGGTCGAGGCGGGCATGGGCATTTCCGTCGTATCTCGCGCCACAATTCAAAAAGAGCTGCGGCTGGGCACGCTGGTGGCCATCGAACTGGATCCGAAACTGGCCCGGCCTTTTTCCTTCGTGCACCAGAAACAGAAATTCCGGGTTCGTGTCATGGAAGAACTGCTCGAGTTCGCCAGGGCCTATTGCAAGGATCACAAGGATTTCGAACCCGCTCACTGACGTGATACCACATATCAAGCGTCCACCTGAGCGTGAACGTAAACGGCTGCTCGAGATATTCGCCAAGCTAGGCACCCGCGACCGTGAGAGCGTGACAGCGTTTGCCGAGTTCTTGCTGGCGAAGGCCCACGACTCCGCGGTTGGTGATGACGTCGACGTATCGCTACCCGAACCAAAACATCTGGCGCGTCCGGCCAAAGAGTCCGTGGTCGCCGCCATGCGACGGCTGTCGGAAACTTATTTCATGCTCGAAAAAAGCGTTGTCCTACACGAGGCCTCGGCGCTCATGGGCGCGCACGTAATGCAGGGACGTCCCGCGCATGAAGTGATCGATGAACTGGAGACGCTGTTCCGCAACGCTTATGATCGGCACTCGCGAAAGCAACGAGAATAACGATGCGGTAAAGCAATGCGACTGATTACTGACTGGTTCAAACGTACCTTTTCTGACCCTCAGGTCGTATTTCTTGCGCTATTTCTGGTCAGCGGTCTGGCCGTCATTCTGACCATGGGCGATATGCTCGCGCCGGTATTGGCCAGCCTGGTTATTGCGTATCTGCTCGAAGGCGTTGTCGCGCTCGCCGAACGGACCGGGTTGCCGCGATTGATCGCGGTGATCTTTGTTTTCGCGCTGTTTATGGTATTCGTCACCTTGGTGCTTTTCGGTGTCATGCCCATGCTGTCGCGTCAAATCACCGACCTCGTCGGGCAGCTGCCGAACATGATCGCCGAGGGACAGAAGGCGTTGATGATGTTGCCGGATCGTTATCCGGAAATCATATCGCCCAGCCAGGCGCAACAGATTATTGACGCGATACGCAGAGAGATCGCGGGCTTCGGGCAGGAGGTGCTGTCGATGTCTGTCGCGTCGGTCGTCGGCGTGCTCACCATACTTGTCTATTTGATACTCATGCCGTTGCTGGTGTTTTTCTTCCTCAAGGATAAACGGGCGATCGTTGGTTGGTTCACGCAGTTTTTACCCCAGGACCGGATGTTCGCCAATCTGGTCTGGCGGGATGTCGATCGCCAGATCGCCAACTATGTCCGGGGTAAGTTCTGGGAGATACTGGTGATCTGGTCGGCGAGTTTTGCGACCTTCACATATTTGGGTTTGTCATATGCGATGTTGCTGGGTGTGCTGGTGGGTTTGTCCGTGATCATTCCCTATATCGGGGCGACCGTCGTAACCTTTCCTGTGGCTCTCGTCGCATGGTTTCAATGGGGCTGGAGTTCTGAATTCATGTGGCTGATAGCGGCGTATCTCGTCATCCAGGCGCTCGATGGCAACGTCCTGGTGCCGCTGTTGTTCTCCGAAGTGGTGAATCTGCACCCGGTGGCGATAATCGTGGCCATTCTGGTGTTCGGTGGAGTGTGGGGTTTCTGGGGCGTGTTCTTCGCGATACCGCTCGCAACGCTGGTCAATGCCATCGTACGTGCATGGCCGAGTTCCCAACCCGATACGACGGCGTCTTCAAACGGCTAACGACGTTCGAAAAGCCAACCTGCAGGTTGACACGCGGCTCCCCGCCTCGCCGCCGGTCAGGCTTCACGCCGCATGGTGATCGTCGCGCCCCAGCGGGGGAGTCGTTGCGGGCCGCATCAACTTGCGCCTTTGTTCGTCCTGATGCCAAAGGGCAGGTAAGCCGGACACCAGCCGATCAGCGCAGTCAACAGCGGTACGATACCTACGGCTCCCCACCAGTTCTGGTCCAGGTATCCCCAGGCAATCAGTGCCAGGCCGAGAAAGATGCGGACAGACCTGTCGATTGTGCCAATGTTTTTGACCATTTTTAAAATCCTCGTGTCAGCGTAACGTTTCGCCAAGCTCCATGCCGCAATCAGACGACAACCTGATAGAAGTCGTAGTCCATGTGTTCCAGCGGTCGTTGTATAAAGTTGCCTTGAAGAAGGTCGGCGCCCGAAGACCAGTGCAGATCGACGCTTCTCGGGTCGTCAATGTTGCTGACGATAACTTTCGCCCCGGTGGCATGTACCTGCTCGACCACGGTGCTGATCGTAGCGGCGTCGGCCTTGAGTAAGCGCGGCGCAACCTGGATGTATTTCGCCCGCAGGAAGTTCAGAACCTTGAAAGCGGCCGGCTTCTCTGGAAATCTCGATACACAAATATCGATATCCAGCGCCTTGAGTTCCCTATGGTTGCGCATCGCGACCTTTAGATCGCGCGAAAGATCTGCGATGCGATAGCAAAGCACCAGTCCGGTACCGACCATCTGTTGCGCACGCAGCCGGCTCGCCAACCACGCGGGATACTCGGGGTCGATCGCAGTACTTTGTGATTGACTGACGAACAAGGTCGGGTGTCGGCCGTCGTCAGCGCGTTTTTTCAGTAACGACAATGCGAAATCCACTAGCCAGCGGTCGATTTCAACGCTCAGTCCCGCCTGCTCGGCCGCTTCGCGAAATTCTCTTTCGGCAAGCAGGTCGCCGTTGGGCATGGGCAGCTTCAACAATAGTTCGTAAAACTCACGGCCCCGCTCGTACACGTGCAGCAAGGGTTGGTAGCGCAAGGTGAAGCCGTCGCCGCGCAACGCGGCCCGCAGTCGTAGCACGGTCGGATCGACCTGGCTGGCGACGGGCCCGCTTTGACTGCGAGGCGGTTCGAACACGGTAACGGTGTTGCCGCCGTTGCCGCGCGCGACTTCGCACGCCGTCTCGGCGCGTATGGCCATGCCCGTCGGATCGCTCAGCGTGTCATCGAATAGACATACCCCGACGCTGGCGGTCAACTGCACGTTCTGATCGTTTACCGAAAAAGGTTGAGTGGCGATAGCCGCCCCCAGGTGCGCCGCGAATTCGTGCAGTTCGCGCTCGGTCGCGCGGTGCGCCATGACAGCGACGCCGTCGTCTTTGATCCTGCAGGCGAGATCGCCGGGTCCGATGAGTCTTCCGATCAGATTCCCGAGACTGGCCATCAGGGTGTCCGACGCGCCCAGTCCGTGTTGATCGCGGATTTCGTTCAGCTGGTCAGGGCTGATATGGATGACCGCGGTCTGGTATCCCTCTGGCGGCGTTTCAATGGTGCGGGAGATACTGTCCAGGAAGTGCCGGCGGCTGAGCAGGCCCGTGACCCGGTCGTGCGTCTTGTCGACGCCAGCGGCGCGGCGCATGTTGATCGATCGGCGAATCCGGTTTTGCACCACCCCGACCAGATGCTTGGGCTTGATCGGTTTGGCGATAAAGTCATCACCGCCGACGCTCAGGGCGTCCAGCTGCTTCTCAGGATTTTGCTCGCCGGAGACGAAAACGATGGGAATGGTGTGGAAATCGGGATCCTCGCGAATGATGCTGGTGAGCTCGATGCCGTTGATGTCGGGCATGTAGATGTCCATGAGGATCAGATCGGGCCGAAAATTCTCCAGGGCCTCCATGATCCGCAGCGGCTCGGTTACCGTACTCGTCTCCATGCCGGCTTTGTGCAGGATCGCGGTGGTGAATTCGGCCTGCGCCAGGTCGTCTTCGACCACCAGGATGCGGTATGCTTCCGGATGCTGGGGCTCGGACAGGCGAATGATCTGGTTGGCAATGGAAGCAATATCGAACGGCGCCACGAAGTAGGCATCGCCGCCGGCGCGCATGGCTTCGACGCGCATTTTCAACGAGTTCGAACCGCTGACGAAGGCCAGCGGGATCTTGACCGCCGATTGCTGCTCCAGGCGCGTTATTTCAGACGACAGCGGCGCGAATTTCGCCAACAGCGCGGTATCCGCGACAATCGCGTCGGGCTGGCGTTTGCCCATCTCGGCGACCAGGAATTCTGCGTCGCCGCTATTGACCACTTCGCAGCCATGCCCGAGCAAAGCTTGTCCGACCTGTTCCAGCGGGCTTTCAGCGGTGTACAGCAGATAGATGGTCCGGTGCGTATCGGGCTCCTCCGGCACCGCCGCTTGTGGCTGGGTCAACTCCTCGGCGGCGGTGCGCAGCAGCCGAATCAAGCCGTCGATTTCCTCGGATTGTTCGGGTGAGGGCGGTCGCGAGGCATCGACGAACGAGCTGAGATAGACCTCGGCGGAAAACACGTTTTCACCGAATTGTATGAGCCGAAACTGAGAAGCGGCTTCCGCGAGTTCGTGAACACGGTCGTAAAGCGACTTGAGCAGTTCGCTGTCCCAGCGATCGGCGCGCAAATTTCCCCAATTTTCCTCGATCGCGGCAACCCTTTGCTCGAGTTGCCCGAGAAAAACTGCTCTCGCATCAACGGGATTTGTCTTGTCAGACGACGTGGCCATGGTTTTCTTGTTTAATTAAAACGCCTATTTACCGGGTGCGGCGGCTTTCCTACTTAGCATATCATTGGTCACTCACCCTGTATTACGGGGAATCGGGTAACGGCAGAATACTACGGATAATAACTGACATGCGTGAATGGACGGAACCAACAACCATTTACGAGGACGTGCAACCGATTGCTGCGCGCCGGCTCGACCGTCAGGTGCGATGGCTGTTTGGCGCCGGCGCGTATGCCGGAGCGGCAGGTGCGACGTTCGCCGTAGCGGTGGGCGTTCTGCTGGGAGCCACCCGGGAACTGGTGATTCTGGCCGCAGTGATCGTACTCCTGGCAATCTTTGTCTTGGTCGGCTGGGCGTTTCTACACCGCAGGCCGCCGGAACATCGGTGGTCATGCCACCTGTGGCGGATTGTCTACGCGGTGGTTGTCGCCGTCGCTGCGATCGCCTGGGGTATGCTAGCCGCCAGTGCGTATGCGCTGTGGCCGGAGCCCCAGGCCGTTACGGTCGGCGTACTGGTACTGCTCGGCCTCGCGGCCCTGGTGCTGACCGCGGCATTCTGGCTGCCGCTCGGCGTGGTCGCGGCTCTGCTGGCCGGTGTATCTGCCTGGCGCTCGATCGGCTCCCCGGATCTAGACGACTGGAGCGGCCCGGGGGGCGTTTTGACCCTGGCGTGCGGGCTGTTGCTGATGGCGGGGCTGTGGAGCGGCATGGTATCGCGTTGGCTGCTGACGTCGTTGGCTGACGCCAGCAGTAAAAGGAATATCATCGGCAAAATGCAGCACGACCTGGTTGAGCAGGAAAGGCAGATCAAGGTCGAGTCCGATCATCGCAATCGCGTCGAGCGCGAGCTGACCCTGGCGCACGATGCCGCAGAGAGCGCAATTCGCGCGAAAACCGAGTTTCTCGCGACTATGAGTCATGAGATTCGCACGCCGCTGAACGGGATCCTGCCGATCCTGGAACTGCTTTTGGATACGCCACTATCGACCGATCAACGCGAATACGTCGATACCGCGCACAAATCGTCGCGTCATCTGCTGCGGCTCATCAACGACGTGTTGGATTTCGCCAAGGTCGAAGCCGGTAAGTTGGAGCTCGAGTACATCGAGATCCAACTCGACGAAATGATCGGATCGGTCACGGATCTGATGCGGCGGACCGCGGAACGCAAGGGCCTGGAGTTGCGGGTGAGTATCGATCCGGAAGCACCGGAGGCGGTGCGGGGCGACCCGATTCGGCTGCGCCAGGTGTTGACCAATCTGGTGAGTAACGCCGTGAAGTTTACCGAAACCGGTAGCGTGAGCGTCGAGATCAAGCAGCTGCGGGTGGGCAGGAAGGAAGTCAACCTGCGGTTCTCGGTGGTTGATACCGGGATCGGCATGAATGCGGGCACGGCCAAGCGTCTGTTTCAGTCGTTTACTCAGGCCGACGCTTCCACCACGCGGAAACACGGCGGCACGGGGTTGGGGCTGGTAATTTGCAAGCGTCTGGTCGAGCTCATGGGCGGTGAAATCGGCGTGCATTCTCAGCCTGATAGAGGGTCGACGTTCTGGTTCGAGTTGCCGATGCGCCGCTCCAAACACGACATACCGCCGGCGCGGCAGGACCTGACCGACGTGAGGGTGCTGACCATCATCAAGGACCCGCAGGAACGCGCCCGGGTCAGCGCCTGGCTCGACGGATGGCAGGTCATGGAGGAACGCGCGGAAAGCGCCATCGCCGCCATCAGCAAGCTGAAAACCTCGGCGATGTTGGGCGAGAGCTGGGCTTTCGAGTTGGTATTGGCAGACACGCGGAAACAGGAGCAGGCGGTCACGACGGTCGTGCGTGAGCTGCGAGCCGAGCCCGAACTGGCATCGCTACCGGTGCTGGTTGCCGGCTCCGGTATCGAACCGTCGCTGACCGACCACCCCAGTGTGGTCCGGATCGAGGCGCCGATCCGGAAACAGGAACTGCGCCGAGTGCTGGTGAGGATACTGGATGTGGAGGAACTGGGCGTCGACTCGCCAACCGGGCGGGGCGACTCCAGGCCGCAGTTCGATCCGTTTTCGCAAGATTCCCCGGCACTGCTCTCGGTCGGCGACGGCGTCGCTCCCGATAAGCTCAGTGGCCGTGCCTTGCTGGTCGAGGACAATCCCGTGAATTCAGCCGTTGCGCGAAAGCTCTTGCAGCACCTGGGAGTCGATTGCGTGATCGCCGAAGACGGCGTGGCCGCGTTGGATTGCCTGGAGGTCGATCGTTTCGATATCGTGTTGATGGACCTGCAGATGCCGCATATGGACGGCTTTGAGGCGACCGACGAAATTCGAAAGCGCGAAGCAGAAGGCAGGCTCGAGCGGATACCGATTATCGCGATTACGGCAAACGCCATGCGCGGCGACAGAGAAAAGTGTCTCGCGCGGGGGATGGACGATTATCTGTCGAAGCCGCTGGACATGGAAAATCTGAAGGTGGCGCTGGCGCGATGGCTGAGTGTTTCGGCGCGGCGCACCACCCTCACGGCGACATCGACCGTCGTGCCGTCGCAGCGGGACCCGGCACCCGCGCCGTTCGATGAAGAATATTCGTTGAATGACGAGCTCATTGCCCATATCGGTAAAATCGCGGATACGGCGGGAACTTCCCGGGGCGCTTCGCAGGCACAACCGGCGCATGGTCATCGGCCGTTGCGCAATGATGGTTTTCCGCAGATCGAAGAGCGACGCGAAGCGCGGGGCCAGGCCGTCCAGGGGACTTGGGATGAGGGACTGGATGACGACTTCCCCGAGCTGGATAGCGCGTTGGTGCGCGAACTGGTGGAAGACGACTGGGACGTCTATCCTGAGACCGAACAGCAACCGGCCGCGGCGCCGGCGCCAGACCCGATGCCGACGGCCGAAGCCCCGGTGTGCAATGAGCCGCGCAGGGAAGACGCGGCTATACTGGATGCGGGGACCGAGGAATTCGCAGCGTCCCTGGAACCCGAATCAATGCCGACCGACTTGGACTGGTTGGCCAGTCATGAACAGATCGTCGAAGTCATCGAGATCACGTCGAACGGCGCGACGCACGACAAAGAACACCGGTCAAGGGCAGCCGTCGCATCAATCGCGGCGGGTGGTCACGCGGTACAGGGCCTGATGCCGTCCGACGACGCCGGTTCGCAAATCGACGCGAAGGTACTCAATGACCTGCGCGAAGTCATGGAAGACGAGTTTGGGAAAATCCTGTCTTCGTATCTGAAAAACGCGCCATTACAGCTGGAAACGCTGGAAGATGCCGCCAAGGCCGGCGACATCGATACCATGATTAGACCTGCGCATTCGCTGAAGTCGAGCAGCGCCAACGTGGGTGCAATGCGGGTCTCGGAATTGGCCAAGGAAATCGAGACCAATGCCCGGGAGCGCCAGCGCACTGCCGCCGTTGCCGCGTTGCCTGAATTACGCGAGGCGTTCGACGCCGCCAGGTATGAGTTGGCCGGCATCGCCGAACACGCCGATTCATAGCGCTTCGGAAGCGAAGTCCGCAAGGCGCGACCTTTCCCCTCTCAATAAGGTGATGTGCCCGCTGTGCGGCCAGTGCTTGAAGCGATCGACCGCGTAGGTCAAACCCGACGTGGTTTCCGTCAGATAGGGGGTGTCGATCTGCGCTATATTGCCGAGACAGACCACCTTGGTACCCGGTCCGGCGCGGGTGATCAGCGTCTTCATCTGCTTTGCCGTAAGGTTTTGCGCCTCATCCAGAATGATGTATTTGTTCAGGAAGGTTCTGCCGCGCATAAAGTTGAGCGAGTGGATGCGAATCCGGGAACGCAGCAGATCGTCGGTGGCGGCGCGACCCCAGTCGCCGCCTTCGGTTTGCGTCAGAACCTCGAGATTGTCCATCAATGCCCCCATCCAGGGCGTCATCTTCTCTTCCTCTGTGCCCGGCAGAAAACCAATGTCTTCGCCGACCGGCACCGTGACACGGGTCATGACGATTTCGCGGTAGCGGTTTTGATCCAACACTTGGGACAAGCCGGCCGCCAGGGTCAGCAGCGTCTTGCCAGTGCCTGCCGCGCCGAGCAGCGATACAAAGTCGACGTCGGGGTCCAGCAGCATATTCAACGCAAAATTCTGTTCCCTATTGCGTGCCGTAATGCCCCAGATTGAATGGCGGGGATTCCGGTAGTCGCTGGCCAGTTCGATGGTCGCGTTCGAGTTGTCGTCTATTAGGCGTACCATCGCCTCGAACGGCGTGTCTCCATCCATGTAGAGACACTGATTGGGATACCAGGCGCCCGTATCCGGTCCGGAGACGCGGTAGAAGGTGCGGCCTTCTTCCTGCCAGGACTCCATGTTCTTGCTGTGGTCATTCCAGAATTCCGTCTCCAGTTCCATCTCGCCGCTGTACAGCAGGTTGACATCGTCGAGCACCTGGTCGTTGTGGTAATCTTCCGCGCGGATGCCGACCACGGCCGCCTTGATCCGCAGGTTGATGTCTTTCGATACCAGCGACACATCGCGTTGCGGGTATTCTTCCTGCAGCGCCAGGGCGGTTGCGAGGATGTCGTTGTCGGCCGTGCCGCCGGGAAGGGATGCGGGTAGCGGGCCGGGCATGTGCCGGATCTGGAAAAACAATCGACCACAGTTCGATTGTTCGCCGGCATTCTTGACGCAGGGCAGATCGATGCCTTTGCCGATCTGCTCCTTGGAGGCACCGGCCATCAAATCATCCAGAAACCGGCTTACCTGGCGAACGTTGCGGGCCACCTCGGACACGCCTTTTTTGCCCCTGTCCAGTTCTTCGAGCACCACCATGGGGAGGTAGATGTCGTGTTCCGCGAAGCGAAAGATCGCGGTGGGGTCGTGCATCAACACGTTGGTGTCGAGCACGAACAGGCGCTTGCCTTCGTCCTGTCCCGTATTCA
This sequence comes from uncultured Chromatiales bacterium, assembly GCA_965368585.1. Lineage (GTDB taxonomy): Bacteria > Pseudomonadota > Gammaproteobacteria > Chromatiales > Chromatiaceae > JARRQB01. The sequence goes on along the minus strand of CBDUNM010000118.1, from coordinate 1,917 downwards.
TGTCTGTATTGCCTTGCTGCGGTATGGCTCGGATCAGCCGGTGGGTCGCAACGTCTTCAGGGCCGCCAGCACTTCATCGACGTGGCCCTTGACCTTCACTGCGCGCCATTCTTGTCTGAGAACCCCGTCTGCGTCGATCAGGAAAGTGCTGCGTACAATGCCGCGAACCTGTTTGCCGTACATGTTTTTCATCTTGATTACGTCGAATAACTGGCAAAGCGTCTCGTTCTTGTCCGAGACCAGGTCAAAAGGGAAACCCTGTTTCGCTTTGAAGTTTTCCTGCGCCTTCAGCCCGTCGCGCGAGACGCCCAGTACGACTGCCGATTGACGACGGAGCTTGGTGATGGCGGCCGCGAAATCAAGGCCTTCCTGCGTACAGCCGGGCGTACTCGCCTTGGGGTAGAAGTACAGTATCAGCGGCTTGCCTCGATAGTCGGACAGGTTGCGGGTTTGATTACCGGTCAGGAGGAGCGTTGCCTCGGGCAAGGCTTTTCCGACAACAGCGTTGGACATTTCGGCTCCTCGTGACGGGGTTGCGGGCTCGGGTTCACTTCAAAACAGGTTTCATGAGTCAGGGTCACGGCAACGCTGCGCGCGCGCACCGCATTATCCCTTGATCGGTTCCAGTACCGCGTCCAGGTTCATCGCATCGCAGAAGTCCATGAACTCGTCTCTCAGCGCCGAGATGTGAATCTTCGCCGGGATGCCGACACTCATATGCACCGAGAACATAGGTGTACGGGTATGGGCGGCCGCGTAGGTGGCAGTCGTCATGTCTTCGATATTGATGCCGCGCTGGGAAAAGAAACTGGCCAGGTTGTATACAATGCCCGGGTGGTCGAGCGCGACCACATCCACACCGTAAGGAAGGAGATTGGCCTCGCTCTGGCGTTCTTCCGTGCGCTTGGTGACGATGGCTAGTTCGTGCCGGGCTTGAAGTTCCTCGACCTGGTCTTCGAGTTTCGCCAGTTTGTTCCACGGGCCCTCGATCAGGAGCAATATAGCGAACTCTCCGCCGAGCACGGTCATACGGCTGTCAGTAATGTTGCATTCCTGTTCGAAAATAGCCCGCGAAATTTGATCCACGATGCCAGGGCGGTCTTTGCCCAGGGCTGACATGACCAGGTAGCTGTTTTTCGTAGGCATCGATTGCGGGCTCACAAACACTGACATGCGGAGTGTAATCCCGTAACGGTGGTCTTGTCTTCCGTCGCGCGAGGTTCAATCGCTGCCCGGGTCGGCCGCCCGGAGTTCGGCCGCGGCGGCTTCCGGACTCACGGTGCTGACGAACAGGCCCGATCCAAGTTCAAAGCCGGTCGGTATGCTGGTACGCGGACAGATTTCCAGGTGCCAATGATAGCTGTCCTCGCAGCCATCGAATTCCTCGCCATGTGGCTTGGAATGCAAGAAGAAATTGTACTGGACGCCCCCCACGACGTGATCCAGGCGTGCCATGGTGCGGCGCAGTACCCGGGCGAAATCGGTCAGTTCCTCCGGCGTCGCCCTGAGGAAGTCCGCTTTGTGCTGTAGCGGCAGGATATGTATCTCCCACTCGAAGCGGCTGGCAAATGGCTTGATCGCGAGGAACCGCTCGCTGCGCTCGATGACATACTGACCGACGTTGATTTTGCGTCGAATCGCGCCGGATTCCCGATCATAGATGGTTGCTTCGTAAGTCAGGGCTTCGTCGATCAGCGAGCAAAAAACACATTGACCGTATTTACGTTGATGTTCGCGCGAATGATAAACTTCGTTCTGCACGTTCTCAGGGACCACCGGCGTTGCGATGACCTGGACCAGGCCATGAGAGTTGCTGTAAGAGCAACACAAAATGTGATGGCTTCATTTTCAGAAAGGGAAAAAACGATTAACTGCCGGGATATAACCCATTGCGATTTTTCAAGCAAATGGAGTTTT
>CBDUNM010000117.1:0-16358 GCA_965368585.1 uncultured Chromatiales bacterium | reverse complement strand
GCTTTCATTCCAGACCGCTCGACGAGCCGCAATGCGGCGGGGCCACCCCGGCACGGCGGCTCAGCCTTCGTTGCGGCCGCGCTGCGCGCGAGAATCGGGTCGTCAAGCGGAGCGCAGTCGGGAGGTCCCGGCGCTCAGTCTGCAAACCACTCCACGACGTTTTTCAGGGAAAGTGCCAAGTCGTCATGGTAGCCGGCCAGTCTTTTCGAAAAAGCCCTTTTCATCATCAGAATCGATTGCTGATAGCGATCTTGATCGCTTTCCCACGCTTTTTCAGGGTTGAGCAGGATTTCCGGATAGGCGTCAAAAGCACGAACGGTTTGATACTTCCAGCATTTGTCTTCGCACCAGTTGAATTGCTGGGTATCACCACTCTGAACAACGGACACAAACCGACTCAGTAGTTGTTGGTCATTCACGGCCACCTCGTTTCGGTTTGGCCCAAGGGGCTTTGCGTTCACTATCCAGCATTGGGTCTGCGAGCGCTCCAGCTTTTCGTAAAAAAGCGCCGTATAAAAGGTTTCACTGTAAATCGAAGGATCGCTGTTGTAAAAAGGGTGAAAGTGAATAGCTGGAAACTCATCCTGTTCGGGTATAGCCCATTCCGACCAATAGCCGAGCAATAAAAAGATTGACGCTTGCTCTCGAGTAATTTTTCCGAGTGAGGGCAGCACGCCCATCGAATCCTTTACGATAATAAATAGGTTCTTCGGAAAAGAGGCCACTCCACTTCTGTCGGCGTGACTTAGATGAGCGATCGGAAACGACGCGATCGCATGATACTTAGGGTTCTTTCGTTCAAATTTCAGACGCCTTCTTTCGCTGATCACTATATTTTCAAGAATCGTCGAAAATTTACGTGTCGCAGAGTACACCTCAGGATCACTATGCTGATCGACGCCGTCAACGGGGGTTCGGCATCCCCATTCTATATTGATGAAGTTCTCCTGGGTCCAACCATGGCAGTCATCTCCAAAATATGCATGGTCAGTGTTGAGACAAAGACTGTTTCTCAAAGCGCGCCCCTGACCGATAAAGAGAGACAGGCTGCCGTCATCGCCTTTGTTGGCCGAACAACGGACCGGTATCATGTCGTTTTTCGGCAAGATAAAGCTCAAAGTCAAAAATACTGCCTTGCGAATGACGTTCGAAGAGTGAGCCCCCACTACCAGAATCAGTTTTTTTAGGAGATTGATCAGTATAAAGCTCTCGGACGTACTTTTTTCCGCGTTCAAATGGATTCTAAACGAGGGCACATGAATCAAGGTATACTCGGGAAAAAAAGACTCCATCTCCTCGTCGGTAGCCTGACGGAACATATGTCTTGCGAACAGGTTGGGCCAAGCGTCATGCGTAATGATCCGCAATGGAATACGGCAGGTTGCTTCGGATCCTGCATAGCAATCCTGAATGTATACCGATTGGTCATTGAGATAATCTTTCAAGCGTGCAAAGACATCGTGGTAGCTGTCCACGTCAAAAGGTAGAATATCATCGCCCCAGTTAATCTCGCTTTCGCTGGAGGGTTCTTTTACCAGGTATACGCCGATATCGTTTGCAGATTGAAAGTCTTCGCTGCTGATCACGACCGGTCCGAGGTGGGCTAGTATGCCCTCTTGTCGTCGGATGACCTCCTCGACGAGTTGAGGTGTCGATAGGTTGTGGGAAACCTGCCTGATTCTATGCAGATCAATCAGTTCCAGGCCATAGTCACCGCTTTGAAAATCGATTTCAAGGAAGGAGTTAAACGAAAACGCACGATTGGAAACGGTATTGGGAACCTGGATAAAGGGTACGCCATGTTTTTCAGCGGAATACTCGTCGACTTTGCTGTCGCCGATAAACACCGCATCACGGGGCTCGACGTGGCACTGATCCAGAATCCTGTCGATTCGTTTTAAATAGTCCCACTTGTCAATATGCTCAGCGCCATAGATGCCCTTCAGCTTGTTGAAAATGCCGAACTGTTGAGCGATTTGCGTAAGTCTTTTCTTATTGCCATCGGAGCTGACGACAATATCGATCTTTTTCCGACCTGCGAAATACTCAATAAAGTTCAGAAATCCATACCGCAACATCCACGTGATGCGCTCCTTTTTCATCGGATCATAGAAGATGTCGGATTCCGTTCTACTGAGGTCTGGCTTGAAAATGGTGTCGTGCGCATCGACGATAATCAACTTCGTTGCCGGTGGAATTCTGAATTGAGTTGGTTCGTTTTGCGTGCTCATCGGTTTGGTCTCGTCTAGATGTCTTTCCGGTCTGCGATGATTTGAAATTGATTCTTCAAAAAATCTATCATCGTTTCACTTTGGTAACAAAACTGATTGCTGTCCAGATGATCCAAAAAGAATCTTTCAGGTATGGCGTTGACCAAACGAGCGATCATATCCAAATCAGTATTATGGACCTTAAGCACTAGTTCGGCAGCGGTGCTTCGGTATGGATTGTCCGGTTGGAGTTTCCCGATTTCGGATAGATAGTCGCTCAAGGCCGCTGCTCTTGCGTCTTTTTGCTCGATATAGTGTGGCTCTCTGGGGTTGAACATGATCTCGGGAAACAGGATTTCGCCGAAATCCACGGTGAATATTGGACCTTGCAGGCCCTTGGGTAAAAGATAGTCGTAGGGCTTTCGGTCTTTGGTGCCGTCAAGTATCCGGTCTAGAAAGTCGGAACGAATCAAATCACGATATCCTAGACACCGGGCAATGATCAGATTCCCCAGGCTCTCGGTATCAGACGAGTTGTATTCTTGAAAAAACCTTAAATTCAACGGGTTCGATTCATCCCGAAACAGCGATAAGCCCCAGGAGATATTTTGCTCTCTGAATTTTTTGTTGAGCACGTCCACCAGAAAGGGGCAGGGGTGCGAATTGTGTATCGCTCCCGAAAGAATGTAACGTTGATGCTCTGGACCGGTATACTGGGCTTTGTCGACAGAGGCCAGTTTGAACTCGGAAGTCTTGTAGCCGAAATAGTTGCGCGGCACTGGTATTCCGAGTAGTTGTCCGAGCACCGATGCCAGGACCTCATGGATAAGGTCTCTACCATGATGGTTGAAGACATCATCGTATATTTCACCATCGTTGTATACGAGCCGCTCTTTACGAGAGAGGTAATAGATGAAGAGCGCCCTGAGTTTCGGATCGTCTATATCGCTGGGACGGTTGTCATCGGTTATCGATTCGATGGTTGCCAATTGACGCTGTATTAGCATTCTGTCGAAACTGACTGCAGGAATCTCCGGTTCATCGAAGAAAGGCAATACTCGTTCAGGTACGGAGTAGTCGTCGAACTGAAAAAGCGATAGTGAGAATTCAAGAAAGCTCTTGTAGTTCAAAGAGTAGCGGCTGGAAACCCGCAAATATACATCTTCGCCTTTAGCGTAGTACAACTTATTGTCGATTTTCAGGATCAAAACTTCATGGACATGGCTCTTGGGGTAATTTGTGACGCCGAATTTCGAGCGATCGATCTTTATTAGTTCGATTCCCGGTCGGTCTAAATCGAAAGTAGTCTCAACTTGATTGATCAGGTCGGTATACAAGTCGGTATTGTTTTCGAAGTACATTCGCTGCTCCACTGATTCTACTTCGTCTGATTCCATCATTGGCGAATTCGAATGTCATTGATTTAACTAAATTTGCAGCGCTTGCGGACCGCGAACCGAATAGGTTACCCGTCATGATGCGCCCTGCTTCGCGTAGAAGTGCAGCAGGGCGTCGATTTCCTTGGCCGACAGTTTCTTGACGCGCCGGTACATGCTACGCGGTACTAAGCGTTTGCCGGTCAGTATATTGTCGAACTGGCGCTTCAAATACGGCATCCATTGCCCCGCCAGAATGGCGGCGTCCTCGACGGGTTCGGCCCCGTTTTCGGTATGACACCTTTCACACTTGCTCTTGTGGATAATTTCACCCCGGCTTGCCTGCTCGTCGTCGAATGACTGGAGCGCCGGAATAAAGGGTCGTTGTGAATAATAGTCCGCCAGTGCCTCCACGTCGTCGTCGCTGAGTCGGCGGGCAATATCGTTCATTACGGTTTCCGGTTCACCGGGGATTTGAAACGCGAGCGCAATCCGCTCGTTGCCACGGAAGACGTCGATCGTGTTCAGAAAGCCTTCGCGAGAAAACCCGGCGATTATCGGTACGTCGGGTTGTGTGCTGACACCGTCTTTGCCATGACAGTGTTCGCATTCGCGCACCAGATCCACGATGTCCGCCGCGACGGACGGTCCTGAAGCTGCCATTAGCGTGCCGCAACACGCCATGGCGGCCAGCAGGATGTGTGGCCGTCCCTGCCAGGTTGAGCGCGTTTTCATTTGGTGTCCTCCGGTCGGTTGTCGCTGAACGGCTTGGTGGCGCCGTCACTGCGTGTGCGGGCGATCCGGTAAAGTCGTCATTCGGCTCGAACCAATATGTCGTATGGTTTGCGGCTGCGGGTAACAGTGGCCTGCACAAAGCATTGTTCCGCGCGTGCCACTCATGGTATCAAAGGGGCCAGCTGAGACATAAGTTTGTTAATTTGGCGCCGTTCGCGATCGGAAGCTCCTCGCGCGGCGCCTAACAGGCGACAACACACACCACCGGAGGCGCAGTATGGATAGTCAACCGTTGTTCAAGCACCCTCAGGAGATCTTAGATGCTTACGTCGAACGGCTGGACGATCTCGTCGAAGGCCTGCCTGCTTCGGTCTTTCAGGAAATGTCCAAGGAGTTTTTACGCGCCTGGGGTGATCTCGCGGCCCAGTCGATGCAGCATCCGCAGACCTGGATCGATACCCTGGCAGGCTATCAGCGCGACCAGATGAGCCTGTGGTTGAGCATGTTCACCAGACCCGTTGCGGAATCAATGACGCCGGTCATCGCGCCGCAGCGGGGTGACCGACGATTCTCAGCGCAAGAGTGGCAGGACAATCCGGTGTTCGACTATCTCAAACAGTCCTATCTGCTCGCGGCGAACTTGCTGAACGATTGTGCGGATGCGACCCATCTGGATCCGGAGAACAAGAAGAAACTCAAGTTTTACACTCGCTTCTTCGCCGACGCCCTGTCACCCAGCAATTTCGCCGCGACCAACCCGGAAGTGATTCGGCATGCGATCGAAAGCAATGGCCAGAGCTTGGTCGATGGTCTGCAGCACCTGATGGAAGACCTTGGAAAAGGCCGTATCAGCATGACCGACGAGGCGGCATTCAAGCTGGGTACCAATCTGGCGACCACGCCCGGCGCGGTGGTGTATGAGAACGAAGTCATGCAGCTCATTCAGTACCGGCCGACCACGGAGAAAGTCGCGCAACGGCCGTTGCTCGTGATTCCGCCGTTCATCAACAAGTTCTACATACTCGACCTGCAGCCCGAAAACTCCTTTGTTAAATACGCCACGGATCAGGGTAATACGGTGTTCATCATTTCCTGGGTGAATCCGGATAAGGACCAGAAGGATCTGGTGTGGGACGATTACCTCGAATCGGGCGTGTTTAACGCGCTGGAGATCGCCAAGAAAATTACCGGCGCCGACCGGGTAAACACCACCGCCTGGTGCGTGGGCGGGACGCTACTCGCGACCGCGCTGGCGGTCATGCAGGCTCGCAACGACGAGACCATAGCGTCGGCCACCTTTTTCACGACGCTGCTCGATTTCAGCGAACCGGGGGAACTGGGCATATTTGTGGACGAGGCTCAGGTGGCCCAGCGTGAAGCACAGTTGGCCCACACCGGGATGCTGAACGGCAAGGATCTGGCGACAGTCTTTTCGATGCTGCGCGCGAACGATCTGATCTGGTCCTATGTGGTGAACAACTATCTCAAGGGCCAAACGCCGCCGCCTTTCGACATCCTCTACTGGAACAGTGACCCGACCAACATGCCGGGCAATATGTACATTGCATACATTCAGAATATGTACCTGGAAAACAAGCTGGTCAAACCCGGCGGGCTCACGCTGTGCGGAGAGTCCATCGACCTGAGCAAGGTGACGACACCCAGCTATTTTCTCTCGACCGTCGAAGACCACATCGCTCCCTGGACGGCGACTTTCAAGACCGTCAACCTGTTTTCCGGCCCGGTGAAATTCGTGCTTGGCGCGAGCGGTCATATCGCCGGCGTCATCAACCCCCCGGCAAAGAACAAGCGCAACTATTGGACGGACGGTGAATTGGGTAAAGATGCCGAGCATTGGCTAAAGACGGCGACGTCGCACCCGGGCAGTTGGTGGACGAACTGGATCGAATGGCTGGCACCGCACCGTGGCGACGCGGTGGACGCGCCCAAGTCACTGGGTAACAAAGAATACACCGAGATTGAGCCCGCCCCGGGGCGCTACGTGACGAAACGGGTCAGTTGAAGGGTCGGCGCGAAATCCAAGCACAACTGCTGTGAAGCTCGTCCCTTGCTCCGTCAGCCGGTCTATTGTCCGGGTGTAACGGTAGCCTGCTCCACCAGCATCGGGTATCTGTAGCCGGCGCCGAAGTCGTGATCGAGTATCACCGTGCCCGTAACGGTTACGTGATCACCCACATTGGCGGTGTCCTGACTGGTCACCGTAATGTCATTGGTGCCGTCATCCGGGCTGCCCGAGCCGTCCTGCAGATGAAGAAAATTTCTCTGCATGATCTTGTTGTTGACTTTAACGACTTTGCCTTGCAGCTTGACCAATTTGCCGCTGAATGAGGACCGTTCTTTGTAGAGGTCACCAATCGTGGTGCTGACGGCTTGATCGGCCTGCAGGGGTAAGACGAAAACGCTGACGAAGAGGCCGGAGACAATGAGGGTTAGGGCTCGCTTCATGTGCCTCTCCTGTGTTTTGGATGGCGTGAAATGAGGCAGCAGTATAGCACCGCCAAGGTAGTCAGGTGCGCGGCCTGACCTGCCGACCAGCTGTTTTTGCGACCGCCTGCCCGAAATCGGCGCGCGAATGATCACCGGTCGTTTTTCTAGCCTGCATGTTGCACCGGTATCCGGGCTGATCGCGCCGGCCAGGTGCGTTTGGACGCCGCCCTGGAGGGAAAACCATAGCCGTGGCTATGGTGTGAGTGAAAGGCAAGTCCCGGCGCGCCTGGACCAGCGAGGGCCCGGATAGATCGGGGACGGGGGACAAACTGTTAGGTTCGAGAATGCGCCCCGCACAGGACTTGCGCCGCATCCCTGCCGATGCATTCGCACCCGTCCCCGACCGGCTGGTGCAGCATGCATGCTAGACCTTTCGCTTGCCAGGCCGTCGCTCAGAGGTAGGGTGAAAACAGCCAGGCGGCGGCATCGCGGATGCGTACCGGCAACGAGCGACCTTCGATGCCCGCCATGGTTTCTTCCGTGGATGCCCCTCTGGTACGGTCGAAGTGTGCGCCCAATATCGCAACGAACCGCTGGTCGAACACCTCGACGACCAACTCGAAATTCAAGCGCAGGCTGCGCGCGTCCAGGTTGGCTGAGCCGATATGCGCGTAGTCGTCGTCGATCAGCAACAACTTGCTGTGTGCGAACGGGGGCGGTTGGTAATAAATCCTTACGCCGAATTGCAGCAGTTCCCACAGCATGTTTCGCGTCGCCCAATGGACCAGGGGTTGATTGGACTTGCGCGGCAGAATAATGCCCACATCCACCCCGCGCAGAGCGGCAGCCTGTAAGGCGCTGATCAGAGGGGACGGGGGCAGAAAATAAGGTGTCATGATTGCGACGCGTTTGCGCGCCAGCGCAACCGCGCCGGTGATGATCATGACGAGTTTCCCGAGGTCTTCGTTCGGTCCGTCCGTCACCACCCGGCAGATGGCGCGGCCGTTCCCTGAAGGCTGCGTCATCTCATGACGAGGCTCTTCGCCGGTGGCGAAGAGCCAGTCTTCGTCGAATACCTGTCGCAACTGATCGATGATCGGGCCGGACATCTGAAAATGAATGTCTGCGGTCGTCGTACGGTGGTCCGGCGGATGAAGCAAGTGCCGGTCACCGATGTTCATGCCGCCGGTAAAACCGACGTGATCATCCACCACCAGCAGTTTGCGGTGATTGCGCAGATTGATATGAACCGACGGCGGCAGCAGGCTGGGAGGTACGAAGCGAGCGGTTTTGACGCCGCTGCGCTTCAGCAAACGTCCGGCGCGAGGCAGACTGTAAAGTTCACCGATACCGTCGAGCAGCACGCGAACCTTGACGCCGCGACCCTGTGCCGCGGCGAGTGCATCGATGAACGCGCGACCGGTTCGATTCGTCTCGAATATGTAGGACGCGAGGCATATCGAGTGTCGGGCCTGCGCAATGGCACCCAGCATTGCGGCATAGGCGCTGTCGCCGTCAAAGAAGGGTAGCAAGGTATTGTTTCCTACCAGCGGGCGGCGCGTCACGGCGGCCGACGAACGCGCCAGCGCGGCCAGTTCCGGCTGCGCGGTCAGCGCAGCCAGCTCTGCGCGATTGCGGGTCGCACGGATCAACGACGATCTTGCATCCGCCGGCTTCAGCCGCCGGTGACGGGCGCCTTCCAGGTCGTGCGCGCGGGTATGCAAGCGGTTGATGCCAAACAGGTAGTACAACAACGGCCCCACGATGGGGTAGGCAAGGCAGACAGCGATCCACCCGAGAGCCGCTCTTGAGTCGCGCTTGTTCAACAGCGCATGTCCGGCACTCAGCGCGGCAAGCAGCGCGTGCGCGATGAGCAGGACCCAGGCGCCGTTCAGTTCAATGGGTGGCACAATTCGGCTGCTACTCCAACCAGGCTCACGACATATCAGTAGATTTGGCGAAGGGTATCATCTTCCCGTGTCGAACGCGCCCTGACTCCGGTCGTGGCCGATGCGGATGAATCCGATGTGGCAGAGCAAAAGAAAACACCCCCAGGCCGGGGGTGTTTTCAACTGCGGAGCAGGTCGATCAAGCGGCTTTTGAGACGACCGCTTCAAGCTTGGCGGTGGCGGATTCGGTCGCCTTCTCTGCCCAGGCATTGAACGCCTCCTGGGTTTCCGCGGTCAGCTTGACGTAAGCATCCGCGTTGGCGAGGAACTGTTCGCCCGCTTCTTTCGCCAGTGCAACTTGCTGTTCCACCAGGGCGCGCGGGTCACGAACGCTGCCGAGCATCTGCAGACTGCGCACGCCAAACTCGACGTATTGCTTGGCGACGGCGAGATTTTGCGCGTTGGCTTTCTCGAAGGCACGCTTGGTGATATCCGTCAGTTCCTGTGCCGGCGCGATGGCCGCGCGGCTGGTTTCGAGCCAGGAGTTGACGACATCGGACGATTGCGCTGCGACCGGATTGCGGGGTGCTGCTTTAGGGGTTGTCATGATTTTCTCCAGTTTGGATGTAAAGTCTCATTGATGAGATTCTGCGTACGAATGAATCCTAGACGAAAAAATGTTGCAGTGCAACAAAATTTAGAAAAAAAAGAACTGGATAGCAAAAATAAGGATTTCACTGCCTATTTGGTGCAGTTGGAAGGGCGACTTTAGAATTGATACATGGACGCGAAAAAATGGTGCAATGCACCATATCTGCGGCGAGCCGGCCGCGATGGCGCGCGTCGGTCAGTGTGTCTATTATCTTTATAGAGGGTCCGACATGCCGGTCTGGGCGCGGCGTCTCGCTGACCCGGCGTGCACCGCTGCGCGCCAGACGATCTGCATTCCCGAAAATCAACCAATCCGGGTTCGACTGTCTGTAGGCGACGACCGCCGAAGCAACGACGTCGCGGCGTTTCTCACGCCCGCCAGACGGATAAAATCCCGCGTTATCTGGCGGCGCATTCGGCAGCCGCAACCGGTATTCTGCTTTTACACGATTGTTGTCACGCCGCGTGACCGACGTACCATCGCAGTGAGTGTTGGTGTTGTCGAAGAGCCGGCAGGGTTTATGGTAAAAGTAGGTTGTTGTAGCGGTATCTGGTAAAAAAAATCCTATTTGAACAGACCGGTTGCGTCGATGTCTGACCTACTGGATCTTCGGGCTGAGACGGGGATGGCCGCGCGACGCGCTGGCCATATGGGGGAGTAATATGCAAGATCGATTGTATCGCGCGCCGGTGTACGTGCGACTGGCGCTTCTTGCCGCGGCATGGGTGCTGCTGCTAGGTGGCTTTACGACCATGCCAGCCTGGGGTCATGCCACCGGCGAGAACTACGTATGGCTCAACGCGCGCGACACGCATCTCGAGGGCCGATTTGCGATTCGCCTTGACGATCTGCGGACCAAGCTGGATCTGGAGCTGCCAGCAGAATACGAGGCGGCAAAAGCGCACGTGGCTGCGACAGCGCAGACGGTGCAGCGTTACATCCAGGAACGCTTTTCTATCATCAACGGCGCAGAGGCGCTGCCGATCCACTTCACCGAGACCGACCTTCAACAGGCCGACCAACTGGGTCATTTTGCCCAGTATCACTATCGAACCGCCCCGCTAGAGGTTCCGGATAAGCTGACCATCCGCAACCGACTGCTGTTCGAGGGCGACCCGTTTCACCGTGGGCTGCTGTTGGTCGAGTACAACCACAAGACGGGGGCGAACTACGGCGGCGAGTTCACCGCCATGGTGTTCAGTCCGTCGAATGACGTGCAGGAACTGGATTTCAACGACATTCGCGGGTTGCTGCCGATACGTGACTTCATCTGGCAGGGCGTGCTGCACATATGGATCGGGATCGACCACATCCTGTTCCTGGTGGCGCTGCTGCTGCCGGCGGTGCTGGTGCGGCGGGACAACCGCTGGGAACCGGTGGACAATTTCCGCGCGGCGTTCTGGAATATCGTCAAGATCGTCACGGTATTTACCGTAGCGCACTCCATTACGCTCGGATTGGCGGCGTTGGAGATCGTCCAACTTCCAGCGCGATTCGTTGAATCGATGATCGCGCTCTCGATCATATTGGTGGCGCTGAACAACATCTACCCGATCTTCCGCCGCGGGGTACTGCTGATCGTGTTCCTGTTCGGTTTGTTTCACGGGCTGGGCTTTGCGTCGGTCATGGGGGATTTGCCGTTTCGCATGCAGGACCTGCTCTACGTGCTGCTGGCGTTCAATGCGGGCGTCGAGATTGGACAGATCGCGATCGTCGCGGCGGTCTTTCTGGTGATTTTCTCGCTGCGCAAGCATGACTTCTATACCAGAACGGTGCCTGTCTACGGGTCGGCGGCACTGTGCGCGGTCGCCGGATATTGGTTCGTGGAACGAGCGCTGGGGCTGGGCTGATGGATGCGCCGAGCGGTTCGCGCCGCGACCGACGATCTCCAGGCGTGCCGCGCGGAATCTAAGGACGGGCCGCGACCCGATAACAAAAAGTACTGGGGCTTGGCTATGAACACATTGCTGCTTTCGCATCGAGACCTGCAGGAAATCGTGCGGCGTGTCGGAATCGATCGTTTAATGGACGACCTGATCGACCGCCTGAGCGGCGCGCTGGTGGCGTTCGACGCAGGAAAGACCGAGATTCCGGTGCGCGCCGGGTTTCATTACGAATCGCCCGTGACCGGACTGATCGAATGGATGCCGTTGCTGCAGAAGCCCTCGCAGGTGCTCATGAAGGTCGTCGGGTACCACCCGCAGAGCCCCGATACGCTGCAGCTGCCCACCATACTCTCAACCTTAAGCATGTACGATCCGAACACCGGCCACCTGGTGGCGCTCGCGGATGGCACCTTCTTGACCGCCATGCGCACCGGGGCGGCTTCGGCGGTAGCCAGCCGGTTGCTTGCCAAGCCGGACAGTTCCACCTTGGGTCTGGTCGGGTGCGGCGCCCAGGCGGTCACGCAGCTGCACGCGATCGGCCGCTCGTTCGCGATCTCCGACGTGCTTATCCACGACGTCGACCCACAGGCGATGCAGACCTTCACCAAACGCACCGGTGCGTTTGCCGCCGACCGATACGACGTTCGAGCGATGCCGGTCGAGGAGTTGGTTGCAGCATCGGACATCGTCTGCGTGGCGACCTCGGTCGCCATCGGCCAGGGTCCGGTGTTCGGCTCGTGCCCGACCAGACCCTGGCTGCACGTCAACGCCGTCGGATCCGATTTCCCGGGCAAGATCGAGCTGCCGAAGGCGCTGCTCGACGACAGCTTCGTCTGCCCGGACACGCTGGGTCAGGCGACACGCGAGGGCGAGTGTCAGCAGTTGGCCGTCGAACATATCGGTGCGGAGTTGGTCGAGGTGGCGCGGCGAGCGCCGGAGTTCGAGGCAATGCGGGAACGAAGGACGGTGTTCGACTCGACCGGGTGGGCGTTGGAAGACCAGGTGGCCATGGACCTGTTGCTCGAGCACGCGCGGGCGTTTGCTCTGGGGTCGGAAATCCAGATCGAGTGTGTCAGCGATGATCCGCGGGATCCCTACGAGTTCCTGACCGGAGACCGCGACCAGGACCGGCGCGGGCTCGCGATCGAAGTCGGAGCGCGCTCATGAAACGGGGGCAGCCTCGGACCTGTTTGCGGGAGGGCGCCGCGGTTTGATTGGCTCGTGTTCGCCGGTTGCCCTTCGTCTCGCACTTGGGTGGTAAGGCGTGATTTATCTGTTGCATCAAACCATCGACCGAGCGGCGCAGGACTCAGCCGGACGCGAAGCGTTCTGCGTGCCGGGTCAAAGCCTGAGCTACGGCGAGATCGTCGCACGCGCCAATCAACTGGCCAATCTGCTGGCAGACGAAGGGGTGCGCCGGGGCGACCGGGTCGGCATCTTCATGCCGCGTGGTCTCGAATCGGCGGTGTCGGTCTACGGGATCCTTAAGGCCGGCGCGGCATTTGTGCCGATCGACCCGCACCTGCCGGTGGACGGGCTGGAGCATCTGATCCTCGATGGCGGCATTACGCATCTGGCGGCGCACAACGCCCAGACGCCGATTCTGCAGCAGCTGATCGACCGGAATTCCGGTCTGCGTTTGATCGTCGGCCTGGATGAGCCGCTGAACGGCCCGGTGCGCACCCGGTCCTGGACGGACCTGGAGGGACATTCCGCCGTGGCGCCAGCGACGTCCGGCATGACCGAGGACGACCTGGCGTACATCATGTATTCGTCGGGTTCCACGGGCCGGCCGAAAGGCATCATGCACACCCATCGCAGCGGTCTGAGCTACGCTCGGCTGTCGGTCGACATCTACGGTGTGCGGTCCGACGACCGCATCGCCAACCACTCGCCGCTGCATTTCGATATGTCGACCTTCGGGTACTTTTCGGCACCGTACGCGGGGGCCACCACCGTCCTCATTCCCGAGGCATATACCAAGCTGGCGGCCAGCCTGACCCAACTCATGGAGGCGCAGCGCGTTTCGATATGGTATTCGGTGCCCCTGGCGTTGATCCAGATGCTGGTTCGCGGAGTACTGGGGTCGCGCGATCTGACCTGCCTGCGATGGGTGCTGTTCGGCGGTGAGCCGTTTCCGGTGAAACACCTCAGGGACCTGATGTCACAGTGGCCGCAGGCACGGTTTTCCAACGTCTACGGGCCGGCCGAGGTCAATCAGTGCACCTATTATCACGTACCGCCGTTCGACTTCGCAGTCACCGACAGCGCAGAGCCGGAACCCGTGCCCATCGGGTCGATCTGGGACAACGCTGAAGGATTGATCGTCGACGCAAACGACCGGGCCGTCGCACCGGGGGAGGTCGGTGAACTGTTGATCCGGTCGCCCACCATGATGCGAGGCTACTGGGCCCGTCCGGATTTGAACGCCCGCGCGTTTTTCCGGCAGCCGCTGCATGAGAATTTCGACAAGGTCTATTACCGCACCGGCGATCTGGTGCGGACCCGGGCGGATGGGCAGCTGCTGTTTCTCGGCCGCAAGGACCGGCAGGTCAAGGTACGCGGCTACCGGATCGAGCTCGACGACATCGAACACACGCTCGCCATGCATCCCAAGGTCGAGGAAGCAGCCATCTTTCCCGTGCGGGCGGCGGATACCATCGACCGTATCCAGGCCGCGGTCGTCCCGCGTGCGGAGACGCCGCTCGAGCCGGGCGAACTCGACGCCTACCTGGCCGGCAAAGTGTCCTGGTACGCGATACCCGCCGCGATCGACGTCCTGGAATCATTTCCCCGCACGACGAGCGGCAAAATCGACCGGCGGGCGCTCCAGGCTCGCGCTGAATCCGTTTAGGAATAACACCGTGAATACGCCAATGACATCCGTGCAAGACGCCCTGATCGAGTTCGTTTCCAAGGAACTGCTCAACGACCGACCCGAGCGGGTGCTCAAACCCGATGACGATCTGCTCAGCAGTCAATGGGTGGACTCACTGGGTGTGATGCGCATCGTCGCGTTTCTCGAGCGGCAATACGGCGTGAAGGTGCCGCCGACCGACGTGACGATCGAAAATTTCATCGACGTGCAGACCATCAGCGCCTACGTCGAACGGTTGAAGGCGCCCGCGTGATCGTCGAGCCGACGGCTGAGCTGCGGCGGCGCTCGAACCTGACCCGGGGCCAGTGGCTGATCTGGACCGGGCAGCAGCTGCATCCCGGTGTGCCGTTGTACAACATGGGGTTCGCCTTTTTCATCGCCGGGCCGCTGGATCGGGACCGCTTCGAGGCGGCGTTCAGACGGCTGGTCGAGGACTGCGATGCGCTGCGCACCGTCGTGGAAACGGTTGGGTCTGTGCCGCAGCAGCGGGTGTTGCCGACCCTCGACGCGGAATTTCCACAGCTCGATCTTTCGCGCGACCCGGATCCTGGCCGCGCCGCGGAGCAGTGGTCGCAAACACGCTGCGCGCGACCGTTCGAGCTCGACCGGTGCCTGTTCGACAGTGCCCTGATCAAGCTCGGCGACGACCGCTACGCGTGGTACTTCAATCAGCACCATCTGGTCTGCGACGCCTGGTCGGTGGCTATCCTGTTCGAACGCCTTGGCCAGTACTACGCCTGCCTGCCGGGTGAAGGTTCCGCTGCGCCGCCGGCGTTGCCGGACTACGGGGCATATCTGACCTTCGAGCGCGGCGCCCGGGACGACGCTGCGGCGGCCGATTACTGGCAGCAGGTGCGCCGGCGAGCGCCGGCGCCGGCGCCGCTCTACGGCCTGACGGTCAACCGCGCATCGACGGCCAGCCGGCGGGTCCCGTGCGATCTCGGCGCCGCGCGCTCCCGGCGGCTGCGCGATCTCGCCCGGCAGCCGGAGGTCCGGAGCCTGTCGACCGATCTGAGTCAGTTCAACCTGCTGGCGACGCTGCTGTTCACTTATCTGCACCGGGTCAGCGGCCAGCGCGACCTGGCCATCGGCGCGCCGGCGCATAACCGTCCGACCCCCGAATTCAAGCAAACCGTCGGCCTGTTCACCGAAGTCTATCCGTTGCAGGTCGAGGTCGACCCCGATGACAGTTTTCTGACCTTGTTGAAGAGGGTGCAGGCCCAGAGCGGTACCTTCCTGCGTCACGCACAGCCGGGTGCGAGCGATCCGCGCAACAACGGCGGCTGCAACACGGTGTTGAACTACATTCCTTCCTCGTTCGAGGCGTTTAACGGGTATGCGGTTGAGACGCGGTGGCTGCACCCCGGGCACAAGGACCGCGAACACCATCTGCGTCTGCAGGTACATGATTTCGGCGCCACCGGCCGCTTTCTGCTGCACTTCGATTTCAACTGCGACGTGTTCGAGGCGCGGCGGCGCGCAGCGGCGGTGGCGCAGTTTCTGCGCCTGGTCGACGGCATGCTGGACGACTGGCACCAGTCGATCACCGGCGTGGACCTGCTGACGGAGGCCGACCGGCGTGCGCAGATCGTTGATTTCAACCGGACGTGCACGCCGCACCCATACACCGAGACCGTGGTGCAGCGGTTCGAAGCACAGGCGGCGGCCACGCCCCAGGCGATCGCGCTGGTGTGCGGTGAGCAGTCGGTGTCGTACGCGGCGCTGAATCGCCAGGCCCACGAGCTCGCCTGCTCCCTGCGGCAGCGCTGCGAAGGTGGAGCAAAGGTCGTCGCGATCGCCATGCCGCGTGCGGCGGAGACCGTCGTCGCGATGCTCGGCGTGTTGAAAGCGGGTGGGGCATATGTCCCGCTCGACCCGGGCTGGCCGGCCGAACGCATCGCGCTGGTGCTCGACGATGCCGACGCAACGCTGGTCTTGACGCAGGCGGGCGCGATCGTGGCGCTGCCCGAAGGCGTACGGTCCGTAGCGGTGTCGCTCCGCGCCGATGCCGCACCCGAGCCGCGGCCCGTGCCCGCGACGACGCCCGCTCCCGATGCGCTGGCATACCTGATGTACACCTCGGGTTCGACCGGTACGCCCAAGGGGGTGATGATTCCGCACCGCGCCCTGGCGAACTATGTCGGCTGGGCCTGCGGCCGGTATGCGGACGGCGGGCATCTGACGTTTCCGCTGTTCACCCCGCTGACCTTCGACCTGACGGTCACGTCGATCTACGTGCCCCTGGTCAGCGGCGGTCAGATACGGATCTACCCGGAAACCCGCG
>CBDUNM010000116.1:0-16486 GCA_965368585.1 uncultured Chromatiales bacterium | reverse complement strand
TGGCGGAGAGGGAGGGATTCGAACCCTCGTTACGCTACTAACGTAAACACGATTTCGAATCGTGCGCTTTCAACCACTCAGCCACCTCTCCAAACTCTGACTCGCGATGTTTGAAAAAACCCGCGCGCAGCCTTCTCCTGTGATACTCCCCGTTCGGGGTTCGGTTTGCCGCGCGCCGCGCATTCTACCTCATTCCTCAATGGTTAGAACATCTATCTCGCGACCGCAATCGATGTGGGCCGCAAACTCGCCGAGCTCGTCAGCCGGAAAACTCTGAGCGACAATCCAGATCTGGCTGATGTCGTTGTCCAGGCGCTTGAGCGCGTTGAGCGCTCTGCGGGTGCGGGCTTCGTCGAAGAAGGCGAAGGGCTCGTCGAGAAACGCGAACTGCTTGCCTTTTACCGCCCGGTCGAGAAGCTTTTGCGACAGGGCGAGACGCAGCGCCAGCATGATCTGCCGCTGGGTGCCACTGGATACTTCGTCCAGCACCATGAAATCCCGTTTATCACTGGAAAAAACCTGTACCGTGAGATCCGTACCGATCTTGAGGTGTTCGTAGCGTCCGTCCGTGAACAGCGGCAGCGTACGCCCAACCAGTTCCCGGATATCCCGATTGAAATGACCCGACTGGTAGCGCGACGCGCCCTCGAGCAGCTCAATGGCCTTGTGGCGTATCTCGATCTGAGCGCCCAGCGAGTCGCGCTGTTTATGCAATCCGTCGATGACTTCGTGCAGGCGCGCGGCCTGTTGCACGCGGGCGGTCTCGTCTTCGATCACCTGGTCGAGATCCGACATGTACAGCGACTGTCGCAGCAGGAGGTTTTGCAGCCAGTCGCGCTCGCTCCCTACGTATTCGTTGACCGTGTCCACGCTCGCGACTCCGTTCACGACGCTCGCACGAATGGCGTTGAACGCCGCCTGATCGGGTCGTATTGGGTTTTTTCCATTTTGTGCTTTTCCGGCGCCCGGTCGGTCACCGATCATGGATTGCTCCGCGACGACTATATCCTCCACCTCACGCGCCTGCGCGAGCGGTTCGGCGAACAAAGCAGCTTCGACCGTGAGCTGCTGCGCCAGGCGTCGTTTGTTGGACACCCGCAACCACGCAAGTACGAACAACAGCGCGAAGACGATGGCAACGAACCCGATGTAGTTGGCGGAACCCGCCTGCCACTGAGGCAGAATCCGCTGCACCCCGGCCTGGATCTGCGTCGAGAGTGAAAGCTGGGGCGCCTGCGTGAGCAAACCCCATAGACCCGCGGCGGCGGCGGCCAGCAGAAAAAAACCCATCCTGATCGTCGCGGCGACACCACGCGCACGGCGCGCGTCGAGCAACTGCGGCGAGGTCTGCGAAAAGTGCTCGAATCCCGCGTCAAGCGCCTCCAAGGTGCGCCGGTTGTCCCCGACCCGGTGCTCCAATGCCGTGCGCTCGTCCTCAATCCGGATCAGCAGCCCCTCTTCCACCTTGAGCTCGCGCATTTCCTGCTCGGCGGTGTCCAGTTCCGCGCCCAGTTCGACAATCTTCTCCTGAAAATCCTTGATCTCCTGCTCGCATTCGTCGATCACCGTTTCCAGCGGCGCGACACCGGCCATGATCTTCACCGCATGGCTGTGCGGGTGCGGCGTCGTGATCTCGCGTTGGGCCAGATAGAAGGATTCAATAAATTCTTCGAACTCGAACCCGAGTAACTGCAACACCGCGTCCGCAACGTCGGTCACACCCCTCGCACAGGGCTGTTGGTCGCCCGCGCGGGTCAGCTTGGCGCTGTGGTTGCCCTCACGATCCAAGAACCGGGACAGCTCGTAGCGCACGCCTTCCACCTGAAAGCCCAGCGTGGCCGAGCACTGCAACTCGCCCCAGCGTAAAATCTTGTCGGTTTCGGCAAAGCCCAATGAAAAAGTCCTGCCGAACAACGCAAAGCACACCGTCTCGCCGATCGTGCTTTTGCCGGATTCGTTGAGCCCGCTGATGGCGATCAATCCTTCCTGCGGCAATTTTTCCAGCTTGAGTTCGGCGTATTTGAGGAGATTGATGGCGTGAATACGCTCGATGATCATGTCACGCCCCTTCTTCCAGCTTGCGCAACTTGTCCAGGGCGATTGCCATCGCTTCACGAAAACCGGCTTCGTCAAATGCCTCGCCGGAGTTCATGCGGCGGTCGAATTCACCCTCGCAATAGGTTATGAATTCCTCGGATGATCGGGTGTGGCGGATGATGAGAGGACTGTCTACACCGCTTTCTTTCGTCACTGCACTGTGCTCCAACGACGGCTTCTTATAGGCTTGGTTCTCGAGTATACGGGGTCGACTGGTTCAATTCAGCAGGCGGAACAAAGCCGTTTGGGCGGCCAGATCGACTTCTCTAACGGCCAACCGTACCGGCTGGTCCAGCTGCATACCGTCCTTGAGCCGGATACGGGTTTCCATCGCCAGCGACGGGATCATCACCACCGCTTTGCGCTCCTCCAGCGCCACCACGATCGCCTCGCCATGCCAGTCAGGGTGACGTTTCAACCACACCAGTTTCCAATGCAGATTGCTTATCCGTTCCGTTTTCCGGATCAGACCCGAGACCGCTTCCGCGGCACCGATGCGCTCGGCCACCGCTTCGGCCGACAGCGTCTCGCGCCCAGTCACCGCGCTGCGCAACTGCTGATGCACCACCAGATCCAGGTACCGGCGCAACGGACTGGTCGCGCGCGCGTACGCATTCATACCCAGACCGAAGTGGCTGCCGGGGATCGAGGACGCCTGACTTGGCTTGAAAAATCGCCGATAGGCGTACATGTCGGACAGCGTGACCGGGTCGCGCCGCTCCTCCGGGGGTGCTTGAACCGCGTGCGGGATCACCAGCGACTGCGCTTGCGCGAAACGTGCGGCTGCTTCGCCCGCCATCAACATGGCGTCGGTCACCATCTGGCGGCTGCTCAGGCGCGCCATCGGCTTGATGACGATATTGCCGTCCTCGATGCGGATGCTGACTTCGGGCAAAGCAAGCTCGGTCGCCCCGCGCGCAGCGCGTTGCGCGCGGAACGCGGCGCTCATCTCGCGCATCGCGGCAAACGCCGGCGCATCGATCTGCCGGTCCACTTCGGCGTAGGTGGTGCGTGTGACCCGCACGCGGCTCGGAACGATTTCGATATCGGTCACGCCGTCGTCACCGAGACGGAACCCAAACGACAGCGCCGGCGACTCATCAGCCAGGCCGAGGCCGAGACGCCGGGTCGCCTCGCCGGGCAGCATGCCCACCACGCCTTCGGGCAGATACAGATTGGCACCGCGGGCGCGGGCGAGTTGATCGGCGTCGGAATCCGATGTCACCAGCGCGGCCACATCGGCCACGTGGACCCACAAGCGGTCGCCGTCGATACTGATCGCGTCGTCCGGGTCCTGGTTGCCTTCGTCATCGATGGCATACGCCGTCAGCGCGGTCAGATCTCGTCGCGGCTCGTCCGGTAAGGCCCCCAAGGTCAATTCCGGTGTGTCCAGGGCGACGCCGGTCCGGTGCGGGTGCGGATTGTGTTCCGCGTCCCAGTAACCGCACCGGACCAGGAAGCGGTGCGCATGCAGTGGATTTTCCTGCACGCCGAAATGGGCGAGAATAGGGCTCGCTGCGGCTTTTCCCAGCGCCACGCGCTCGACTTCGGCGAGGCGCTTGCGGTCTTTCGGTTCGAGTTGTGCCGCCTCGACGTGTTGCAGAAATGCGGCCCATTCGCGCGCCTCCGCCTCGCGCGCCGCACGTTCCGCCCGGGAGGCCGCGACCGCGTCCGCGCTGCGCGCCTGAATTCGTTCGGGGGTGCCCTCGAAATACAGACCCTCGTCGACGATCTGCCAGGTGGTCCAAGCAGAGGCCGGCGTGAAATCACCGAACAGCAAATCGGCCAATTCGGCCAGCGTCGATTGTTCACCCGCCAGCAGTTCCCAGACTTCGGCAAGTTCGGGTTCGCCGGCCTCCAGTCCGGACAACCCCGGTGTCGGACCCGGGTGCAGCAGCGTCACATCCTTGCTGCGCACGCGCTTGGATTTGTCGCGTTCCAGCGAAATTTCGATCTTGTCGGCGACGCTGACAACCAGCGCCGGCCGCGCCTTGTACAGCACCAGGCTACCGGGCGAAATGGCGGAATCGGGCACTTAGGCTCCTCGGGATGTGAGTGTTTCTTGTGGCGGGAAGCCGTTATCATACCGGCTCGACCCACCTTTGGACGAGACCATCGACAGGCATGAACGAAAACTGGCGACAATTCCTAGACAATGCGAACGCCACCGTTGGCGCAGACGACGCCGTGACATTCGCAGACGCGCCCGCCGTTCCGGAGTGTGCGCTCGCCGATTTGTCCTATTTGGGCCTGATTCGGATAGCCGGGGAAGACACGCGCACTTTCCTGCAGGGCCAGGTCACCAACGACATCCGAAAAGTGACTCCCGATCACTACCAGCTGAACAGCGTTTGCAGCCCCAAGGGCCGTATGCTGGCCAGTTTTCTGGTGTTCGAACGTGCCGGCGATATCTACCTGCAACTGCCCCGGACGCGCCTGGACGCGATATTGAAGCGCCTGCAGATGTTTGTGCTGCGTTCGCAGGTCACCCTCAGCGACGCCAGCGACGAACTGGTCCGCGTGGGCATTGCAGGTACCTGCGCCGATACGCTGTTGCCGGAGGTCCCCCCCAACGCGCCCGGCAGCGTGCTGGATTTACCGCCGCTGACGCTGATACGCGCGCCGGGGGAGCGGCCTCGATACGAAATCGTCGGTCCACCCGCGGCCGTGCAGTCGTTCTGGGAGGAAAGTGTTAAGGTCGCCCAACCCGCACACCCCGACTTCTGGCCCCTGATGGATATCCGCGCCGGCATTCCCACCGTTTGCGAGGAAACGGTCGAGGCCTTCGTGCCGCAAATGACCAACATGCAGTTGATCGACGGCGTCAGTTTCCACAAGGGCTGCTACACCGGGCAGGAGATCGTCGCGCGCATGCAGTATCTCGGCAAACTGAAACGCCGCATGTACCTGGCGCACGTGACCACGGATACCGCGCCCAAGGCGGGCGACGAACTTTACTCCCCTGGCTGCGAGTCCGGGCAGGGCGCGGGGCGGGTGGTCGATGCCAGGCCCTCGCCGGATGGCGGATACGAATTACTGGCAGTGGCCGAAATCGCGGCCGCCGAAACATCAACGCTGTCACTGGGTGACGAGCACGGTCCGACATTGACCCTCAGGACACTGCCATACGCTACCGATTCGCCCGCCTGAGCAGCGCTACAAGCGTCGATTCGTACTCAAGTAGAGGGGGCTGATACCGATAGCCTGGGCATACGCAATTACCTCTGGGAATGCCTCATGCAAGCCGCTGCAATCGATCAGGTAGAGTTTGGCGCACGTCTCAACGATGACATTGAAACCAACAGCATCGTCCTACCCACGCTCCCCGAGGTCGCGTTGCGCGTGCGCGACGCAGTGGAACAAGAATCGGCCACGGCGCAGGATATCGCCGCCATGGTCGCGCAGGATGCGGCCCTGTCGGCGCGCTTGCTGCAGGTGGCCAACAGCCCCGTCTATCGCGGTCGGGTCGAGATCGACAGCATTCAGCTGGCCATCACCCGCCTGGGCACCAAATTGGTACGCAGCCTGGTGGTAAGCCTGGCCATGAAACAGATCTTTCAGGCGACCTCCGATGCACTGGACGCCCATTTTCGCCACGCCTGGGAAGACAGCCTGCAGGTGGCCGCCATCAGCCGCGTCCTGGCAAACAACCTACCTCAGATCGAAACCGACCAGGCGATGCTGGCAGGTCTGGTGCACAACATCGGCACTCTGCCGATACTCACGCGCATCGACGAAGTGTTGGGTTTCGAGGCGAACAACCGGGTGATTGACGCCTTGCTTGCGCACTTCGCGCCCAAGGTAGGTCAACACATTCTGCAGGCCTGGAACTTCCCCGAAGGCATGAAAATGGTCCCCACCGCGTGCGTCGACCTGTATCGCGATCCCGCCACCGAAGCCGACTACGGCGACGTGGTGCTGGTCGCACGCCTGCAGCACATCGCCGGCACCCGGCACCCTGACGCCGCGCGCGACTGGACCGCCGTGTCGGCCTTCGCGAAAGTGGGGCTGGAGCCGGAAGTCAACATCGTAAACGTGGACGGTCCGGCCGAAGAGATCGCCGAGATCCGCTCCATGCTGGAAGGTTGAAGCGCCCCGGGCGAGGATCGACGCCGCGACTGACTCGATTGCCACGGCTTTCGGCACGATAAATCATCGTCCTGCCCTGCCAGCTGAGCTAGGCTTGGCCTGCCATGAACGATCTCGCCGTCATTGTCTTCGCCGCAATCGGGTTGGCCGCACTGACTTGCCAGGTCGCCGCCTGGCTGCTGAAGCTCCCCGCGATCCTGTTTCTGTTGCTGGCCGTCATCGCGTTCGAGTTCGTGGTGTCGGATCAGGCGGGCGCCGCGCTGCCGCACACCCTGGTTATCTTCACCAGCACCCTGGTTGTCGGCGGCGTACTGGGCACCGCGCCCGGCTATCTGTGCGGCCTGATCCTGCGCCACCATCTGCTTGCCGAGTACCTGCACAACCTCGCCACCTTATCGCTGGTTTTCGTGATTTTTGCCGCCGCCAACCATTTGCAGGAAGAATCCGGGCTGCTGGCCGTCACCGTCATGGGCATGTGGTTGGCCAACATGCCCGGTGTGGACATCCGGGGTATCCTCAATTTCAAGGAAACGCTGACGCTGGTCTTCATCTCCGGCCTGTTCATCATCCTTGGGTGCGCGACTCGATTTCGCCCAATTCGAGGCACTCGGATGGAGCGCACCCGGAGTGCTGGCGATCATGCTGCTGGTGGCGCGCCCACTTAAAGTCGCGATTTCGACCTGGGGTTCGGATATGAACTGGCGGGAACGTGCGCTGGTGGCCTGGATCGCGCCGCGCGGCATAGTCGCGGCGGCGATTGCGTCGCTGTTTGCATTGCGCTTGCAGGCCCAGCACGTGGCGGGTGCGGAGTACCTCGTGCCTCTAACTTTCATGGTCATTATCGGTACCGTCGTACTGCAATGTCTGACCGCCCGCGCGTTGGCGGTCAAACTGGATATCGCCGAACCGGAACCCAGAGGTTTTCTGATCGTCGGCGCCAACTTGGTCGCCCGAGAACTGGCATCAGAACTGGAGGAAAACGATTACCGCGTCCTGCTGGCCGACCCGAATTGGGATAACGTCCAGGCGGCTCGCATGTCGGGATTACCCGTCTACTTCGGCAACCCGGTTTCGGCACGGGCCGATCAGGAGATCGATCTGGTCGGCATCGGCCGGCTGCTGGCACTGTCGCCGATTGAGCAAAACAACGAACTGGCGTGCCTGCGTTTTCGCGCCGAGTTCGGACCGAAAAACCTCTACTTTCTGCAAAGCAGTACCCAGCGCAACCAGGCAAAAGCTCAGCATGACCACGCCGATCGACCGGGGCACGCGCTGTTTGCCCCCGACGTGACGTTCGCCAAACTCGCCAGTCTTATCAAACAGGGCGCTCGCTGCCGCACCACGCGATTGACCGAGAGCTTTGAATTTCACGACTATCAATTCGAGTACGGGTCGCGCGCCATCCCGTTGTTCGCGATCGACAATCGTCAGAGTCTGCGCGCGTTTTCGCGTGGCAATCGCCTGGATCCCGCGCCCGGGTGGAAGATTTTGGCATTGGTACAGGAGGCGGCGACGGACTGACGCATCAAACTGCCGTGCGCAACTGCGTCGTATCGGCTGCGCATTGGTCAGAGTCTTAGATCGCGACGGATTCCTCCTCGTCGTCGCCGTCTGAACCGGAGTGGTCGGCCTCATCGGCGGAAATACCGTCGAACAGATCATCCAGATTGTCCAGCGCTAGATCCGCGTCGGTCAACGCATCGGCGAGCAACTCGCTGGAGGCATCGTCGGAATCGGGGTTGGGTTCGTGGTGCGCGGCGTTGGCGTCAAGCACTGCAGCCGCCGCGGTGTCCGCAGGATCGGGCTCCGTCAACAGTTGGGCAATTTCCGTCTTCGTATTCAAATCTTCGCTCGACGCCTCGTCGGTATTGGCCTCGTTCCCGCTGTTGCCGTCGTCTCCATCCGGCAGCGCGGCAACCGCATTATCCGCGACATCACCAACCGCCGCCGCAGCGGAACCCGTCGCAGCGTGTTCCGCCTGTTCGGTCGCCGCGGTCAGCGGTTCGCCAAGGTCTTTCATACCCACCTTCCCCACCGCGGGTGCCGCGCCATCATCGAGGGAGCCGTCCGCCGGATTCGCGGGTTCGCTATCGTGAGGCATGATCGCCGCCGCTGCACTGGCTGTGGCCGGCGCCAGTTCCGCACTGCCGCCGGCAAACATGGCCGAGAATTCGTTCAGCATGCGACTGACGGTGTGCATGGTTATCTGGAGTTCGGTTTGCAATTGCTCGTTTTCGCTGCGCAGACGGTCCAGTTCACCGTCGTCGATGGCCGTTTCCAGGGCGACATCGGGTGCAGCGTCGGCAGCGGTGTCCGGCAGCGCACCCGCGTTGCCGCCTTGCAGGGTCCAGTACGGCGCCGCTGCGGCCTCGACCGTCAAACCCAGGGCGGCGACATCGGCCGCGTCACGCCGTAGATAAAGGTTTGCAAGCGTTTGATACAATCGCGTTTCTTCCCGCGCAATGGGAATCGCCTTGGCATCGAGCGCAGTCCCCTCCAGCCCGAAGTTGTCCGCCAGGAAGGTCCGGATCGACAGCTCACGCTCAACACGTCCGCGCTCGACCCAGGCGACCAGCGCCTTGACGGCTCGTCGGTCCCGAATGCGTTGCGCGCGATGGCGAAACCACGCTACGGACAACACGACGAGCAACACCAGCACCACTTCGCCAGCGGTTAGCGCCAACCAAAAAACAGGATCGCTCACGCCGCTTCCTCACGCGCGACCGCCGCCGCGCCGCTCAGTGCCTCGGGCGCGTCGTCCGACAGCAGTTGGATCTCGTCCGTATCGGCAGCGCCGCGCCGGCGAACCAGCCACCATGCCAACCCGCCCCCGATCATCAGGAGCAGATTGACGCCGCCGAATATCGCCGCCGGCATAACCCAGCCCGCGTCTTCCGTGACGGTATTGTTCGGTGCCACAGCCTCCTCGGGACGCGGCACCGCGATTTCCGCGTCGGCTGCGACGTCGGGCGCAGGGACGGGCTCCGGTACTGGCGCGACGCCGTCGACATAGAGGGGTCCGAGCGTGGTCTGAATCAAACCGCCGGCCTGGGTGCGAGCCTCGAGGTCCGCTTTCGCGGGCCAGGCGGGGTTTTGCAGCGCGGCAAGCCACTGGTTTTTACCCGTTGCTTCCGCGGTCAACGCAATACGATTTCCCTGCGGGTCTTCCTGGTAGAGCGTGGCGGAGTTGATCCGCTGCACGACGGTCGTATCGACCGTCAATCTTATACTTGCGGCATCGACCTGCCCGGCGATCTCGAGGGTTGCCGGTGCGGCGATATCGACGACGAAGCGTTTCTCGCGCACGAAGGTCGCGCTTTCGGCGCGTACCCGCAATGCGACTTCTCCACGGGGCGAGGCCGATCCGAATTGCATACCGAAGCGGCCGTCGCCGGCTGTTTCGTCGCCGTCCCTGCCCTCGTCGTTGATGGGATGTGATTCGGTCCCGTTCAACGCTTCCGACGACGCACTCGTCTCGACCAGTTCCAGAAACGCGCTGCGATCGATGACCTGGCCCTTGTTCGCAAGATACGCGCTGAAGACGACCTGCTCCGCAACCGCCAGTCGATTGGGTAAGAGCGATGTCTCGAGGCTGAGGTCCGTAACGACCATGACGCGATTGTCCGGATCGACGTCCGCTTCCAGGCGCCATTCCCCCGGCACCGGACCGGTGATGGTGATCAGGTCGTACCCCTGGTCCGCATGCCAGGCGATGCCGCCGGGTAGATGACTGCCTTCGAACGACTGACCATCGGGAGCGTGGAGACGGGTCTTGGGCGAGTCGGGGGTGCGAAACACCAGTACCGTGGCCTCCTTGATGCTGCGGTCCACCTGGAAGCGATTCCCCTCCAGAGGCACGCCGTCAGGTTGACCGACTTTGTCGAATATCTTGAGGAAAACACGCTGCAACTCGTCCGCAGACGCGACCTGCTGGTACCAGCCGTCGGTGGCGATGGTCAATGCGCGCATCAAATCGTGATCGGCACGATCGGAGAGGGCAATCGCATGAATACGCGCGCCGGCCTTTTTGAGGCGTGGCAACAGTAGTTTGATGATGCGATCCCGCGAGGCCTGGTTTTCCGCCGGATCTTTTGAAATATCCACCATCCCGTCGGTCAGTAGCACCAAATGTCGATTGGTGGCGCCGGGATCCGCGTGCCAACTGCGACTGGCTTGATCCAATACGTCTTCGATGTTGGTGAACTGACCTGGAGAACCGATCTTTTTCGACAACGCGATGGCGCGCTTCTTCCAGGCTTTGTCCACGTCCCCATGCGGCACCAGCATGTTGACCCAGCGTGCGAACGTCCACACCCCGGCCTGGGTGCCTGGCTGCATCAAGCCGACCAGCATACGCAGGGCCGGGCGCCGCAAATTGTCTGGGTCGTTCTGCCGCATGCTGCCCGATATATCGATCAACACGCGGATGTCGACACCTTTGGTCTCTGCGCCCGTCGCCAATCCGCTCAGCAGTGAGAGGGACAGCAGGGTGACGAATAGTAAGTGTCGCATGTTTACTCCCGGGTTATGCGTCTTCAGGCGGCATCCAACGCAAGCCTGTCGCGGCAGCATTGTGGTTGGCGCCGGGGCAGCACTTTTTTCACCACAGGATCGCCCCCCATGCCAATCCAGTCGCGTCAGCCGCGCCGGCATCGGCCGCTCGCCGCGGACGTCGACGGTAATTAAGCTACTAACGAGACGTAACGGCCGATTTGCGGCGCCCTTGACCGGAAGATCGCGCCGACATCAGCCGTCGCGCGTGGCGATGTGGAACGCCGAGCGATGTCAGCGAAGCCGTCGGCCGTGTTCGTCGCATTCGGGCGCAGCGGAGGAAGCACGGACCACCGATCGGGATGCTGAGCTTCAGCCCGCGAGTTGATAAGGATTGAGCGCGCCGCCGGGCTGTTTCTGAAAGCGCTTATAGGTCCACTGGTACTGAGTCGGGTACTGGCGGACACAGGCCTCGACACCTCGATTCAATGCAGCGACGGCAGTAGCGGAATCGGCAGCCGCGATAGCCGGGTGCGCATCCAGGTAGTGCCAGCGATAGCCGCCGCCCGACTGTCTGGCGAGGAACAAAAACATAACCGGCGCGCCCGTCTTGCGCGCCAGGCGGCTGACCAGTGTCATGGTCAGGGCCGGATGGCCGAAAAAAGGGCCGAATACGCCCGCGGCACCGGCCTCCTTGGGCTGTTGGTCCGGCAGGATGGCGACCATTTCTCCGTCGGTCAGCGCTCGATAGAGGGCTTTGACCCCGGTGGGTGTCGTCGGCACCAGTTTGGCGCCGCTCTGAGAACGGCCACGCACCATGATCGCCTCCAGCGCACTGCGCCGGGGCGGCCGATACAGCGTGGTCGTCGGTGCAATCGTTGATATCCAGGTCGAGCCGACCTCCCAGCTACCCAGATGCGGCGCCGCCAGAATCAACCCCTTACCCTGCGCCAGATGAGTACGAATGGCGTCATCGGCCCCGTTGACGTCGATTCTAGGGGCCCAGTAGTCCGGTCCCTTGTGCCACGCCTTGGGCATCTCCAGCAGCGTCGTCATATTTTCGCGCAGCGCATCGCGCAACATCAGCGTCCGTTCCGGCGCCGACAGTTCGGGAAAACACAAACGCAGGTTCACCTCTGCATTGCGCCGTTCTGTATCGGCAAAGCGAAACGCCAGATTGCCGCCGAATCGTCCCAAGGATCTGATCACGGGCAAAGGCAAGGCGGCCAGAACGGCAAACAGAATTCGAAGCAACAAGGATTGCATGGCGCCGCGATTATATACCGGTTAACACGCATGGTCTGTTCCGCCGGTACCCGAATACGTCGTCGCGTGCCACACCCGCCCCACAGCGCGACGGGACAAAATCCAATTAATGTTCTATAAATTCATCCATCTCATCAATGCTGCATCGCACCACGGAGATTGCACTATGGCGCACGAGAAGGATCCACACAGTCTGACACCGAAACAGGCGTACGAAATGCTGCATAGCGATCCGCGCGCCGTCCTGGTGGATATTCGTTCGACCATGGAGTACCTGTTCGTCGGTCATCCCGCGGGCAGCGTTCACGTGGCCTGGATCGACGAACCGGACTGGACGGTCAACCCGCATTTCGTGACCGAAATCCGCAAACTGATGCTCGGCGGCGTGGTGTGCGACGCGGAAGAGGGTTGCGCGCCCGTGATATTGATCTGCCGCAGCGGTAAGCGCTCCCTGGAAGCCGGCCGGGTACTGGCGGAAAGCGGCATGAGAAACGTCTACCATATCGATGAAGGATTCGAAGGCGAACTTGACGAAACGCACCATCGAAGTACGACATCGGGCTGGCGGTACCACGGCCTACCCTGGGAGCAGTGTTGATCCACAACATCGGTCAATCGTTCATGTTAGGCTATAACCCTTAAAGAATAACGTCGTTAGGAAATCACGGAGTGCCGTTGTACCAGGAGATTCTGCAACCCGAGGTCGTAGCGTGCGGGGCCGTCGCGCTCAAGGATCTGACTAAACTACTCGGCCGGTATGGACTGCGCCTGGAATGGATCGCCGACGGCACGGCCATACCCGGCACCTACTGGGGCGACAGCGAAGCCGGGCTTGTCGACAATCGCTTGTTGGCGAGATCCGATACGCCGGTCCACTCGGTGCTGCACGAAGCCTGCCACTACATCTGTATGGCACCTGAGCGCCGCCAGCGCCTGCATACGGACGCCGGCGGCGATTTTGCCGAAGAAAACGGCGTGTGTTATCTGCAGATCGTACTGGCGGACGAATTGCCCGATCTGGGAAGGGATCGGATGTTCGCCGATATGGACGCCTGGGGATACAGTTTCCGTCTCGGGTCCAGCAAGGCCTGGTTTGAACGCGACGCGGACGATGCGTTCGCCTGGTTGCTGCGCTATCACCTGATTGATGCCTCGGGTAAGCCGACTTGGCGCCTGCGGGACCACTAACCACTTACATAGAACCCGCCTACTCGCATGATTAAGAAATGTCTCTTTCCTGCTGCCGGTTACGGCACGCGCTTCTTGCCCGCCACCAAGGCGATGCCCAAGGAGATGCTACCGGTGGTCAACAAGCCGCTCATTCAATACGGCGTTGAAGAAGCGCTCGCGGCAGGTATGCACGAAATCGCCATCGTGACGGGACGCGGCAAACGCGCCATCGAAGATCATTTCGATATCAGTTACGAACTCGAACATCAGATCAACGGGACAGCGAAGGAAAAGTTTCTCGACGACATCCGTAACATCTTGAACGAATGCACCTTTTCCTACACCCGGCAGATCGAGATGAAAGGTCTGGGCCACGCTATATTGACCGGGGAAACGCTGATTGGTCCCGAGTCTTTCGGCGTACTGCTGGCCGACGACCTGTGCGTCGGCGAGGGCATGCATGTCATGGCGCAGATGGCTCAAATCTACCGCAAATACCGCTGCAGCGTGGTGGCCATCGAGGAAGTGCCTGTCGACCAGGTCCACAGATACGGGGTCATCGACTGTTCGCCGCTGGAAGACCGTCTGTATGTGGTCTCCGACATGGTCGAAAAACCGGCCCCGGAGGACGCACCGTCGAATCTTGCGATTATCGGCCGCTACCTCTTGACGCCGGATATCTTTGAGATTCTGCGCCGCACGCCGCCCGGAAAAAACGGTGAACTACAAATTACCGACGCGTTGAAGACCCAGGCTCAGGAAGGGATGGTGCTGGCCTACAAATTTCGCGGCATGCGCTACGACTGCGGCAGCGTAGACGGCTTTGTCGCGGCGACCAACCATTTTTACGAAGAATTCAAAAAGCTGCAGGTTTGACACCCCGGTAGAGGTCGATTTGCCCCGCTCAGTCGGCCGAAGGATCGAACAACCGAAAAAAGACGGCGGCCTTGTCGAGCATTTCGCGGTATTCGGTATCCATTCGGGAATCGGCCACGATGCCGCCGCCGGCCGAACTCATACCCGAAATACCTGACCAACCCGCCCATAAACGGAATCTTAGGTTCGTTGACGCGCCGCGAAAGCTGCGCTCGAAGAAAATCATAGGGATCGACGTCGGTTACGATCGATGCCACGCCGCGGGTCTGCTCATACAAAACGCCGTTGATGCCGACGATGGGCTTACGCGGGTCGGCGACAGAAATATCGTATCGCCCGCCGCTTTCAAGTTAGCCGCTGTCCAGCCAGATGGCCCATGGCTGCCCCGCCAGCGCAGCGAACCGC
This sequence comes from uncultured Chromatiales bacterium, assembly GCA_965368585.1. GTDB lineage: Bacteria > Pseudomonadota > Gammaproteobacteria > Chromatiales > Chromatiaceae > JARRQB01. The sequence continues at coordinate 2,092 of CBDUNM010000116.1, read as the reverse complement.
CGCGCCGCATCCGGCAGGTAGAGCGATCGTTGTACGCGGGGCTGAGGCGACATCGACGCGGCGTCCACGCTTGGACAAGGTTCGAATCTGGTCGGGACTTGCGACTCGTGATGCGCGTCAGGGTGCAGCCTGATCGGGACTGACCGCACCGCGGCCGGCGGGATCACTGGTTGTAGTCCGACCTCTTTTCAAGTCTTCGTTCTCTTTGAGGGTACGTTTATAGAGTTTCGCCAGCTTCTTGAGCTGCTTTTCATACGTGTGCAGCTTCTCCGGCGAGTATCCCTCGAAGGCATGCTTGATTCCCACGTCGGCGCTCGCCAGCCAGCGTTCGATTTCCGCTTTGGATAAACCGTACTCCTGTGCAGCCTCGATCACCGACTTACCGCGGTAGATCTCTTTCACCAACGCGGTCTTGCGATCAGGAGACCAGTGCACATCGATCGAGTGACGACCCGTCGCTACGCCGTTTTCGAGTGCGTCCAGGTCTGTCCCGTGCGCCGCGCCGAACAGCCGCGCCAAAGGCCGCTTGGGTCCGAAAAACACAATCAACAAGGCCGGCATCAACACCAGATCGAAAAGCAGCGCCGTGATCAACCCGACCGTCGTCAACAGTCCGAAATTCCGGGTGGGTACGAACTCCGATGCCACAAGAATGAGAAATTGCGCACTCAGAATCACGGTCGTTATGACCACCGCCCGCCCGGCTTGCCGGTAGGTACGCACGATCGCGAGCACCGGTGAAGCACCTTGCGCAATGCGGTGTCGAAAGCCGTGGTACACATGAATCGTATCATCTACGGCGATACCGACGGCCACGCTCGCTATCATCGCGGTGCCCATGTCCAGCCAGATGCCGAACACGCCCATGACGATAAAGATCAGCAGAATCGGCGAAAGATTCGGCACCATGCACAACAGGGAGTCGCCCAGCGAGCGCCACAGAATCAACATCAGGCCGAAGATCAAGACCAATGCACCCCACAAGCTGTAGACCTGGCCTTTGACCAGCAACTCCTCCATGTCCGCGAACAGCCGGCCCGCACCAGCGATCTCCCAGCTCACCTCGTCGCCGAACTCCGCGCTCAAGTAGTCACGGATTTGCGTCATGACCGTCGAGATGTCGTTGGCACTGTGCACGTTCAGGCTCAAGGCGACCCGCGAATGGCGGAAATCGCGGTCGACAAAGTCGTAGAGGTCGCCACCGTCGTAGATGAGGAGGTACTGCGAAATCAGTTGCTCGTCGGTAGGCAGCAGGCGGTATGCGTCGTTCTCGGCGTTGAACGCCCAATGCATCTCCTCGAGAAAATTACCCATCGAGGTCGAGCGGTCGACGGCCGGCAGCGCTTCCACCCAGTGTTGGAATGCGCGGATCTTGGCCAGCAATTCGGGATCTTTCAGGCCGTCTCTGGCCGCGGTATCAAACCGGATATCGAGCGAGTTGGTGCCCTGCAGCTTTTCTTCGATGCGCCGGGTATCGACGCGAATCGGGTGGTCGGCCGAGAAGAACTCCTGGATATTCGTTTCGACCTCGACCTTCGCCACCTGTGGAACGAGCACACCCAGACCCACGACGAATGCCGCCAGTATCGGTCCCGGATAGCGTGTGCCTACCCGATACAAACGCCGCACGATCGCGTCCATGGCTCCCAATCCGCCGCGCACCCGTGGCCAGGGTTTGGCGTCGAATCGCGCGAACAGATTCGGAATCACCATGTACACCACGACATAGATGAGCGCGGTGCCGCACGCGGAGATGATACCGAACATCTTTATCGGCACGATCGGACTGGTGGCCAAAGACGCCAGGCCGGCTACCGTGGTCAGCGCGGTGAACTTGGCGGGCCGGCGTACTTCGATCAACGCCCGCGCAACGCGCTCCTTGCCGACATAGCCTTGACGCGCCGCCTGGTACACGGCATTGAAAAAATGCACCAATGCCGCGACCGTCAGTGCCGAAAGCAGCGGCGGAATAATGCTCGAGATCAGCGTGAACGGCTGGCCGAAGAGGACATAGAATGCCACCGTCGAATTGGTAACGACGCCGATGGCCACGCCGGATATGGCGACTGCGACCCAGCGGCGGAACAACCAC
>CBDUNM010000115.1:0-17035 GCA_965368585.1 uncultured Chromatiales bacterium | reverse complement strand
TTCGCTTCGATATTGCCAAGGTCACCTGTATGACGCGCCTCGAGCGCATCGTCCACGACCGTTTCATCTTTGCCGGATATGTCCAGTGCCGGGTCCTGGACGAACACGTTGGGAAGTGCGTACAGAGCGCCCACGAGCACCACGAGCAGCACGAGAATGTTTTTCCAAAGCGGGTATTGGTTGAGCATGGCGGAAGGATTCGTTCAGGGGTGGCGATCGGGCCCGGGGAGATTCCCGGACCCGGAAAATGGTCGTTAGAGTTCTTTCAAACTGCCCTTGGGCATGACCGATTCGACGGACGCACGCCGCACGGTGATGATCACCTTATCGGCAATTTCCAGTTTGACGAAGGTATCCCCGATCTCGGTGATTTTCCCCATCAGGCCGCCCATGGTCTGCACTTCGTCGCCCTTTTGCAGTGCTTCCACCATCTTTTTGTGTTCTTTCTGACGCTTCACCTGCGGCCGAATCAAGAAGAAGTACATGATGGCAAACATGCCGATCAGGAAGATCCAGCTCATCGCTTGACCGCCGGCCGGCGCGCCTGCGGCAGGTGCTTGAGCCAACGCGTCCGAGATAAAAAAGCTCATGGGCGAACTCCGAAATGCGAAATTGTCGGAGGTCCGCGCGGGCGAGAATCCGCGCGGACCGGTTTAAAGGGGCCGTATTATGCCACAGGCCGTCGCTGCAATTGCATGTATCTTCGGCTTTCGTGGCAGGCCCCGCCGTACCCCGCCGCCGTCACGCGCGCTCGGCCTGTCCAAGGTTGGCATAAAACTCACTCCGGAACTCATCAAACCAGCTGCTTTCGATGGCCTCACGAATGTTCCGCATCAGGGTCTGGTAGTAGGTCAGATTGTGGATGGTATTCAACCGCGCGCCCAGGATCTCGTTGCAACGGTACAGGTGGCGCAGATAGGCTCGCGAATAGTTGGCGCAGGTATAGCATGTGCAAGCCGGGTCCAGCGGCCCGGTATCCCGCTCGTGAACGGCGTTTTTGATCCGCACCACGCCCTGGTGGGTGAACAAGTGCCCGTTGCGCGCATTGCGGGTCGGCATCACACAGTCGAACATGTCGATGCCACGGCGCACGGCTTCGACGATGTCCGCCGGCGTACCGACACCCATCAGGTAACGCGGCCGGTCGGGAGGCAGCGCGCCGCCCATCTGATCAAGAATCCGCCACCGCGCTGCCGGCGGCTCACCGACCGACAGACCACCCACCGCGTAACCATCGAAGCCGATTGCGCGCAGCGCCTCGACCGAGCGCTGCCGGAGCGCTCCGTAGACACCGCCCTGCACGATGCCGAACAACGCCGCGGGATTGTCGCCGTGGGCCGCTTTGCTGCGCTCGGCCCAGCGCAACGACAGTTCCATGGAGCGGCGTGCGGCGGCGGCGGTCACCGGGTAAGGGGTGCATTCGTCGAAGATCATGACGATATCCGAGCCCAGTTCGCGCTGCACCTGCATCGACTCTTCCGGCCCCATGAACACCCTGGCGCCATCGACGGGCGAACGAAAATGCACCCCCTGCTCAGTGATCTTGCGCATTTTCCCCAGGCTGTAGACCTGAAAGCCGCCGGAATCGGTCAGAATTGGACCTTGCCAGTGGGTGAAATCGTGCAGGTCGCCATGGGCGCGGATCACCGCCGTGCCGGGTCGCAGCCAGAGGTGGAACGTATTGCCCAGAATGATCTCAGCGCCGAGCCCACGCAATTCTTCCGGCGTCATCGCCTTGACTGTGCCGTAAGTGCCGACAGGCATGAAGGCCGGGGTCTGAACGATTCCGCGCGGAAACGTGAGGCGCCCCCGGCGCGCTTGGCCGGAGCGAAAATCAACTTTGAACTGCATCAGGGCGTTACCCGCATATTCGAGATCCGGGGAAACTGAAGGTTGACAGGAATAAACATTATATTAGAAAATAATCATGTACTGTTTATTCAGTACACTCCTCCATCCTCCTTTGGTGGAACTCTGGCGCGGCTTCTCCAGCCGCGCCTTTTTTATGCCCGCTCATCGGCGCCGCAACACGGGCTGCGCGTCAGCCACATGGCATCACCGTAACTGAAAAACCGGTACCTCCGGGCGACGGCATGCCGGTAGGCCGTCATCACCGCCTGATGGCCGGCAAAGGCGCTGACCAGCATCAGCAGCGTCGATTCGGGCAGGTGAAAGTTGGTCAGCAACGCGTCCACGACCTGGAACTCGAAACCCGGCGTGATAAACAAGCGCGTATCACCCGAGTAAGGTCGCAACGTGGCGCCGGCAGCAGCCGTCTCCAGGCTGCGCACGCTGGTGGTGCCGACCGCGATCACCCGCCGGCCCGCCGCTTTCGCCACCGCCACCCGACGGCAAACGTCCGCATCGACCTCCACCCATTCGGCATGCATCACATGATCTTCGAGCCGCTCGACCCGAACCGGCTGGAAGGTTCCCGCACCGACGTGCAAGGTCACCCAGGCGAACTCCACGCCCCGCGCCCGGAGTTCCTTGAGCATCGGCTCGTCGAAGTGCAAACCGGCCGTCGGCGCCGCCACGGCGCCGGGGCGCCGCGCGTACACCGTCTGATAGCGCGTGGCGTCAACCGGCGTGTCATCGCGCGCGATGTAGCCGGGCAACGGCATATGCCCCAGCTCCTCGAGCACCGCCATCAGGTCTCCCCCGGGCAGACTGATGCGAAACAGATCCCCTTCCCGCCCCAGTATCTGCAGTTCCTGAACCCCCACCGTCAGGCACCCGCCCGGTCTGGGCGCTTTGCTCGCGCGGATGTGCGCCAGCGCGCGCTCCCGCGTCTCGAACCGCTCGATCAGTATCTCGACACGCCCGCCGGTGGATTTGGTCCCGAACAAGCGCGCCGGAATTACCCGCGTGTCGTTGAACACCAGCAGGTCTCCGGGTCGTACGAGTTCCAGAAGATCCGGAAACACGCGATCGGCAATCGCCCCACTGACGCCGTCCAGGCAGAGCAGGCGGCTGCCGCGACGTTCGGGGGCCGGGTGCTGGGCAATCAAGTCGTCCGGCAGATCGTAGGCGAAATCAGAGCGCTGCATCGGCGCGAGGCGTACCGGTCACGGGATGGGTTTCCAGGTGGATGGTGCGTGGATTGTTTTTCACGGCAAGGCGTAACGTCGAGTAATGGTTCTATAAGTCGCGATGAGTTGCAACGCGGCCATGGTACGGGCCGGGCGCGCCGCGGGTAGCGGAGCTTATTCGGTTCGCCGCGCGGCCGACATACCAACCCTTGCCGAATTTCAGGATCTCGCTATACTCCACGGCTTCTTGCCGAGGTGGCGAAATTGGTAGACGCAGGGGATTCAAAATCCCCCGGTGGCAACACCTTGCCGGTTCGAGTCCGGCCCTCGGTACCATACAGCCCCCACATGGCAGCCGGGTATGCGCGAAAACCTGGACGGCAACGGGCCGTCGTCGCCTATGCACCGTGTGATCAGGGAACTCCCCGAACGGCGCCGATCGTGCCTCGCTTTCGAAACGGGATCAGGGCAACTTTGCGCGTCCGGCGGCAATCGGGCGCCGGCCCGATCCGAAAACTGCGACTGGCGGCGCGCTTTTCCTGTCAACCCGAAAGGACTCTCCGCCTTCAATGCGGTAAAATCCCGAATTCGGCGCCGCTTGGGCCCGATTGAGCGATCGCGATTCAACGGCTGCGGATTGACATCAGGACCACGGAACCCCTAATTGATGACGTTTAAATCCATAGCCAGTTTCCCGCTGCATCTCGCGCAGGTGTTTACGACTGCGAAATCATTCGAAAAAAACCAGGTGATCGGCAGCCCCCTCCTGAATCGATTGGGACTGCACGTGTTCAGGCTCCTGCTCGCGCACGGCATCACGGCGCTGCGCTCGGTATTTTTCGTCGCCTTGGCGAGTCAAGACGAACGCCGGGCCATGCGACGCCAGGGCTACCTGGTCAAAGAAGACTTTCTGTCACCGCAGGACTTTCTGGCGCTGGAGAAAGAGGTCCGCCGCTTCCGCGGTGACACGCGGGAATGCGTTCAAGGCGACACGCTGACTCACCGCACCCTGTTGGATCCGTCGACGCTGCAACGGCTGCCGCACTGCGCGCGGCTGATCAACGACAAAAAGTACCGCCGTCTTCTGCAGTGGGCGGCGACACGCTTCACCCTGCCGATGATCCATATCGAACAGATCTGGAATGGACACGGGCCCCGCGATTCGAGCGACCCGCAAAAGTGCCTGCACGCCGACACCTTTCACCCGACCATGAAGGCGTGGCTGTTTCTGGAGGACGTCGAGGGTCACAAAGGCCCGTTCAACTACCTGGCCGGCTCGCACAAATTGACCCTCAAACGCCTGGCTTGGGAGTATCGTCAAAGTATTCGCGGCAAGTCGCTTCCGGACACCTACGCGCGGCGCGGCTCGTTGCGCTGCACCGAGCAAGACCGCCTCGAAATGGGTCTGGCCAAACCCACACCGTTGACGGTGCGCAAAAACACCCTGGTGATCGCCAACACCTTCGGCTTCCACGCCCGGGGCGCGGTCACGGTACCCTGCACCCGACTCGAGATCTATGCCGACAGCCGCACCAACCCGTTCAACCCGTTTCCGGGTCTGGACCACCCCTGGCTGACGCGCCTGTGGTATCGCGGCTTCAAACTGTGGCGCGAGCGTCAGGACAAGCAGGCCGCCAGGCAAGGCCGCGTCGCAGCCTGGCATCGGATCGATACCGGCAAGGGATCGTCGAACCCATCCCGAGGTGTCGGTTGAGCATCTGACCGCGGCGTCGCGCCACTGGCGCTAGACTCTGTTGGGCGTGCGGAACAGCCGCAACCATGACCTTCACATCGGACATCGCCAAAATCCGCGGGATCGATGCCGTGCTGGGCGCGGGATCCCCGGACCGCCGCGCTTGGCGGCCGCGTTCGAAATCCGCCAACAACGCGGTCATCGCGGGCGCGGACAACCGAGATCCGAGCAGCGTTGGTCCGCCCGAAGTCATTGTGACTGCCGACGGGACACGGCTGGCCGTCGAGACCAACTTTCTGCCGATGTCGAATCTGGTTGTAACGGGGTCGCACGCTTTTTCGGTGGCGCTTGACGACCTGGGCATCCACTACGACGCCACGCGTCCCTCGCGCCTCGAGCGCCTGATCAACGGCGACGAGGTTAGGCCGCTGCCGGCGCCACCGAAACAGCCTGATCCCGTTGTCGACATCGACGATCCGAAGGTGCTGCGGCGCGCCGCGGAATGCATCCGGAACTTCGTTGACTGCGAGTTGGCCTGGGTCGCGGCAACGCCATCGCCTGAGCCCCCCGGCAGGCCGGGCAAACCGTCCGTGCTGGTCGTCGACCAGGCACGCGGCGATCAGCATGTTTCACTCGGACTGGCCGACGCTGGTCGTTTTCAGCGCATGCTGACCGCCGCACGAAAGGAAAACCCGGATGCGGACATCCTGATCGCGAGACACCGCTGCGGCGGGGAACGCACGTCACGGCCAGGACATCTTTCCGACCTCGACCTGGACGAACACACCCACCGGGTCGCGGGCAACGTCGATGCCGCTCAGCTGATCGCGCGGGTGACGCGGGTCTACGTCGTTACCTCGCCGCTCGGGTTCATCGCCTTGATGCAGGCCAAACCGGTGGTGTGCTTCGGCGCGCCCTTCTATGCCGGCTGGGGGATCACCGACGATCGTGGCGAGATCCCTGCGCGCCGGGTCAGAAGACGCTCGCTGGCGCAGGTGTTCGCCGCCGCATTTTTCGCCTACACACGTTACATCGACCCGGATCTGTTCGAGGCTTGCAGCGCCGAGCGCATCGCCGCTCACCTGCAATTGCAAAGCACGTGGCGACGGCGCAATGCCGCCACGCTTTTGGGATACGGTATCACCTGGTGGAAACGCCACTACGTCAGGCCCTTTGTCGCCTCGAACTCCGCCGAGGTGCGATTCTTCCAGACCGCCGCCCGTATTCCGCGCGGACTCGACCCCGACACGACCGCCGTGTTCGTCTGGGGCTACCGCGACGACCGGAAACTGCGGCGAACGGCCGAGCGGCTCGCGTACCCGGTGTGGCGTATGGAAGACGGTTTTCTGCGATCGGTGGGCCTGGGTACCGACCTGACCGCACCCGCGTCGCTCGTACTCGATACCCGCGGTATCTATTATGACGCCCGCCAACCGAGCGACCTCGAACACATCCTGGCCCACGACGTGTTCGACGACGATCTCGTGGCGCGGGCGAGGCGGCTGATCACGGCCTTGGTCGAGACCGGCGTGAGCAAGTACAACGTCGGCCACGCTGTCGCGGCGTGGCGGCCGAATGGCGCACCCGGTCAAACGACCATCCTGGTTCCCGGTCAGGTCGAGGGTGATGCGTCTTTGCGCTACGGCGGTCAGACGATCAGATCCAATGCCAGCCTGCTCGCCGCGGTGCGGCGCGACAATCCGCACGCGTTTATCGTGTACAAACCGCACCCGGACGTGGTCAGTGGCAATCGCAGCAACGACGATGAACAGGTCGATGTGAACGACTTCGACGCGCTGGTCAAAGATATCAGCATCTCGGCCTGTCTCGACGCCGTCGACGAAGTCCACACCATGACCTCGCTGACGGGTTTCGAGGCATTATTGCGCGGCAAGTCGGTCACGACCTATGGAATGCCCTTTTACGCGGGATGGGGCTTGACTAAGGATCATTGCCGTTGTCCGCGGCGGACCAGACGATTGACGCTCGACCAACTGGTGGCGGGGACCTTGATTCTGTATCCCAGGTATGTGAATCCGCTCACCGGCCACTTCACCACACCCGAAATGGTTGTCGAACTGTTGCGACGCTCGCGGCTGGGAAACCCCCCGACGCCATCGAGACGCGGCCTGTTATGGCGCGCGCTGAGAACTGTCAACGCGTTCGGCGCGGGCGTACTCAGGGAACTTCGTCACGGTGCGCCGTCGAGCAGCAGGTGGCGTCGCGGACGGGCGTTCTTCACGACCGGGGCGCCGTATCGATGACGCGGTGCCGGTTCTTGTTTCTGCAAGGCGTCGCCAGTCCGTTTTTCGCTCGACTGGCGGACCGCTTGCAAGACCAGGGACATCGGATTTTCCGCATCAACTTCTGCGCCGGGGACGCGTTGTACTGGGGCCGACGGCCCTGTTGGCAATTCCGTTCCGGGCTCGAGGATCTGCCTCGGTTTCTGAACGAGAAATTCGCTGCCCATGCTTTTTCCGACCTGATTCTGTTCGGTGATCAACGGCCAATTCACCGGATTGCAATCCAGATCGCGCGTGACCGCGATGCCCGGGTCCACGTGGTCGAGGAAGGGTATCTGCGACCGCACTGGTTCACGCTCGAACGAGGTGGCGTGAACGCGGCATCACCGCTCCCGAAAGACCCGTCCTGGTACCTGCTCGCGAGCGACTACCTGCCGCCGCCCGACGACGTCGCACCGGTAGTTGGCGATATCCGGATACGCGCCTTGCACGATATGGCTTATCACTTCGCAAATCTCGCGAACCCCGTCGCCTTCCCGGGCTATCGTACCCACCGCCCGCACCATGCGTTGATCGAGTATGCGGGCTGGGTCAAACGCTATTCGTTCGCGCCCTGGTATCGCCGCAAAGACCGGCAAACAATCCAGGCCCTGTGCACGCGCGACACACCCTTCTACCTGTTGCCGTTGCAGCTCAACGCCGATTTCCAGATCTCGCGACACTCGCCTTTCCGGTCCATGCGAGAGGTCATCACAAGCGTCACCGCGTCCTTTGCCGAGCACGCGCCGAAGGACGCGCTGCTGGTGATCAAGAACCATCCTCTGGATACCGGTTTGGTCAATTACCACAAAACGTTGCACGAACTGATCGGGCGGTTTTCGCTCAACGATCGGGTGCGGTATCTCGAATCGGGCGACCTGGCGCAATTATTCGATTACGCGGCGGGATTGATTACCGTCAACAGTACGGTGGGGCTTGCCGCGATCCTGCGCGGATTACCCGTCTGCACCCTGGGTAAAGCAATCTACGCATTGCCAGGTCTGGTGCATCAGGGCGATTTGGACAGTTTCTGGAAGCGACCGGTGAAGCCCGATGACGTGCTCGCGGCGGCCTTCCGGCGGGTCGTCGTCCACACCACGCAGGTCAACGGCGACCTGTATACGTCGCCGGGAATACGACAGGCGCTGCTGGCGATACCGCGTTGTCTGGAACCGGACAGTCGGCTCGATCAATGCCTGGCGCGGACTGACCGTCGCCGGCGCGCCTCCAGCCCAATGCAGCAGGCACATCTGACTTGAGCGCCGGGGGCTTCAAATCGGCTCCGGACACCGTATTGATCACCGGCGCCACCGGCGGGATAGGCCAGGCCCTGGCCGGAAAGTACGCGGCGAGCCGGTGCAAGCTCGCGTTGCACGGCCGCGACGCCGCACGGCTGGAACGGCTGGCCGGCGACTGTCGGGGGCGCGGCGCCTCGGTCGTTGCCGGCGTGTTCGACATCCGCGACGGCGATCGATTGCGAAGCTGGGTGGAAAGCGTCGAAGCACGGACGCCGATAGACCTGGCCGTCATCAATGCGGGCGTCACCGCCAATGTGCGGGAAACGCCGAACGGAGAAGCGTGGTCGACGATCGAACACGTCATCGATGTCAATCTGAGGGCGGCACTCGCCACGATCGACGCGGTGTTGCCTTATATGCTGCAACGCAGATCCGGCCAGATCGCCCTGATCAGCTCGTTGTCCGCCTATTACGGCCTCCCCGTTACGCCTTCGTATTGCGCGACCAAAGCCGGGCTGAAGGCCTACGGTGAGGCCTTGCGGGGGTGGCTCAAGCCGCGCGGGGTCAGCGTGTCCGTGGTCCTGCCCGGTTTCGTCGATTCCGCCATGAGCGAGCGCTTTCCGGGCCCCAAACCTTTTATGCAGTCGCCGGACCGCGCCGCGCGCATCATTGTGAGCGGTCTCGCCCGAGGTCGCGCACGGATCAGCTTTCCTTTCCCCCTCAACCTGGGCATGTGGGCGCTCGCCACGCTGCCGCCGAGTTGGTCCGAGCAGATTCTCAGGATCTTGCGCTACGGTGATTGAGATCTGCTGCCGAGCGCCGGGATACGCGATCGAGTCTCAATCCGCGACGTGCCGATGCAGCTGAACGCGGGGTTCGTATCGGCCGCTTTACAGCTGTTTGTCGCGTTCATCGGCGGCTGGCTGGCAGCCTTCCTCGGTGAGAAATTCGCGGCGCCGAGTAATCGCAGCGCCTGGCGCAACCTCAGCGCCCTGCTCATCCATCTGGGCATCTACACCCTGGTGTTCTTTTTCCTGGTCGGCGTGACCCGACGCGCCTATTTCTCAGCCGGTATCGCGCTCGCCATGGTCTTTACGGTGTTCATCGTCAACAATGCTAAATACAAAGCGTTGCGAGAACCCTTTGTGTTTACCGATTTCAGTCTGTTCACTCAGGCACTCAAGCACCCGCGGCTGTACCTGCCGTTCCTCAACCCGGTCGCGGCAATCCTGGGTCCGGTCGCCATCATCGCAGTGGTCTATCTCGGACTGGTACTGGACCCGCCCCTGACCGACTGGGTCTCCGTCCCGGTGCTAGTCGCGCTGCTAGTGACGGGTGGCGTGGCGGGTGCCGCCTTGGTGTGCATCGGAACGCGACATGCCGCGGCACCCAGTTTCAAAATCATCGACGATGTCGATCGCTGGGGCTTGTTGCCCAGTCTGTGGATGTACCGCCGGGCCGAAGCTCAAGCACCGCTAATTGCCCCTGAGACGCACCTGCCGCGAGTCCGGGTGCCGCGTATTGGGGCAGCCGCTTCGGACGCGCTGCCGCATTTCGTATTGGTGCAGAGCGAATCGTTTTTCGATGCTCGCCGCCTGCTACCGAGCATCAGGCGGGATATCCTGGAAAACTTTGATCGTGCGGTCGCCGCTGCCACCGACACCGGCCGGATGCATGTCCCCGCCTGGGGGGCGAATACGATGCGTTCGGAATTCGCCGTCCTGACCGGAATCAGCGCAGAGCAGCTCGGCGTACACGGGTTCAATCCCTACCGCAAATTCGCCCGACAGCCCTTGCATTCGCTCGCATCCCGGTTGGGTTGTGCCGGATTCGACACCGTCTGCGTGCACCCGCATCCGGCAAGTTTCTTCGGTCGGAACAAGGTCTTTCCCGCGCTTGGGTTCAAGCGCTTTCTGGATATCGCTGCCTTCCCCAGTGCGGAAAAGTTCGGGCCCTACGTGAGTGATTCGGCCGTCACAGATAAGATATTCGAGGTACTTGCGGCGGCCTGTCGCCCGACTTTCGTGTTCGTGATCACCATGGAAAACCACGGCCCGCTGCATCTGGAGAAGGTGCCGGACGCTGCATTGTCTGAGTTCTACACCGCCCCCCCTGCCGCGGAGTTGCGGGACCTCTCCGTTTATCTACGCCACCTCAGAAACGCCGACCGGATGATCGGTGCGTTGACGCAGCGCCTCGCTGCCGACTATCCGGCGAGTACCCTGGTGTTCTACGGTGACCACGTGCCCAGTATGCCGGACGTCTATCGGACGCTGGACTTTCACGATGGCCGATCGGACTATTTCATCTGGTCGCCGAAATCCGAGCGCCCAACTGCTCAGAATCGGGAGCTGTATGCCGAGGAACTCGCCGAACGCGGATTGCTGGCCGCCGGACTGATTCGTCCGCGACCCGAGAATGTCGGTCGCACGCCATCCAATCGATGACGGTCGGTTGGCCCGTTAACCTGCATGTTGCACCAGAATCCGGGATGATCGCGCCGGACAGCTGCGGCTGGACGCCGCTGTGGAGCGAAAGGCATAGCGGTCGCTACGACTTGAGTGAACAGCCAGTGCAGGCGTGCCTGGACCAACGAGGGCCCGGATGGATCCTGGGCCGGTCACCAACCGTACCCTGCAGAAAACCGCGGAAAAAGAGGATGCGGATGCGAAGCTGCTGCATCGGGTTTCGGTATGTGGCCCATGATCGGCTGGTGCAACATGCCGGTTGAGCGGACTCAAGCCGGTGCGTTTTCCGGGATGGCGCACAGGGTCCCGCGGACAATCTGCCGGAGGTCAGTGCCACGCACCAGCGCCTTGCCGCTGGCCGCGAAGTCGCGGACCGCTTCGGGCGTCGGCCATGAATCGTACCGGCCGCTACCGGTTTGGACCTCCCCCGGATACCCGCTCGAAATCCGCGCAAGATTCTCGATGGTCAGATCCGCACCGGCGCAGAACAACTGTGCCGTCAGAGACAACAGACTGTCGCCCCGCCCGCTCAAGCGCCGGCGCGCCAGCACCGGACCGGCATCCAGCGCCTCTACCACGCGATGCACCGAGACCTCGAACTCGCCGCTGCCCTGTTGCATCGCGTGGAACACGGGGTCGACACCCCTGAACGCCGGCAATGCACCCGGGTGAATGTTGACCGCCCCCCGGGTCGGCACCCGACACAGCTGGGGCGCCAGGCGTTGGTTGAAGAAACCGGACAACAACAAATCCGGCCGCAATCCACCGACGAACGCGGCACCCGCGGCTGCATTGATATCCCGCGTGGCCAGCAGGGGGATGCCGTGACGGACCGACCGGCGTCGCACTGACCGCTTCTGAGCCAACAGGTCGGCCAGGTCGGTCGCGCACCAAAGGTACGCTGAGTACCTCATTCCGGTGAGCCCGACCTGGGCCAGAGCGCCTCTGAAGAAGCCGTAGCCTTTGCGCAGGATACGGGTCGACAGCGTTACACCGACCACGTCGACTTTCGGGCTTGCCAGCAATCGCTCAAGTATCAGCGCGCCGTACAGGCCGCCGCTGGTGCAATAGATCACACGAACCGGGGATGGGTGCGACAACTGCTCGGGGCCCGACCTCGGTCAGCGTCAGGCCCATGCCTCGCTTAACAAGGATACGGTTTTATCGAGATCCTGCTCAGTGTGCTCCGAACTCATGAAGAAACGCAGCCTGGCGGCCTTTTCCTCGACCGCCGGGTAAACGATCGGCTGGACGTTGATACCTTGTTGCATCAGATCGTTCGCGAGCCGCGCCGCCTTGATCGAACTCCCTGTCACGGCCGGAACCACGCCCAACCCCGTGCTGTATCCGACATCGACGCCCGCGTCGCGGGCACCTTCGAGAAACCGCCTCCCGCGCTGCTGCAAGCGCGTTACGCGCTGCGGTTCGCGGCGCATCAGGTCAAGCGCGGCGCGCGCCGCGGCCGCCGCCGGCGGCGCCATGCCGACGCTGTAAAGAAAGCCCGGCGCGGAGTACTTCAGGTGCTCGATCAGTGCATGCTCGCCCGCGATGTATCCACCGCAACTCGCCAGGGTCTTGCTGAGCGTGCCCATCCAAATATCGACATCCTTGCCGTCAAGCCCGAAATGCTCCCGCACCCCGAAACCCCGCTTTCCCATCACGCCGAATGAATGGGCCTCGTCGACCATCAGAAATGCTTTGTAGCGGTTTTTCAGCTCGACCAACGCGGGTAAGTCCGGGTAATCGCCGTCCATGCTGTAGATCCCTTCAACTACGATCAACGCCCGCTCGAAACTCTTGCGCTCGTCACGCAATATGGCCTCGAGCCTTTCAAGATCATTATGCGCGAACGACCGGCGGCGGGCGCCCGACAGCTGAATTCCCATCAGTATGCTGTTGTGTATCAGGGCGTCGTGAATGATGAGGTCCTTGGCACCGAACAGGTAGCCGATGGACGTGACGTTGGTTGCATGTCCGCTGACGAAAGTCACGCAATCGTCAACCTCGTAAACCTCCGCCAGGGCGTTTTCAAGTTCTCCGTGTACGGCGCGCTCACCCGAAACCACGCGACTCGCCGACACGGAAGTGCCGCACTGCTCAATCGCTTGTCGCGCCGCGTCATTGACCTCAGGGTGTCCGTTCAGGCCGAGGTAGTTGTAACTCGAAAAATTGACATAGATCTCGCCATCTATATGCGTCGAGGGACCGGCGACACCGTCGTGCACACGAAAGTAGGGGCTGTCGATACCGAGCTTGATCGCCCCTTCCCGGATAATCTGGATCTGCTTGTAACCGGGATGCTGGTCGAACCGGCAAAACCGATCCGGAACACTGCTCCCGATAGAGCGCGTGTTGTTGCGGTTGCTCAATAGCCCTTCACCGGGCGTGCTCTGTTCCTGTTCGAACTTCCGCGAGCGGCGCTCAAGCGCCTGTTTGATCAGTTGTTCTTTCAACTGACCGGTTAGGCCTTGAACACCCTTACGCTTCATGTGCCGACTCGATCATCAGTGCAGCGCAGACTGTTGGGATTCGTCGGCGGCATCGGAAAGATTGGCGGTTATCTCGTCGATGAATTCGTCATCCACTTCGCCGCCGTGCTGAATCGCCGTACTTTGGACCTGGTTCTTGAGCGATCCGGTTTCCTCGACTTCCGAACCCGGCGTCTTCAACTGCGCGACGATTCGTTCCACCAACCGGGCAATCGTCGGCCCTTCGCTGAGCGCCATGATCGGCAAATTCACGCCGAACCTAGCCTCCACGGCGGAAACCAGTTCCATACCCATCAGCGAATCCATGCCCAGATCGAAAACCGAACGATGCTCATCCAGCTTGTCGGGAGGAATACGCAGTATCTCTCCGACCTCCTTCTTCAACAGATCAACGAACAGCACCGTGAGTTCTTCCGCGGACAGTTCCTGTACCCAGCGTTGAATCTCGATCAGCCCCTCGGCGTCCAGCTCACCTTCGTCCGATTGCAGCGCCAATACGGAAAATTTCGGGGCCGCGGCCGACGGTAGAAAGCGCTGCAATGCCGACCAGCCGTAATCCAACACACCCAGGCCTGACCGATCCTGGACGATCAACTGCTCCAGGACTTCGAGCGCTTCGGCAGACTTCAAGGCGGCACCCCCCATGCGCGATTCGAGCGATGCCTTGATCTCCTCGTTCCGCGCCAGATAACCGACGTCACTGATCGCTCCCCAACTCACGCATATCGCGGGCAGGCCCCGGTCTCGTCGTGCCTGGGCCAGGGCTTCCAAAAACATATTGGCGCCGACATAGTTCGCCTGCCCGGGATTGCCGAAAAAGGTGGTCGCCGAGGAATACAACACGAAGAAATCCAGCGGCATCCGTTTGGTCAACTCATGCAGGTTCATCGCGCCCACCATCTTGGGTGCAAAGACTTTTTCGAGATCACCTGCGTCCATGTTTCTAACCAGTTTGTCGGCCACTACCATGGCCGCGTGAATTACGCCGCGCAGGGGCGGCAACTCATTTTCGATTTCATCGAACAACTGCGCCATGGCAGCTGTATCGGTGACGTCGAAAGCGCTCTGTTTGATGGTAACGCCGTCTCCGCGCAACCCCTCCAGGGCCTGCTGAATTTCCGGACCCGCTTCGCCGCTTCTGCTGACCAGCGCAAGATGCCTCGCTCCCTTATCCGCCAGCCACAGGGCCGTCTTGGCGCCGAACCCGCTGAGCCCGCCGACCACCAGATAGGTCGCATCGGCCGGCAACTGCAGCGGCTGTTTGGTGCCGACGGCGGACTTTTTCGACACCGGCGGTTCGTCGAAGGTCAGTACGACCTTGCCGATCTGTTTGGACTGCTGCATGTAGCGAAACGCATCTATTGCCTCGCTCGCCGCGAACGCGCGGTAGGGCAGCGGCTTGAGTTGACCGTTTTCAAACAGTTGCATCAACTCGACGAACAACTGGCGGGTAAGAGCGGGGCGCTCCGCCATCAACTGGTCCGCGTCGATGCCAAAATAACTGACGTTGTTGCGGAAAGGCCGCAATCCCACTTTAGTGTTTTCGTAATAGTCGCGCTTGCCGAGCTCAAGAAAGCGCCCGAACGGTTTCAGCACCTTGAGGTTTCGATTAATGGCCTCCCCTGCCAGGGAGTTGAGCACGACATCAACGCCCTCGCCCTGCGTGACATCCAGGATTTCATCCGCGAACGCCAGTGAGCGTGAATCCATGACATGATCCGCTCCCAGCAAACCGACGAAGTCCCGTTTTTCATCGGAGCCCGCCGTGGCGAATATTTCAGCCCCCAGGTGATGCGCCAGCTGTATGGCGGCAATACCGACGCCTCCGGCCGCACCGTGAATCAATACCCGTTCCCCCGGCTGCAGACGCGCCAAATGGTGCAAGGCGTAGTACGCGGTAAAGAAAGTCGTGGGCACCGTCGCCGCCGCCGCGAACGACCACTCAGGCGGTTTTCTCACCACCGCGCTCTGCGTCGTGACGGCATGCGTCGCAAAACTGGCCGGGGCGAAGGCGATCACCTCGTCACCGACGGCGAGGTCGTGCACCTCCGGGCCGATACGCTTGATCACACCCGACAGTTCCATACCCAGCGTCGGTCCGGCAAAACCACGCTCAACGGCTTCATCGGAAAGCAAACCCATCGCGTACATCACGTCCCGGAAATTCAGGCCCGCCGCTCGCACTTCGATTTCCACGTCGGCCGCCGCGAGCGCGGGTGCGGTATCCGTGCGCCAGAAGAGGTTCTTCAACGGGCCGGGGAAACTGAAATCCAACTTGGTCCAGGTGGCCTCGTCACGTACTTCCGGTTGCGCCTGCATCAGTCCCGCTTCGGCGGGAACCACGCGCGTCACAAAGCGGCCCATCTCGGTGTAAACGATTTCGTCCTCGTCATCCGGGGCCGACAATTCTTCCAACAAGCCCGTCGACATGCGCTCCAGTTGATCCAGGGCGGCCAACCCCACCAGCTTGACTGGAATACCCGGGTATTCGTTCATCAGCGTCCTGCCGAACCCCCACAGCGACGCATCCGCGATCGGTTGTCCCCGCGCCGTCACCGTCTCGCCATCGATCAGCTCGTGAAACGGGGCACCGGCCGTCACGAGCCAAACCCGTGGCGTCGTACCCGATTGCTCCAACGCCTGCAACAGGTTGGCGGCTATCGCGCATTTGTCAACCTGTCGAGCAAGCACGCGCTGCGCCGATTCGAACTCCAAATCCGCATCAATGCCCCCCAGATACACAACGTCATCTACCGTGGCGTAAGTCTTGGCAACGGCACTGAACGCCCGCTGCAGTTGTTTCGAAGACCGCAAATCGACGGAGTAGCCCCCCGTTAGCGCTGCAAAGTCTTTCGCGGCATACAGGTGAACCACCCGATGCCCGGCCTCTGCCAGACTGCCCGCCAGGACTTTGGCCAGCGCAGATCCGTAACCGTCCTGCGGGTCGATCAGCAGCACCAGACGCGCCGGGGCCGTTTCATTGGTGCCCATTCCCACCTGCGCGGGCCCCTGCGTCGCTCTCGATATCAGGATCTGCGGCACACCCGATTGCCGATCGGAAATATGTCGCGTCTGGTCGAATCCCGCACCCGACAGGAGTTCGTCCAGGTGCCGCGTGGATACCTGACCGAACAGCGTCTCCCGCCACTGGCTCTCGTCCCACCATGCCGGATTCAGGCCGAACACGAGATCCGACCAACGCGACGGCCGCGATTCCAGCAACACCAGCAGTGCGTTCGGCGCCATGGTCTCACGGACGTTAGCCAGAACGCGCTCATGATCGCGCGATTTCGACAACATATGCGAGGCGATGACGATATCGAAGCGGTCTTTGAACTCGCCGGCGAGGTCAGATACCGGCTGCTCGAAGTCCACCAGGTGCGAGTCGACACATGGAAACTTCTCCAGCAGGTCCTGATGAAAATCGAACACCTCCTGGGACGACCCGGCCAGCACGTAATCACAACGCGAAAAAGGGATCTGATGCCACAGATGCGCGCCCAGGCGCGACGTGACCGTGCCGATTTCGAGAATACGCACGCGACCTTCCCGCGGCATGCCGTCAATGACGCGAGTAACGATATCGGAAACCGCGCGGTAAGCCGCGCGCACCACGGGTGAGCCGCTGACGTACTGAAACAGCGTCGCGCTTTCGTTCGGGTCGGGGACGAAGGATTCCGCCGCCAAGCGTCCCGTCAGGATGTCGTCGAGATGCAAGCCGGCACGACCGATCATCAAGAATTCCGCCGCGTAGTCCGGATAGTCGCCCAACAGGTCGACCCAGATATCCTCGGGGTCGGGCAGCACAACGTCGCCCGTCCAACGCACGCCGT
>CBDUNM010000114.1:0-17102 GCA_965368585.1 uncultured Chromatiales bacterium | reverse complement strand
TTGAATCGTGGTTTGGCGTTGACCGAAGCTGGGCTGGCCGGACAACCACTGCTACAAAAAGCCTTCTGCATGCTCAGCAAAGGGGTGGCGAGCATGCGCGGCTCCGACGACCAGGATTTGCTGGCAGTCGAGGCTGCACCGTCGTTCACCGCGAAGTGGTTGTTGCCGCGCTTGGCGCGTTTTTATACCGACGAACCCCGCATTGATCTACGCATCGCCGGTAGCCTCGATCAAGTCGACACGCGGCTTGCTGAAACCGCGGTAAGCGAGCACTTCCGAACCGGCGGCGTCGACGTGGCGATCCGCTTTGGACACGGCAACTACCCAGGCTGCCGGGTCGACCGGCTGTTTCGCGTTGCCATCGTGCCGTTATGCAGCCCGGCATTGCTTACAGGCAAGCAACCGCTACGCACACCCAGCGATCTCGAGTTTCAAATCTTGTTGCATGATGATACGCCCTGGGAAGGTCGTCCTGACTGGGCCGCCTGGCTTGCGGCAGCGGGAGTATCTGAACTGTCTGCGAACAGGGGACCACATTTCAATTCCGTCCATCTGGCGCTCCAAGCGGCTATGGCCGGACAAGGCATCGCACTCGGCATCGAGGCATTGGCCGCAGACGATATCGACGAAGGCCGATTAATCGTTCCGTTCGATATCCGACTGCCGCTCGACAATGCCTACTACGTGGTTACGCTCGAAGAGGAGGCAAATACTGCGAGGGTGGCCGCATTTCGAGATTGGATCCTGCGGGAGGCGACGCAATTCTGCTGCGATTCTCCCAAACCGCTTGTTGCGAGCGGACCGAATCACCAATCGCTTGGGGGCCCCGATCTTTCCGATCGCGAGAAGACTGACACTACATCATAGGACATTGTCAATGCGGCTTCGCCATCGAAACGATTCGTCATATGATGAGTGGGTAGCATCGATGATAGCAGTAGTTCGACGCGTATGAGATCAATCCGCCGCAGGGTAAATGGGACAAACACCCTCTTTCATCAACCGGCGAGCTACCGAAATTCCGCGGCCCTACCGTTTACACGGGTCAAGAGCCTGCCAGCACATTCATTGCGCGTGGAAGACCAACTCTTGACGAATCTTGAGGTATCAGCGAGACCGTGGCGAAAAGCGAGGACCGGCTCAGGAGAGCGGTACCAGATGGAATAAGGCCGTGACGACGACAACGAAAGACCGTGCCGGCGAACGAGACGGCGATCGAGCGGGCAAACCCAGTTGCGTGAGAACCTTGGTAATCACGGAGTTCGTCGACAGCGGGCATCTTCAAGTTGTCGCCGCACCAAAAAATAACTTCAGGATTGCCGAACGACAGGCTGACGGAGCAATCAATTCGCTACCTTAGGGCGCCCCGACCCAAGCCCTATCCATTTATCCAGGAACCCCATGTCTGAGTATACGCCACACACCTCTGCAACGACCGGCCCCGACACCCTTGTTGAGCAGTTGATCAACGGGTTGCAGCACGCGGCGCGCGAAATCACGCCACAGTTTGTCCGCACCATGCCGCGCGCCTACTTTGACGACACTACCCAGGCAATGCGGCTTGCGCACCTCAAGGCTATTCTCGCCGCCGAGGCCAGCGGACTTGCCCAAACCGTCACCGTGCGTGATACGGAAGGCCATCACTTTACCTTTATCAGCAATCAAAGCTACCCCGGGCAGCTCGGCAAATTCGTCCAACGCCTACCACGCGACCTGCCACTAACCTCGGCTCAGGTGTACACGTCCGAGCATGGCGACCGGGTGATCGATATCTTCCATTTCGGCGAACACGCGGCCCATGACGAGCAGGATCCGGCACAGCTGGCCAGGGCCAGTACGGTTCGGGAATACGTCGAACGGCAGCCCGGCAAGACCGCATCCAGTGCGCTCGAACACCACCTGCGCAGCTGTGACGCCGCCTATCTGGTCAAAACGCCGCTCGATCAAATCTACCGACATCTATTGATGGCAGACCAGATTCGCCGAAACGGCAACGTCTTGGTCAAACTGGAGCGCTATCACGAAATTCCGCTCAATCGCCTCACCATCGGCTTTGCCGATTACGACCCACGCCTGTTATTCGAACGCGTCAGCCACTACCTGGGCTGCCAGGACGTTGATATCCAACGAGCCCACCTGGACAGCTTTCAAACCCCGGGCGATGACGTCAGGCTGCTGACCTTTATCATGAATCGCCGAAAGGAAATAATAGACCCGGCCAGCGAGTTGTGGAGTCGCATCGATTTTGCGCTACGGCGATTACCGCATCTCGATCCGACGGTCTTTGAACTGAGTACCGAGGTAACCAACGGTGAACTGTTGGCGGCCGAACTCCTCGACTCTCTGACGCATCTGGCACACCAGAAGCTGGTCACGCGCGATCCGCTGATGTTCTCGCGCGAGCGTATCCTCGCCGCGCTGCAACGCAATCCGAAGCTCGCCTTGGCCGTCAATCATCGCTTCCAACGACGCTTCTCGGTAGCTACCGAAATTAGCGACGATGCCTCGGCTGATTTGGTTAGCACCATCACCCGTGAAACCGACGCGCAGGAGACGCGCACTATATTTACCACCCTCGTCGATGCGGTCGACGCCACCCTACGCACCAATCTGTGGCTGCCCAACCGGCAAGCCCTGGCCCTTCGTATCGACCCGGCGTACCTTGCTGCAGAAGGCCGCGATGAAGCACCGTATGGGGTATTCTTCGTCAGCGGTCATCAGTTCGACGCCTTCCATGTCAGGTTTCGGGATATTGCACGAGGCGGCGTGCGCATTGTTCGCCCTCGGGGTTCCGAACAGTTCGCTTTGGAGGCAGAGCGCCTTTACGAAGAGGCCTACGGGCTTGCCTTTGCCCAACAGCAAAAGAACAAGGACATTCCCGAGGGGGGCGCCAAGGGGGTGATTCTAGCGGCGCCGCAGGCAAGCCTGAATCAAGTGGGTCGCGCCTATGCGGACAGTCTGCTCGACCTCATTATTCCGGATCCACAACTCCACGCTTTGCACAATGATTATTACCGGCGCGACGAACTGCTCTATCTAGGACCCGATGAAAATATCTCCGATCAGTTGATCACGTGGATCGTAGAGCGCGCCCGCCGACGTGGTCACTCCATGCCCGACGCCTTCATGAGTTCCAAGCCCGGGGCAGGCATTAACCATAAACAATACGGCGTCACCAGCGAGGGTGTGACCATCTTTCTGGAACATGCCTTGCGGGCGGTAGGCATTGATCCTCGCCAGCAGGTCTTTACGGTGAAAATGACCGGAGGGCCGGACGGCGACGTGGCTGGTAATGAGATCCTGATCCTCCACCGGGAATATGGGAACCACGCCCGCATCATCGCGATCGGTGACGGGAGCGGATGCGCCGAGGATCCGGCCGGGCTCGCCATAGACGAACTGACACGACTGGTGAAGGATGCGTCGCCCGTGGCGTCTTTCGATCCAGCGCGACTCGGACCCGATGGCCGGGTGGTCAGCATTGACCAGCCGGGCGGCATCAACCTGCGCAATACCCTGCATAACCGGATTACGGCTGACGCCTTTATCCCGGCCGGCGGTCGTCCCAATACCATCAATGAAAGCAATTGGGAGGAATTTTTAGACGCGAACGGCAATCCCAGCAGTCACGTGATCGTTGAGGGGGCCAATCTATTCATCACCCCGCAAGCCCGTACGCGCCTTTCGCAGAAAGGCGTCATCATCATCAAGGACAGCTCCGCCAACAAGGCCGGGGTGATCTGCAGCAGCTTTGAGATTATCGCGAGCATGCTGCTCGAGGAGCATGAGTTTCTCGCGCTCAAACCGAGGTACGTAGCGGAGGTATTAGTCAAGCTGTGCGCCTTGGCCGACATGGAGGCAAGCACCCTCTTTCGCGAACACCGGCGTAAACCTACCGTTCATTTGCCGTTACTGAGTGAGCGATTGAGCCGCGCGATCAATCATGCCACGGATGCCATTAATGCGGCCGTAGCCCCTCTGTATGAGGCGCATCCAACGTTGGTGAAACAACTCGTGATACAACACCTGCCGGCGTCGCTTTACGAGCAGTGTGGTGAGAAGGTATTCGAGCAGATCCCCATTGCTTATCTCAATCGTGTCATCGCCTCGTCGCTCGCCAGTCGCATCGTCTATCGTGAGGGTCTCGACTGGATCGAATCCATGCCGACGGACGCGGTGGCCGGAACGGCGGAGCGCTACCTGGTGGAAGAGGCAAAGGTACGTGCGTTGGCACATGAGGTCCGCGATTCGAATTTGCCGAACCGGGATCGTATTGCTGATCTGCTCGAGTCGGGTGGAGTGGCTGCCGCATTCAATTTGCAAACTGGTTGAGCCGACGCGGCTTGGTCGTCGGTTGTTTGTTGGTCAGCGCACCTTTTTTCAGATGCACCTGGAATCCTTAGTTGACCGCTTTCATCATCGCATCGACGTTCTTTGCGTCGCACTTTGCTGTCAAGGGCTACCGATCTCGAACTGTGTTGAGATGCGGTAAATTGATTTCGACGAGTGCGGGCCGTGCACCCATCGGGGGCATCGTCAGGCCCGACTGCACTATGTTGGAGCCGCGCCTACCCACTGGCAGCCTCGACGTTGCCCGCGAGCGCACGGCGCGCTGCGTGCGCAAGCCCGTCGAGACCCGACGCTGCAGTTGAACCGGCCGCTGACGCGCGCCCGCCCGGGAGGCTGTCCGAGAATAGACTGACCTACTGCGGACGCCCCCAATGGGTCCTGTCGATCAATCATTCTAGTTAGATCGTCACCACTATGTATTCAGCGCATCCCTGCGCTTTACCCCTATGGGGCTGACGCGAAAATCTCTTGCAGCAAGATTTTTCGCCTCACATGATCAACCAAGCCGCTGGGAGCGGATTTGAACGCCGCTCGCGGCGCCCCGAAGGGTGGAGGGCAGGATGCCCGGAATAAAGAGAGGCCTCAATGTGGAACGCCCTCGCGACGACCGCTATTCTCGGACAGCCTCCTAGCCGGTGTTCTTCATCGCCGCGGAGATGCCCGCGATCGTCACCATCAGCGCGTCCTCGAGAACCGGCAGTTCCGTGTATTTCTCGTGCCGGATCCGGCGCAGCACCTCGCCCTGCAGCAGGTTGAGTGGGTCGGCGTAGGGGTTGCGAACGAAGATCGACGCGCGCAGCACCTCGCGCTCCTCCTCGACCCGCAGATCCCTGACGATCTGCCCGGCCACCTCCATGGTCTGCAGCAACTTCGTGCGCAGTTCGGTGCCGAGCGGTTTCATGTCTTCGCTGGCCAGGCAATTGTCGTAGTATTCCGCAACCTGCAGGTCCGCCTTGGACAACACCATATCCAGCATGTCCATGAAGAAATAGAAAAACGGCCACTCCTCGATCATCTCCTGCAGCTGCGCCGCCCTGCCCTGATCGAGTGCCAGCTTCAGCGCAGTGCCCGTGCCGAGCCATGCCGGGAGCATCAGGCGAATCTGCGTCCACGCGAACACCCAGGGGATGGCACGCAGGCTTTCGATCCCGCCGCCCGCCTTGCGCTTGGCGGGCCGACTCCCGATGTAGAGTCGGCTCAGTTCCTGCTCGGGCGTCACCTGGCGGAAGTACTCCACGAAACGCTCGTGGCCGAGCACCATGCCCCGGTATGCCTCGCACGAGACCTCGGCCATGGCGTCCATCAGGTCGCGCCATTCCTGTTTCGGGGTAGGCGGGGGCAGCAGCGTGGATTCGGTCACGGCGGTCGTGTATTGCATCAGGTTGCGCACGGCAACGTCGAGCAGCGAGTACTTCTGCTGAATGACCTCGCCCTGCTCGGTCACCCGCAGGCGGCCATCCACCGTGCCCGGCGGCTGCGCCAGCAGT
This sequence comes from uncultured Chromatiales bacterium, assembly GCA_965368585.1. Taxonomy (GTDB): domain Bacteria; phylum Pseudomonadota; class Gammaproteobacteria; order Chromatiales; family Chromatiaceae; genus JARRQB01. The sequence goes on along the minus strand of CBDUNM010000114.1, from coordinate 11,265 downwards.
GCATGCTCGACCGGACCCCCGCCGCGACCCGCCGAGCCCCCGCGACCGTGGAACAGGTTGATCCTAACGCCGTGCCTGCGCGCGACATCGACCAGCGCCTCTTGCGCCGTGTACTGCGCCCAGGCCGCCGCGAGCTTGCCGGCATCCTTGCCGGAGTCGGAATAGCCAATCATGACCTCGTGGTCGTCGCAGATGTCCGCCTTGTACCAGGGCATCGAGAACAGCTCGTCCATGACCCCGGCGCAGTTGTTCAGATCGTCCAGCGTCTCGAACAGCGGTACCACCCGCAACGGCCTGGCGAGGCCGGATTCCTTCTGTAACAGGCGCACCGCCAGCACGTCGGAGGGACGGCTCGCCATCGATATGACGTAGGCGCCGAGTCCGTCGGCGGGCAGTTCGGCACAGGTGCGCAGTGTATCGATCACCTCCTGCTGATTCGCCGTCATGGGCATGTCGTGTGGAAGCAGCGGGCGGCGACTCTGACATTCGCGCAGCAGGAATTCCTGCCGCTGTCGCTCGCTCCAATCACTGTAGGTGCCGATTCCAACGTACTCGGTGATGGCGTTGAGCACATCCTCGTGGCGGGCGGCCTCCTGGCGGATATCCAGACGTACCAGCGAGAGCCCGAAACAGCGCAGCCGGCGCAGTAGATCCAGCAGCGCGCCATCGGCTATCAGGCCCGCCTTGTTCTCGTGTAACGACCGATAGCAGATTTTCAACGGCGCGAACATATCCTCGACGTCGAGGTAGATGTCCTGCGGCGCAGGACCATCCGTGCCGCCGAGCTGTGCCTCGCACCATGCCCGCGTGACGCTCAGCCGCTTGCGCACCGCTCGCAGGCAGGCCCGGTAGGGCTCGCGCTCATCGCCCACCAGGGCACGCAGCTCGTCGCTGCACGCCTGCATCGAGTAGCGCTGCACCAACTCGTCGATTTCGCGGAAGTACAGGTCGGCCGCCATCCAGCGAGAGAGCAGGCAGACCTCCCGGGTGACGGCAGCGGTTACGTTCGGGTTGCCGTCCCGATCGCCACCCATCCAGGACGAAACCCTGATCGGGCAACAGTCCAGCGGCAGCGACTGGCCCAGGGTCGCGCCGACGATGTTGTTCAGGATGCGCATGTAGCGCGGCACCGCATCCCACAGCACCTCCTCGATGATCGCCAAGCCCCACTTGGCCTCCTCGACGGGGGTCGGACGAACCCGGCGAATGTCGTCCGTCTGCCAGACACCGGTGATCAACAGCTCGAGGTTCTCACGCGTCTCGGCACGCTCGAACGGCGTCAGATTCAACCGATCGCGCCGGGCCAGCAGATCGCAGATGCGCGCGTTCTTCTGTATCAGCGTCCTGCGCTTGACCTCGGTGGGATGCGCCGTGAGGACGAGGTCGATCTCCATGTTGCCGAAAGTCTCGAAGACGGCTGCGCGGTCGACGCCCCTTGCCGGAAGGGACGTGAGGAGCGCTTCAAGCAGATTGTGCTGATCGGAGAGCGCATCCTCTGCATAGTTGCGGGAGATACGGGTCGAATGGTACGTCTCGGCAATATTAGCCAGGTTCAGGAAGTGGCCGAAGGCGCGCGCAAGCGCCAGTGTCTCGTCGTCTTTCAGCGAGCGTATCAACGCGCGCAGGCGCGCGTCGGCATCCTTGTCGTCGTCCTGCCTGGAGGATTTCGACAGCGAGCGAATCTCTTCGACCCGTTCGTAGAAGTCGTCGCCGACCTGGTGCCTCAGGGTCTCGCCCAGCAGGTCACCCAGCAGGCGGATGTCATCTCGCAGCGGTGCCTGTTCGTCGTTGCGCACATACGCGCTTTCATTGCCCATCATGGCGTAAAATATTGCACGAACCGTGCCAGTTCGGGAAGCCCGGCGGCAACGGAGGCGAACGTCACCACTTCCCCCGTATCGGGCGCGGCCGCGTCTGGCGCGCGACGCTGCCCAATTGCTGCCGCCATTGTCCCGGTGAGCTAAAGGCGATCGGCAGGCAGCGCAACCGCACGCCCGTGGCCGCGAAGATCGCGTTGATCTGCGCCGGCGTGACCGGCGGAATCGGAATCTCGCCCATGCCTGTCGGCCTGTCTGACCGTTTTGCACATTTTCCAGATCGCACCGCGGGTGACATCCAGACGCATCGAAAATAATGGGCCCACCAGCGACGCTGTCGGGAAGTGCAAGGGGCGATGATCGTGTTGGGGTACGCCGACGACATCGTCGCAGGCCTCCAACACACGGAAGCGGCCGACGCCTGCCTGAGCGATGCGGCCGATCGGTTGAGCGCATTCGGGTAATAGCTACACCCGGTTACAAGTCGCCCGTTGGAGTTTGGCCGCCACGCGGCGTCCAGACGCAAGGCGACGGGGTCGGGCAAACCGGAGACGTTCACCTTATCTCGGGTTTACACACAGTGCGTCGCAAACCCGAAGCGGTTGCTTTGTCATTCGTCGTAAGACGATCGGCAAGCGCCCGCGTCGTAAATTGCGGGAGGTTAAGCGGGAGCTACGGCGTCGCTTCCAGGAACCGGTAACGGAAACCGGGCGGTGGCTGCGTCAGGTTCTGCCGGGATGATACCGTTACTTCGCGGTGCGGTACAACCTGGATACCTCAAACCTCTTCCGCTATGAGATCGGTCGAGCCTGGCTGCGGGCGCTTCGGCGTCGCAGCCAAAAGGCGCGACGGATCCTAAGCTGGGACGCGTTGAATCCGATCCTGAAACAACGGTTGCCGTTACCGCAGGTTCTCCACCCCTGGCCCAATGTGCGTTTTCGCCGCCATTACCCGAGTCAGGAGCCGAGTGCGGCAACGCCGCATGCACGGAACTGTACAGGGGGTGCCACGTGAGAGGCATCCCAGCCGTGACTACAGTCTGTTGGAAACGCGATGTGGGGCTTTCTTCGAACGGAAACAAGGCCTATATTGCCGAAAGCCGAACCTTCGCCGCTCAGGGTAGTCGTAGCATGTGGGTACCGCCAGGCACCGCTTGGTGCGGCACTGTCTGAGGCGCAGCCTGCTTTTGTGCTTGCTTGAGTCAACAGCGATCAACCACTCAGCCCGTAAGAGGCACGGCCATCATGACCTGCAAATCCGTTTCCCGACCGCTAGTCGCGAGCGCCCTGATGCTCCTGGGTTGCGGCGTTGTGTCGGCCGCACCGGCTAAGCCGCCCACGCCCGTAACTGTGTCGGCGGCAACCCTGCAAGCCTTCGAGGACAGGATAGAGGCCCTGGGCACCCTGCGCGCCAAGGAGTCGGTCGCGCTGACCGCGACCGTGACAGACACTGTGCGTCTGCTGAACTTTGACGACGGCCAGCGTGTTACCGCCGGCCAGGTGCTGCTGGAGATGACCGACGACGAGGAACACGCGCAGCTCAGCGAGGCGCAAGCCCTGGTCTCCGAGGCCCAACGGCAACACCGGCGCGTGCAGTCGCTGACGACCGCGGGCACCGCCTCAAGGTCCCTGCTGGACGAACGCGGCCGCGAACTGGAAACGGCGCGTGCGCGTCTGCTGGCTATCGAATCGCGTCTTTCCGATCGCCTGATCAAGGCGCCGTTCGCCGGTGTGGTGGGCTTGCGCAACATCAGCGTCGGCGCCTTGGTGGAACCCGGCGACCTGATCACCACGCTCGACGACGACTCGGTGATGAAACTGGACCTGTCGGTGCCCAGCGTATATCTGTCGGCCTTGCGGCCCGGGTTGCAGGTCCGGGCGATCTCAAGCGCCTACGGCGAACGCGAGTTCAGCGGCGAAGTGTACAGCATAGACAGCCGCATCGACCCGGTAACCCGTTCGGTGCTGGTACGGGTGCTGCTGCCCAATCCTGAGCGCTTGTTGAAGCCGGGCATGTTGATGCAAGTAACCTTGATCAAGAACCCGCGCACGACCCTGATCATCCCTGAAGCAGCCCTGATGCCGCTGGGCGCCGAACAGTTCGTGTACAAAGCGGCGCCGGACGGCAGCGGCTACAAGGCCGAGCGTCGCAAAATCCTGATCGGCTCGCGACGGCCGGGCGAGGTCGAGGTACTGGAGGGGCTGACCGAAGGTGATCTGGTGATCACGCACGGCGCCATGCGCGTCAGGGAAGGTCAGGCCGTGACGGTGCGCGCCGTCGACGAGGGCGGACAGCCGCTCCGCGGCTTGCTGCACACGCCCACCGCACAGGCCGGAGCCGCCCCCGCTCAATGATACTTTCCGATGTCTCGGTGCGGCGACCGGTATTCGCCGCCGTAATGTCCTTGTTGCTGGTGGCCTTCGGTCTGGTGGCCTTTGACCGGCTGCCGCTGCGCGAGTATCCCGACATCGATGCACCTGTGGTGTCGGTGGAAACCAGTTATCGCGGCGCCGCGGCCAATGTGGTCGAAAGCCGTATCACGCGCTTGATCGAAGATCGTATCGCCGGGGTCGCCGGCATCCGTTTCATTCAGTCGGTGAGTGAAGACGGCCGCTCGAACATTACGGTCGAATTCACAGTCGACCGCGATATCGATGCTGCGGCTAACGACATTCGCGACCGGGTATCGACGATCCTGGCCGATCTGCCGGATGAGGCCGATCCGCCGGAAATACAGAAGGTCGACAGCAACGCCGACGTGATCATGTGGCTGAATCTGACCAGCGACCGGATGAGCGTGCCGGAATTGTCCGATTACGCGCGCCGCTATCTGCTGGACCGGTTTTCCGTACTGGATGGCGTTGCGCGCGTGCGGGTGGGCGGCGGTCAGACCTTTGCCATGCGCATCTGGCTGGACCGCAAACAGCTGGCGGCCCGCAAGCTGTCGGTCAGCGACGTGGAAAACGCCTTGCGCACGGAGAATCTCGAGTTGCCCGCCGGCAGCCTGGATTCGGTTGATCGCCAGTTTACCGTGCGGGTATCGCGCGCCTTTCGTGCGCCCGCAGACTTTGCTCGATTGGTGCTGTCGCGCGGCGCGGACGGTTACCTGGTCAGATTGGGTGATGTGGCACGCGTCGAGAAAGCCGCGGCGGAAACCCGAACGTTCTTCCGCGGCAACGGCGTGCCCATGGTCGGCATAGGCATTATCAAACAGTCTACGGCCAATACCATCGCGGTGGCGGATGCGGCCAAGGCCGAGGTGCTCAATATCAACCCCAGCCTGCCTGAGGGTATGAATATCGAGCAGAGCTATGACACCTCGGTGTTTGTCAAAGGCGCCATTGCCGAGGTGTACAAGACACTCGGTATAGCCATCATGCTGGTGGTGCTGGTGATCTTTCTGTTTCTCGGCAGTATCCGCGCGACCCTGATACCCGCCGTGACCGTTCCGGTGTCGCTGACCGCCACCTTCCTGATGTTGTGGATGCTGGGTTTCTCGATCAATATCCTGACCCTGCTGGCCTTGGTGCTGGCGATCGGCCTGGTGGTCGATGACACGATAGTGATGCTGGAGAACATCCACCGGCGCATGGAAGAGTACGGCGAAACACGCCTGGTTGCGGCATTCCGCGGCGCACGCCAAGTCGCCTTTGCGGTCATTGCCACAACCGTGGTGTTGATCGCGGTATTTGTGCCCATCGCGTTTTTGCAGGGTGACGTAGGTCGCTTGTTTTCAGAATTCGCCATAACCATGGCGGCGGCGGTCGGTTTCTCCAGCTTCGTCGCCCTGTCGCTGTCGCCGATGCTCGCCGCGCAGGTGCTGCCAGAGAACCATGCGAGCAAACCCCTGGCAGCTGCGATCGACCGGGCATTCGGCACCATTCGTCGCGGTTATCTGCGCCTGCTGCGTACTACCTTGAATCACAACTGGCTGGTCGTCCTGGGGTTCGTCGGCATCGTTGCCGGTAGCTACTGGCTGCTGCAGAAAGTACCCAGCGAATACGCACCCAAAGAGGACCGTGGCGCCTTTTTCGTCATGGTCAATGGACCCGAGGGCGCTACCTACAGCTACATGGAAGAATACATGGACGAGATCGAGCGCCGCCTGATGCCCTTGGTCGAATCCGGTGAGGTGACCCGCCTGCTGGTTCGTGCGCCGCGTGCGTTCGGCAATCTGCAGATCTTCAACAGCGGCATCGTGATCAATGTGCTGAACGATTGGAACGCACGCCGCCCGGCGTGGGACATCATGGCGGACATCGGCAAGCGCCTGTCGGACCTGTCCGGGGTGCGCGCCTTCCCGGTGATGCGTCAGGGCATAGGCAGCCGCATCCAAAAACCGGTGCAGTATGTGCTTGGCGGCGGCACCTATGCCGAACTCGCCGCTTGGCGCGATCTGTTGCTGGAAAAGTTGGCCGAGACCAACCCCGGACTCGAAGACGTGGATTGGGACTACAAGGAAACCAAGCCGCAGCTGCAGGTCGTGATCGACTACGATCGTGCCGCCGACCTCGGTGTCACCGTCGGGGCGATCGGCAGCACGCTGGAAACCATGCTCGGTTCAAGGCGGGTCACCAGTTACATCGAGGACGGCGAGGAATACGATGTCATCGTCGAAGGTGAACGCGGCGACCAGCGCACGCCGACCGACCTGGACAATCTATATGTGCGATCTCAGCGCAGTGGCGAACTGATCCCTCTGGCCAATATGGTGCGGCTTGAAGAGGTAGCCGATTCGATCCAGCTGAATCGTTACAACCGCGTCCGGGCGATCACCATCGAGGCCAACCTCAAGGACGGCCTTGCACTGGGCAATGCCCTCGCCTACCTGGATGGCCTGGTCGCCGAGCACCTGCCCGGCAAGGCCATTGTCGACTACAAGGGGCAGTCGCGCGACTTCAAGGCCGCCGGCGAATCCCTGTCGTTCGTATTGCTGCTCGGCGGGCTGATCGTATTCCTGGTGCTGGCGGCCCAGTTCGAAAGCTGGATACATCCCCTGGTTATCATGCTGACCGTACCGCTGGCGATGGCCGGCGCCTTGTTGGGATTGTACCTGTCGGGTTATACACTGAATCTCTACAGTCAGATCGGTCTGATCATGCTGGTTGGACTGTCGGCGAAGAACGGCATTCTGATCGTCGAGTTCGCCAATCAGCTGCGCGACCAGGGACAGGAGTTTCACGAAGCGCTGCTGGAGGCCTGCGACGTGCGCTTCCGACCCATAGTCATGACGGGCATCACAACTGCGGCGGGCTCGCTGCCGCTGTTGTTATCCGCCGGCGCGGGCGCGGAGACGCGTGCCGTGATAGGTACCGTGATACTCTACGGTGTATTGGCGGCAACCCTGTTCACCCTGTTGGTGGTACCCGCGGCCTACGATCTGTTGGCGCAGCGCACCGGTTCCCCGCAACAGCGTCAGAAGCGCCTGGAGAAAGAACTGCAGGAATCTCCGCTATGAAGGCAAGGCCAACATTCTAGTGGGCTGCTTGGTAAGTTCGGCAACGCTCAGCCGGTCCACAAGCGTGTATGGTCCCAAAAACCGCATCATGAAATTCGAGCGGCTGCGCGATGCTAATAACTCAGCAGTCCGCCCAGTCGTTCACGGCGCCGTACCGGTGCCGTCGAAAAGTCGACGACGTTAGACCATTCCGGCAGCTTTTTGCCAAACCCTGGTGATTTCGTTCCCTGCGATAATGGGCTTCATATTCGCGTAGCACGCGGCGATGTGACCGCTTACCGAAAAAATCCATGCGTTCAAGACAATGTTCTTTGATAGAGCGAACAAACCTCTCCGCGTAGCCATTGCACCGAGGCGCCCGCGGTGGACAACGCACCTGGCCGACGCGATCATCCCGGATACTGGTGCGACATGCAGGCTAAAGGCCTCGGTGAATTTGGTCGCGGCATTCCTCACGCTGCATGGTCGTTAGGGTTTGCGGCTGTGCAAACTCGATCGGGGGCGAGACCACGCCATGCGTGACTTCGCCCCTGACTGCGCCGAGGCCGATCGGGCACTATTTGATGAACAGCATCTCGCGGTATTTCGGCAGCGGCCATTGCTCGTCGGCGAGTTCGGCCTCCAGCGCATCGGCGTAAACGCGAACCTGGTCCATCAAAGGGCGGATCGTCTTGGCGCAGAACTGCGTGTGCTCATTGGTGGAGTCAAATTCGTCGCGCGCAAACGCGGTATCGAGCTCCCCAACCTTCGCAATCATGGCGTTGGCGTTCTCCGCGATGGTCTCGGCGGTCGAACGATCCAGCGTGATGCCCATCGCGCCGACGGCGGCATCGGTATCCGCGAGCTCCGCCAGGTAGCGCATTGCGGCCGGATAGATGATGGTCTTGGCCATCTCGATCACCAGCTTCGCCTCCACGGCGATCGACATGACGTAGATCTCGGTGTAGACCTCGTAGCGACTCTCCAACTCGACCGGTGAAAGCACCCCAGTGCTCTTAAACAGCTGTTTGACCGCGTCGTCATTGAGGTAGGGCAGGGCGTCTGCCGTCGTCGGGAGGTTCAGCAACCCACGCTCATCGACCGCCTCTTTGTGCCATTCCGCGGAGTAACCGTCGCCACCGAAGATCACGGCACTGTGTTCGTTCATCAGCTCTTTCAGCACGGCGATCACCGCTGCCGGTTTTTCGCTGCCTTTGGCCAGTTCCGCCTCCAGCTTCTCTGCGACCCAGTTAAGGGAATCGGCGAGGATGGTGTTCATCGCGATCAGCGGGCCGGAAACCGACTGATTCGACCCCACGGCACGGAACTCGAAGCGGTTGCCGGTGAATGCAAAAGGCGACGTGCGGTTGCGGTCACCCGAATCCTTGGCGAACGGAATAATTTGCGACAGGCCGAGATCCATGACGCCGCCGGTGCCGATTCCGTCCAGCTTGCCGTCTTTGATCTGTTCGAAGATCTGCTCGATCTCACTGCCGAGGTAGACCGACAGGATGGCGGGGGGCGCCTCGTTGGCGCCCAGGCGGTGATCGTTGCCGGCCGAGGCGATGGCTGCGCGCAGCAAGGGTCCATAGCGGTGAACGCCGCGGATCGCGGCGCCGCAGAACAGGAGGAAGTTCAGGTTCTTGTGCGGAGTGTCGCCTGGATCGAGCAGGTTGCCTTGGGTTGAATTGCCGATCGACCAGTTGACGTGTTTGCCCGAACCGTTGATTCCGGCAAAAGGTTTTTCGTGCAGCAGGCAAACGAAACCGTGTTTCTTCGCCGTATTTTTCAGCACGGTCATCAGCATCTGCTGGTGATCGGCGGCCACGTTGGCCGCCTCGAAATAGGGCGCGATCTCGAACTGGCCGGGAGCTACCTCGTTGTGCCGGGTCTTGGCGGGTATACCGAGGCGATAGAGGGCCTCTTCGACGTCTTCCATGTAGACCTGCACGCGCTCGGGGATGGCGCCAAAGTAATGATCATCGAATTCCTGGCCCTTCGGCGACGGGGCGCCGAAAAGCGTGCGTCCGCAGAGCAACAGGTCGGGGCGGAGGTTCGCGAACTTCGCATCCACAAGAAAGTATTCCTGTTCCGCACCGCAACTCGAATTGAGCGGTGCTACCTCGGTCTCGCCCATAAGTTTCAGCACCTTGGTACCTGCCTCGTTCATGGCCGCGTTGGAGCGCAGCAGGGGCACCTTCTTGTCCAGCGCCTCGCCGGTCCAGGAGACAAACACCGACGGAATACAGAGTGTCGCGCCGTTCTCGGTATCGAGGATGAAGGCGGGGCTGGTCGGGTCCCAGAAGGTGTACCCGCGGGCCGCGTTGGTCTGGCGAATGCCACCGTTGGGGAACGATGAGCCATCTGGCTCGCCCTTGGTCAACAGGCTGCCGTTGAACTCCGTGATCGCCTTGCCGCTGGAATCGGTGACGATGAAACTGTCGTGTTTCTCGGCTGAGGCGCCGGTGAGCGGATAGAACACGTGGGCGAAATAATCCGCGCCCTTCGACAGCGCCCAGGTCTTCATCGCGGCCGCCACGTCGTCGGCGACATCGGGATCCAGTGCCGCGCCTGTCTCCACGGTCTTCTTCATCGCCTTGAAGGCGGTCTTCGATAGGGCCTCTTCCATCTTCAACAAGGTGAAGACGTCGCTCGCCCAGATGCTCTCCAGTGACTCTGGCTTCTTGACGGCGATGGGCGCGCCGGTGGTGATTTCAAATACCGCATGGGAACGGGCTTCGCTTTGGCTCATTGGGTAGTCCTCGACAGTTTTTTAGATCCACCAGCCAACGGCATAGCAGTTCCCGTGAGGTTGGTGGCGGGTATGATCAGCGCAGGTCGTCGATAGCGCACCGGCGGCATCTCGGAAAATCGTGCTCTTCGAGCCTTGCAGAAAGCAGTTATCGTGCCGAGAGTGGAAGCGGGGCGCCTGCCAGCCGCTCAGGCGCGGTTAAACAGGCCTACCGGGATGCGAGAGCGCGCTGTTGAGGGCCGTGTGGGCGCAACTAGATCGGCCGCTCGCGTTCAGGGCTTGCGCCGAAGAATCCCCATGCCTGCACCGCTAAGGTGCGTGCTGTGCACGCGTTTCGTGCGTTACACGCCCGTTGCGCTGGGCGGCTTACGGGCAGATCAGCGCTGCGTCGATCGGTGCCTGCTCTGATTGGCTTCCGGTTCGCGATCTATACCCGAGTACCGGGCGGACACGCATGTCGAACAGAGGGTATGCAAAGTTGTAGACGGCGTCTCCTGCCCTGAGTAATACCATCGATGATGGTTATCTCATGGGGTTGAGTGCGCCAGAGCGAACGGGAGGCGCCTATGAACCAGAGCGTCGTCTATGGGGGGAATGACGTCGATGAGGTGCGCTACCACGAATGCGCGTTGGAACGGCACTCGGGCGAAATGCCGGACTTCCACTGTTGTCTGACATTGCAGAACCTGGTCGGACAAATCGAGAGGGTGCGTGGGCAATTCGGCGCGGTGCAGATGAAACTCTGTTGCGAAGCGTCACACATTGGCTTCTCACTACAGCGCGAACTGAGAGATCGAGGCTATGCTTGCGTGGAGGTCGCGCCATCGCGCATCCCACGACGAGCAGGCAAGTCGGTGCAGACAGATTTCATTGATGCGGATGGTCGTGCCGAGTTTTACGCGAACGAGTTGTTTGCGGTCGTGGCAATGCCGGATGCGCAGCTCGAGGAGGATCGGGATCTTTTGAGATCCCGCCAGCAGTTGAAGCAGCAACAAGGGGCGCTGCGCCGCCATATGTCGTCGCTGCTACGGCGCGACGGCCTGCACTGCAAGGCCGAGACGCAGCGTAAGCGGTTCCATCGGAAACTCCAGGCGTTAAATGAGCGCCTGAGAGCAATGCGGGTACAGGGCGGTACGATGATGCTGCATCATTTTCGGCAGCATATACAGGGTCATATCCGATCCTGATTATTCCTATTTCTCAGCCATCGTAACGAAGCGGTAAGGTAAGGGCGGTGTTCGCACCGCCACGTAGGCTTA
>CBDUNM010000113.1:0-17153 GCA_965368585.1 uncultured Chromatiales bacterium | reverse complement strand
CGTGATGCAGGACGATCAACTGTTTGCCGGCTCCATTGCCGACAACATCACCTTCTTCGATCCGACCCCCGACTGGGAATTGCTGCAGCGATGCGCCGTATTGGCCGCGGTGCATAACGAAGTGGCCGCCATGCCCATGCAGTACCACACCATGGTGGGCGACATGGGCTCGGTTTTGTCCGGCGGGCAGAAACAGCGCGTGCTGCTGGCCCGCGCCTTGTACAAGAAACCGAAGATACTCATTCTCGACGAAGCCACCAGCCATCTCGACGTAGGGTGCGAGAAATTGGTGAGCGAGGCCGTCATGCGCTTACCGCTGACCCGGATTATCGTCGCCCATCGCCCGGAGACCATCGCCAGCGCCGGTCGCGTCATCGACCTGACACAGCAAAGCGAGACATCCGCCGCGATCGAGCAACCCTCCTCGGTCAGCCGTCCCGAGCGCCTGACCACCGGTGTACCCCGTCACTAGCGCGCACATCGCACCGAACTGACGAACCCTCGCTTGCCCTTTGAATCCACAACCGTTTTTTCTCAGTCGGAAATACAGCCAGTATTCCGCTGCTTCGAAAAAACGCCGGTGAAGCCAAATGACTGCGCGATCATCTCGCCAATTGGCGAGATATGCGGACTAGCAAGCCATGCGGTGAATAGTGCGGCCCCCGCTAAAGCGCACCGGTTTCGTCAGACACCGGCGTTTTCTTTACCCTTGTACTCCGGATGGTTGGCGATGAAGTGCTTGAACACCAGGTTGAGTTTTTCGACCTGATCGGCGTGCCCCGCGCTACGCGCCATTTCAATGTCTTCTAGGATCATTTTCCGCAGCATGGGCACGCCGTCCGGCGTGTGGATCAGGTATTCGGCCATTTCGGTCGCGATGATATCCGGCACGTGCTCGTGCATGGCGATCGCCTCGATTTCCTCTTCGTTGCATTCGCACACACCCATAATGTCTTCCAGAGTTAACATGGCTTCCTCCCGACACTCGACATGTCTGTCAAATTAGCGAATCACCACAGTTGGGATTTCCGACCGCGGATCTCCCCTTTTGGATCGATCTTTACGATAAGCATACGCCTGCGGGGTTTTAGTGGATACAACCCAGCGGCCGAGAGGTTGACCGTTGGCAACAGAATGGCGCAGGGACCGGGATATGGCCGCTACTTGCGGGTAAATTCTACGCCGAAACGCGGTTATTCTGGCGCAGCAGCTGAACGAACACCTCTGCGACTTCGTTGTCCAGATTCGACCGCGCACGCGCGATCCAGACGGTACGCGCGATACGCAGCCCCTGGATCTTGATAGGGTAAAGGCCGCCGGCGGCAATGGCCTCCTCGACGGCAAAATGCGGCAGAAAGCTGACGTGTTAGCCGCGCTCGAGCATTTCCACGGTGGTGTCCGTGGAGCCGACCTCCATCGCGGGCCGCAGCTGCCCGATATCGATATCCGCCAGGGTTTTGTCGAGGATAATACGCATCGACGACTGCGGTTCGCGCAACACACAGCGCAGTCGGTTCACTTCCGCCAGCGGCAGGAGATCCGTGCCCCAGAGAGGATGGGCGGGACCGCACACCAGCATCAGTTCATCGTCGAACCATTTCTGTACCAGGATATCCGGATGCTCGGGTGCCTGTTCCAGCAGCGCCAGATCTGTCAGTCCCATCGCAAGATGCGTTTGAATACGTCGGGTATAGCCCACCCGGCTTTCGACGCGATATTGCGGATAGGCCTCGTCGAACTGCAGCAGAAGATCGGGCAGCAGATGCTCTCCGGTCGCGAACGTCGTTTCCAGCCGTAGATGATCTTTTGCTGCCCGTAACGACTCCAAATCTCCGACCAAAGACCTCTGGTGGTCCAGTACCAGCCGCGCGTAACCGTAGACTTTTTCCCCGGCGGGGGTGAGCTCCAGGCGCCGTCCCTTACGCTGCATCAGCGCCACCCCGTAGCAGGCATCCAACGCCCGCAGACGCTTGGTCACGGCGGGCTGGCCAACGTGCAGACGACGACCGGCCGGTTCCACGCCGCCCAATTCCACGACGGCGCGCAGAGTAGCCAACGACTTCAGGTCCGGCAGATTAGTATATTCCACATGGGAATATTATTGTATTTAGATTCATTTGAATGGTGCCGCACAAATCCGCAAACCTCTCGATAATAAAGAGGTTTTAGAAGGTCTAATGAGCTGATCAATCGCATTTTCGGGCGCTCAGTTTCTTCTTGGGAATGTGATCACACGCATCGCTCGACGCACACTGGACGATCGCCACGCGCGCCGTTGAACACCCCGTGTTCAGTCCCGGTAAGCGCATAGACCCAATCGCTTCTGCAGCTGTCGCGGCACGCCGTTCGCGTGCAGGCGTGCGCCGTCTGCACTGGCGCCAAAATTTTTTTAGGCGTTTCAAGATGCCCGTTGATCGCAACAAGGTGTTCGTACCCGTCATGCTCTTTGGCGCGCTGAGCATTGCGCTCTACTGCCTGCTGTATCTGTTCAATGCAGAAATACTGGCGCTTTCAAAGCAGGGCCGCTGGGCCTTCGTCATTCCGATCGGGATCGCTTTCACCTTCTCCTTGGTGCACGGCAATTTCACCGGGCAGTTCTGGGATCTTTTCGGCATCGAGGCCAAAACAACCAAAAAATAGCAGGCCACACAATGAAAGCGGGTTTTATCGATCTCAACGCGCTAAACGCTCTGTTTCTCTTTCTGGTCGGATTCGTCGGCGGCCTGGTGAGCGGCTTCATCGGCTCGGGCGGCGCATTCGTCCTCACCCCCGCCATGATGAACCTGGGCGTCACCGCCATCGTGGCCGTGGCGTCGAATATGTGCCACAAATTCCCCTAGGCGCTGGTCGGCGCCATAAATACCGCCAGGTGGATATCAAACTCGGTATCGTGATGGGTATATCGGCCGAGGCCGGGGTGCTGTACGGCGCCGGTGTGCAGGAGCAGATACGCGAGACCTTCGGCAAAGCCGGGTCCAACCGCTACGTGTCGGTGGTGTTCGTCGCCGTGTTGGCGATCGTCGGCGGTTACGTGTTGCGCGACGCCTGGAAGATGCTGCGCTCGGAAAACCCGGACGAGGAGAAAACGCCGCAACTGGCGCGGTGGGTACAGTCGGTGCGAATGCCCGGCACCATGATGTTTTGCAAAAGCATAGGCACCGAGATCTCGGTGCTCTTTACCCTCCCCCTGGGCTTCGCGACCGGCATGCTGGCCGCCACCATCGCGGTAGGCGGATTTGTCGGCGTGCCGGCAATGATGTACGTGCCTGGCGTGCCGGGACTGATGGCCTCCGCTACCGAACTAGTCATCGCCTTTGTCGTGGGAATGGGCGGCACCATCAAGTTCGCCTGGAGCGGCTTTGTCGATATCCGGTTGGCGATGATCATCCTGGCGGGCTCGCTGTTCGGCGTACAACTGGGCGCGATCGGCACAACCTACGTCAAGCCCTACATGGTAAAGATCGTCAAGGGCGTGATCATGATCCTGGCACTAACCAGCCGCGCCGTGGTAATGCCCGTCTACCTGTCCGAGTTGAGCATCGCCGCCGCACTGCAGGCCGACAACAGTACGCTGCTGAAGAATGTCAGCTTCGGTCTACTGATATTCGCCTTGGGCGTTGGCGCCGTCATCGCGTTGTCGGCGCTGGTCAAAGGCATGCGTGCGCATCGTGAAAAACTGGCATCGATCGACGCGCCGGTCGGCACGTTCACGTTGCCTGATCCCGCGGCCAAGCGCCAGCTCTCGCCGACCGGGCGCCTGGAGCGGATCATGCCGGTCACCGACGGGACAAAGTTCAGCGAAAGCGCGGCCAGCGAAGCCATCGGACTGGCCAACCGCTGCAAGGCACGGTTGTTCGCCTTTACCGTGCTGCCGATCGCCGATATCGACAACCCGCTGGCCGAGCCGGTCTGGAAATCGGAATAGCAAGCGACCGTCGAACGCCTGCTGGGCGTGCGCGCCCAGGCTGAAGCGGTCGGCGTGAGCTGCGAGATTCTGCTCGGCCACGGTGAAGATCCGTACCTCGAAATCGTGGATCAGGCCGAGCAAAGCGCCATGGACGTGATTGTGATGGGCCGGCGCGATGATAGCGACCTGATGCGGTCGATGCTGGGCAGCACGGTCGAGAAGGTGATCGGACATACCCATAGTGACGTGCTGGTGGTTCCCGCGGGTGCGCGCATCGAGGGCAGCGGTATCGCGCTGCCGGTGGATGGTTCGCGCAACAGTGATGCGGCCACCGTCCCGGTATGAATTTCGTCAAGCAGTGCCGGGTGCCCGTCACCGTGGTCTCGGTGGCGATCGATCAGCGACTCAAGAAGGACGCGATCAAACTGGTCAGACGCGTCAAGCGCTTGATGGCCGAAGGCGGCGTCAAGGTCGAAACTGACGTGCGTACCGGCATCCCCCACGAAGCCATCGTCGCGAGCGCACGGGAACATGACGCCGATTTGATCGTCGTGGGCAGGCAGCCACGGCCGCACAGGCCTGGACAGGCTGTTGCTCGGCAGCGTCTCCGCACGGGTTATCGGCGCCGCGGAATGCCCGGTGATGGTGGTCAAGCTGTAACTACTCGCAGCTTTTGTCGTTTAGCGGCTATCGATGAATTCCAACCAGCCCTTCGCAAATCGGTGCCGGCGGGCGGGCGGGAGTAAACACCACGCGGAACACACCCTGGACGCCGTCCAACTGCGGTTTTTAGGATCCATCGGTTCAGGGGTGTTTGACGAGCGGCGGCTGCGACGGGAACAGCAGAGACCTCCAGCGGAAATTTATTACAAATAGAGCAAAATCGTGAAGTAGTGGCAAACGCTGCCGGCGAGCACGAAAAGGTGCCAGATACCATGGCACCAGGGGTACCAGCGGTCGAGGACAAAGAACACGATACCGGAGGTGTAAAAAATCCCGCCAAGCAGCAGCCAGCGAAAGCCTGCGGGCGGCAGGGCGGCGATCAGCGAAT
Source organism: uncultured Chromatiales bacterium (assembly GCA_965368585.1). Taxonomy (GTDB): domain Bacteria; phylum Pseudomonadota; class Gammaproteobacteria; order Chromatiales; family Chromatiaceae; genus JARRQB01. Next base: position 12,195 of record CBDUNM010000113.1, on the reverse strand, counting down.
CCAGCGCAAACAGGCAAAGCCAGCCCATCACCAGATAGATGACGATCGGCACCACTCGCTGCCCCGTGGAGGGAAACGCGTCGAGGACGATCCCGAACACCGCCAAGCCCCATATCGTGCCGAACATCCACCAGCCCGTCGTACCCTGCAACGCGACGAGCATAAACGGGGTGTAGGTTCCCGCAATCAGCAGGTAGATGGCCTGATGGTCCAGCGTTTGGAAGACCCGTTTCGCCCGCCCGGTCAGGCTGTGGTAGAGCGTCGAGACGAGGTAGAGCAGGAACAGGCTGAGCCCATAGACGCTATAGGACACGATTTTACGGACATCGCCGTCCAGCGTCGCGAACACCACCAGCACCGCACCGCCGGCGAGCGCAAGCGCGGCGCCGATCAGGTGGCTGATGCTGTTGAACCGCTCGCCTTGGTACATTTGATCTGCTTGGTGTCCCCCGGAATGTTCCGCGCGGTCAGTAATCCGCATCAACGGGGATGCGAACGGTCACCCGCGTACCCTTGCCGGGGGCGCTGTCGATCTCGAGCTGCCCGCCGTGCGCCTCCGCGATGGCGCGGCTCAGATAGAGCCCCAGACCGACGCCGCCGCTGGCGCGTTGTCGCGACCGGTCGGCGCGGTAGAAGGGTTCCGTCAGCCGGGCTATGTGCTCGGGTGCCACACCCGGCCCGTGGTCGGTGACCGACAGCCGCCAAACCGCAGCGTCGACATGACTGGCCAGCGTCGGTGCCGGTTTGGCGGGCGGCGTGTGCCGCAGGGCGTTCTTGAGCAGATTGCGCACCAGCAGCCGCATCCGTGCCGCGTCGAGCGACAGCCAGGTCCCCGGCGGATCCAGGTCGAGCTGCAGTGCGTCGGCGGCAAACGATTCGGCGACGAGTTCCCGCAACAGCACGCTCGGGTCCGTCGCTTGGCGATCCAGGACGACGTGTCGGCCGCTCAGCTTTTCCGACTCGAGTAATTCGGCGAGCAGGGCCTGCAACTCGTCCAGGTCCGATAATAGCGCCTGACGCGCCGTACCGTCGGGCAGTAACTCGGCGTTGACCCGGGCGCGCGTCAAGGGCGAGCGCAATTCGTGACTGATCGCCAACAGTAAGGCGCGTTTGGACTCGAGCAACTGCCGAATGTCCTCGGCCATGGTGTTGATGCTGTCTGCCAGCGCACCCAATTCGTCGCGCCGCCTTACCTTCAGCCGGTATTCAAGATCACCCGCGCCGATCCGCGCCACACCCGCTTGGATCGCCTCGATCGGGCGAAACAACCGCCGTATGGCGTGATAGGCCCCTGCCAGCACGGCGAACAGCGCAACCAGCGTAAGCACCACTACCAGCGGCGCATGGTCGGCGAACGCGAAGCCCTCCGGCGCCAATACCACCGTGACATCGCCGCGGCGGGCGCGCACCACCAAGCGGTCCCGCTCGCGCCCGACTTCGAACGGCTTACCATCGGGCAATACATGCACATGGCTGCGACTCGACTGCAAGACGGGCACCGTTCCGCCTGACGACCAGGGCTCTGGACCCAACAGATGAATGCGCAGCGGCAGGCGGGCCGCCAGGCGTGCAGCACGGTCTGGCGTCGGCGGATCGCCCAATTCGGTGAGCAGGTGTTGTACGTACTCGGCCAGGTGCGGCGCCGCCATATCGCGCATCGAATGATCGACAGAAAAGCGGAAACCCGTGCGCACCACGACAGCCAACAACACGGCGGTTACGAGAAACATTACCAGCAGTCGACCCGACAGGCTGTGGCGGCGCTTTCTCATGCGCGCGGCGCGACGAAACTGTAGCCGGCACCGCGCACCGTCTTGAGGTAGTCGGTCGGCTTCAGTTTTTGCCGGACGCGACTCACCAGGACATCCACGGCGCGCGTGTAGAGCTCGGCGTCGATGCCGCGCAGGGCGTTGAGGATCTCGTTGCGACTGAACGGATGGCCGGGCCGACCGGCCAGCAGCTCGATCAGCCGGTATTCTGTTTGCGTCAGCTGTACCGGTTTGCCCCGTACCTCCACCACCTGACGCTCGCGGTCGACGCGCAGGTCGGTATAAGTCCACGCGCGGGCGTCCGCCAGCGTGGAACGCTCGGCGCGCTTGAGGATACGCTGCGCCCGGGCCACCAGCTCACGCGGCTCGAAAGGCTTAGGCAGATAGTCATCGGCACCCAGCTCCAAACCCACCACCCGATCGGTCACTTCGCCGCGCGCCGTGAGCATGATGATGGGGACCTCGCTGTCGCGACGGATCACCCGGCAGACCTCGAACCCGTCCATATCCGGCAGCATGACATCCAGGATCACCAGATCGGCACCGGCTTCGCGCAGCCGGCGCAACCCTGGCTCGGGGTGCTGAGCGGCCTGCAGGTCGAGGCCGAAGCGCGCGAAATACTCGCGCAAGGGAGCCGCGAGGCCGGGATCGTCATCGATCAACAGAACAGTTGGCATGGCGCTTATTGTGCCTCGACCCGCCCCGCGCGGTAACCCCGGCGGGGCGGGCTTGGGAACCACAGCCGCGCGTCGCTCAGTGCGTCCAGCGAGGATGACCCCAGCGGTGGGCAAGACGCTCGCCGATCAGCGCGGCCAGCCGGGTGCGCTGCTCGGGTGCCAGACTGTCGCTGAACTCCGCGAAGGCATCTATCAGCTGGTGCTTGTTTGCCGTCATGCTCTGCACGCGTGCATCGATTGCTTCGACGGCACGATCACGATCGAGTTGCGGCGCGGCGAGCAGATCCGCGACCTCCGCCTGCATGGCGCCGCGCAGGTCCTGGCGCTCCTCGCGCAGATCGCGCAGGGTCTCGACGAACGCCTGCAGCCGATCTCGCTGCTCATCGTTCAGATCCAGTTTGCGGCTCATACGGTCGGTTACGTACTCCATGCGGTCACCCACCGGGCAGTAGCCCGTATACTTCGCCCAGGCGACGCCCGCTGCGCCGATGACGCCGACAACAGCCGCAATGATCAGGAGTGTCTTCAACATGGTGCTTTCCTCCATTGGGTTAAGTTCACGGAGGAAAGTGTGACGCACAAGTATCGTTACCGGGTTGCGCGGATGTGAGCGTTTGTAACGAAATGTAACGCGCCAAGTAGACTAGTCCGGTACCCCCGCTTTTTTCATTCCGTCCAATAGCGAGTCGAGAACGCGTGGGTCTTTAAACGGAAAAGCGAATTCCAGCCGCTTGAGCGTAAATTCGGGACTCAAGACCATGAGCTCGATCGCCTCCCACTCGGCCCTGTCCGTCGCACCCGCCTGCGCGAGGGCGGTGACCATCCACATCCGGGCGCGCATGTAGTTGGGGTTGATATTCAGAACCGCTTCGAATACCGACGCTGCGTCGGCATAACGGTGTTGCACGAATCGAATCTCGCCCAACACCTCTAGATACGAGGCGGTTGGCCTGGGATTCAGACGCATGGCTTTTTCCATAGCCGGCAGGGCCTCGTCGGTGCGACCGGCATAGTTCAAGATCCAAGCGCTCAATGCATAGGCGTCCGCGTAGTTCGGGTCGACCTGGATGGCGCGTTGAGCCGCCTTGATGGCGGACAGATGCCGCCGCCGGAAAAGGTCGACCAACCCCCTGACGAAATGTACCTGCGGCAACGAAGGATCCATATTTTCGGCTGTTTCGGCGAGTTCGGCCGCACGATCCAAAGACTGCAATGGTGTCGCCACCCAACCATCCATGGCGTCCCGCGCGTGAGTCATCGCCAATCCCGTGTAGGCTCTGGCAAAAACCGGATCCAGTTCGATCGCTCGCTGAAAGAGCCTTTTAGCCAGTAGATTCTGCTCACTGGAACGATGTCCATGCGCCTCGAGGCCCTGCAGGTAATAGTCGTAGGCGACCACGCTGACGGTCGGGCGCTTGGCGAGGGCGTGGCGCTCCACCGGCGCGAGTTTGACTTCGAGCGCCGCGATAACGTCGGAGGTCAACGAATCCTGGATCGCAAACACATTTCCCATCTCGCCCTCGTAGCGTTCACCCCATAGCGCACGCTCGTCATTGGCTTCGATGAGCTGGACATTGACCCGTAAACGCGCCCCTGAAAGCTGCACACTGCCCATGACAACATAGTCCACGCCCAGTTCCGAGGATATCTGACGCGGCCCCGCATCGCTGTCCTTGTAGGCGAATACCGAACCCGGTGCGATGACCAGCAGCCCCGATACCTTTGACAGGTCGGTAATCAAATCCGCCGTGACACCGTTGGCTAAATAATCCTGTTCCGGGCTGGGCCCCAGATTATCGAATGGTAAAACGGCCACGGCCGGTTTACCGGGCCAAGGCGCGTCGCGAGCGGCGGGTGGTTGCTCCCTGTCGGACCAGCCCCACGCCAACACCAGTACCAGAACGAGCAACGCCAGCCCGCCCCCCCACGCCAGACGGCGCCTCCATACCGGTCCTCGCTTTGGTTTTGCGATCGGCGGCGAGGTCTGCGTTTGTGCGTCGGATTGCTCGAGCCAGTCCACCGCGGCAATCAGTCGGTACCCCGTCTTGGGTATGGTTTCGATCACATGCGGATGGCGTGCGCTGTCGCCGAACGCGCGTCGCAACTTGAGGACGGTATTGGTGACAGCGTCTTCAGTGACGATCGTACCGGGCCAGATATCGGCCTCGAGCTCGGCACGACTCACCGCGCGCCCGGCATGGTGGGCCAAATAGACCAGCACCCGCATCACCTTGGCTTCCACCCGCAGCTCTCCGCCAGCGCCGGAAATGCGCAGAATCGACGGCTCGACGCGGAACCCGTCAATCGCGAACGGCATCTCAGATTCCAGCGTTTCTCCTGTCACCAGCTCCAACCCCGGCCCTTGGTTTCGATAAAAAATATCGCGTTTTCCGTAGGTTATAAAAATTGCGGAAAACCAACGGAGTTTCGTCGTTGCCGTTGGTAAGCATAGCGCTATTTGTTAAGGCAGGGACGCCATTGTGGTTGGCGTAGCAACCGACGCAAGGGTGCAGAGCCGGCCGATCCATATCAGCCAATGGCGTACTACACATCACAGTCAGACAACGTGAGGACAGGGAAATGAAACACACGATCGCAGCTTGTCTTATCGCCGTGTCGAGCAGCGCAGCGCTGGCGGAATCGTTCGACTACGAACGCGCGCTGGGGACACCGGATCTGTTCACTACGCTGGCAACCGACGAAGTGGTGGCCAATCCGTCGACGGGCGAAAGCTCCGCCGTTTTTACCTACCAGCGCCAAATCGGTACGCCGAATCTGTTTTCGATACTCAGAAGCGAAAGCGTCGGAGATGAACCCGCAAGCGGGTCTCTCGTTGACGATATCCCGATCTGGCGCGACGTGTATGCGCACGAAGCGGATATGAACGGCTAACCGGGTAACTGGCGCCCGGCGGATGAAAACGATCAAGTGCGCATAGCTCACCACCGTCCGGTCACCCGGCCGTTCTGCGCAGCGCATCCGTGAGCGTCGATTCGCCTATCCAAACACGTTTTTAAATCTGAAGATAGACTCGCCGGGCGACGCTTATCGAAGCCCGACCCGGCGAGCGCTTCCGTACCGCAATCGGAGGAACTGACAATGAACCCAATGAAGACGATGTTTCAAACAGGCGTATTGGCACTGCTGACCGCGACGGCAGCGGCACAAGAGCCTCCCGCGTTCTACAAAGACACCTACCCTGACCATGCCCTCGACTCCAGGCTCGCTGCCGAGGCGGTGCTGTCGGGCAACGAGGCCAAACTCGACGCCAAGACCCGGGAACTCATCGCGTTGGGGGTAGCCGCCCAGATTCCGTGCGTTTACTGCGTCTACTTCCATGACAAGAGCGCCCGTCTCAACGGCGCCAGCGAGGCCGAAGTTCGTGAAGCCGTGGCTACCGCCGCACACGTACGCCACTGGAGCACGGTGTTGAACGGCATGGCGTATGACTTCGATGCCTTCAAGGCGGAAGTCGACAAAATTCTGGCGACGAAATGACCGGGCGCAACCCGGTTGACTGGGCCCTGAAGAATGACGAGGAGGTAATGAAAATGACGATGCAACAGATGGTGAAGCGTTCGCTACTCGTACTGATACTGATTGGATCGAGTCTACCGGCATTGTCGGAACAGGCCGCGGACGCCTGGGAAAAGGTGGTCTTTCATGTCGATGAGATCGGCAGCGCACGTTGGGCGATGATGCTTGCCAACTCCTATCTGGACGACAGTCCCAAGGCAACAGTCGTCTTTGTTGCCTATGGGCCCGGGATCGATTTTCTGCTGGAAGACGTCACCGACCGACAGGGCAATCCCTTTGACCCGGCGGTAATGAAATTGGTCGAGAGGGGTGTTGAATTTCGAATCTGCGCGGCGACGCTTGGCGCGAGAAGCATCGCCAGGGAGGATGTCGTGGACGCGGCGACGATCGTACCCTCCGGTATTCATGAAATCGCTCGCCTGCAGCTCAAGGAGGGCTTTGCCTACCTCAAGCCATAGCTACGGCGCAGCGCAGCTCGGGGCGCAGGGGTCGTGCGCTACCCGACTTGCGTGCAATCCACCCCCCGAGTGGCGCCTTTACGCCGTTTATCGGCGGCCGTTCCACCTACGTGGTGAAGGTGGGTATCGGCGCACGCGCTGCTCCATATGATGGCGGCTCCGGTTCGATCACATCAGGTTTGTCTATGTTTAGGAAAAAAAGCGAGCGCACCTGCGCCGCTACCGGCGAGAAGCCATGAAGAACCCCATGTTGTCCGGCCTGCTGCTGGGTCTTTGCCTGTCTGCTCCCGCGGTGGCGGATCTCTTTCTGGTGGAAACCAGCGAGAGCCCCGGTTTCGCCTCGCCGGCAGAGGCTGCCGGCGTCCTCGAACAGGGCATACTGCCGACCTTTGACATGCTCATGAAACCAAAGGCGGGTAAGAAGGTACAGACTGCTGGCCTGCCGGCCGGCTCGCGTACGTTGTTCCTTGTTGTCGAGGCCGGCTCGCAAGACGAGATTGACCGAATGCTGCGCGAACTGCCGGCCTGGGGGGTGTTTTCACGACAGGTGACGCCGTTGCAAAGTCTGGAAGGTCGGGCGGAAATCGAGCGGCAGATCCTCAAGGCGCTCAAGGCCAAGAACTGAGCCGGCTTCCTGGTCAGTCCGCCTATTCGCAGCTGGCAGATCAAGGCACCCTGACCTCTTCCGGAATCGTGAACACCCCGTCCGGACTCTCCCGCGTCAGGGGCAGAGTCAACGGCATGCGGCTGGCCCCCGGCGCCAGGGAGACCAGCCGGAGCACGACATCCAGTACCCGGTCGCCGTTCACATCGGCGTAGTCGGCCGCTATTACACGGAACCCCGGCGCCGTCGGGTCGGCCTCGCAATGGATGCCGCTGCGGTCGTAGATCACCCGCCCGCGAAAGATACCGTTTTCCAACCGGCAGGGCCGTACATCCAGGCGGGGACTATCCAGCCCACGGTCGAGAAACGCGAGCAAGCGCGACAGGTCGGGAACGCCCGGCGGCAGCGGCTTGCATGCCGGGTCGGCGACCCGACCCGGCGGATTGCGGCAACGCGCGCGGATCGGCAGGTCGCGCAGGTAGGCGTTCATGAAATCGTAGCCGGAGACGAAATCCCGGTTCGAATCAGTCGAGTAGCGATGCAAGAAGGTGTAATAGCGGCAATCGCTGCCCACCTTCCGCCAGACGCTTTGCTCGGTGCGCGTACCCCACTGCGCGGCATTGGCGGCGGCGCTTCGCGCCACCTCGGCGCAGTCCGCCGGAACCGCGAAGGTGCGCCTTGCCTGACGGCTGACTGGCAGCTCAACCTCGTAAGTGGCGATTTTCTTGCCCGTGTAGGGCGCGGCGAAGAACACCGGCCGATCAGCGGCGTGCACCGGCGGCAGGGTTGCCGCGACGAGTGCAACCCGTGCCGCCAGGGCCACGCAACCGCCGTGGCGGCCGCCGTGCGTCGCCCCGCAGGGCTCAGGCCGCACGCCCAGCGGTTGTTGATCAAGGACCACGCGCGGGAGGCCCGTCGTGATCGTTTTCATCGTCCAACTCCTCCTCTTCCAGCCGCATGCAGTCTTCCTGCGCCTGTACACGGGTGATGAAATCCACCCACCGGCGGCTGACGTCGCGCGCCAGATTGAAGAACAGGCGGGAACTTATATAGGGATGCAGCAAGGTGCCGCTCGCGATGGCCTCCCGGCTCAGCACCAGCAGGCTGGTATGGGTCAAGGCGACCGCATCGGTCTTGCGCGGTTCGTCGGCCAGCAGGGCGACATCGCCGAAGATCTCGCCGGATCCGAATTCATCGACAAACAGTTCCCGGCGAAGGCCCTCGGCGCCGGGCACCTTGATCTCGACCACTCCGCGCATCACCAGGTAGAGCTCGGTACTTTCGTCGCCGTGGCGAAAGACATACTCACCGGGTCGAAACTCCAGCACCGCGCTCGATAGAACGAACCGCCTGATCTGCCAGGGCCGCATACCCCGGAACAGCGGGCTTTTGGGAATGATCTGGTGCTGCAGGTGAGCGGACAGGAGATCCCATAGGGTGACCAGTCGCAGGGAAGAGATCGCCAGGGGCGTGATGACAAAATCGGCCAGTAGCGCGGTCGCGATGACCAGCGCGCTGAGGATGCCGAACTGGGCTACCGGTGCAAAGTCCGATTGCGAAAACACCAGAAAACCGGCCACCAACGCAATAGAAGTCGACAGGACCGGCAACGCCTCCTCGTGGATGGTCGTGTGCATCGCCAACGACTGGCTCTTCGACGACTTCAGCTCCTGGTTGTAGCGCAGCATGAAATGCATGGTGTCATCCACCGCAATGCCGATGGCGATCGCGGCGGCCATGGTGGTGCCGATGTTCAGCGGGATCTGCGCGTAACCCATGACGCCGAACAGGATGATGACCGGGAAGACGTTCGGGATGGCCGCCAGCAGGCCGACCCGCAGGTCCGTGAACAAAAAAGAAATGATGGCGACGAAGAACAGCAGCAACAGCAGTATCGACTGCAGCTGGCCGCCGATCATCGCCCTCGTCGAGGACAGGGTGAGGACCGAATCGCCGGTGATTCTTGCCTCAAGCCCTGGATCCAGCGCCGCGTCGACAAACGCCTGCAACTCGTCGACCAGGGCTCTGAGCTGCCGTGAAGACGAGATGTCGTGCCGGATCAGGATACGCGCACGACTGTAGTCCTCGGTCACATAGGCCTTTACCCGGTCGTAGCTGAGAAAGATCATCAACTCGTCGACCACTTCGTCGGAGGCTGGCAACCGGGCGTGTTGGAATTCCTGGAAGGCGCCGTTGAGCAGCGCGAGGTAATCGGCAAAAGAGGTGGTCGACTTGGACAATCCGGTCCGGTGAACGAAGTCCTGTATCTTGACGAGTTCCTCTAGGTAACGCACCTTTAGAAAGGTATCCTGAATACCGGAGTCCACGACAACGGAAATGGATTCCAGGCCCGAAAATTGGCGGTTCAATCGCTTAACGTTCGCGCCGACCTGCGAGTCGGCACCGAGAATGTCGATCGCGTTGTGGTTGACCTGGATGGCCGGAATGCCAATGGCCGCCAGCACGGCACACAGGCTGAGTACGACCAGCGCACGCCAGCGGTTGGCGTGCAGCCAGCGCCAGTAGCCGGAGGCCCATTCGGCGGACCGACGATCGAACAGCCGGGAGCGACCGTCGAGCTGATAGCGCCCGGCGAGCGCAAGAACGGTCGGGATCAGGGAGACGGTGATGAGAAAATTGAACAGCAGACCGGTGGAGGCAACCAGCGCGAACTGCCAGAGCACCTCGATGCCGCTCAGACCCACCGACAGAAATCCAGCGTAGGTGGTGATAAAGGTCAACAGCACCGTGCGTCCCAGTTTGCGGGCCATGCGCTGCAGCGCGCGCTCCGCATCCAGCCCCTCCTTCTGGCCGTGCCGGAACTCCGACAGCAGGTGTATGTCTTCGGTCGAACCGACCACGATCAGCAGAATCGGTACCGTCGACGTCACCACGTTGAGCGGGATACCGGTAAGACCCATGATGCCGAACGTCCACAGAATGCTCAGGCCGGCGGTGAGAATCGGTATCAGAATATCGACCAGTTGACGCAGCAGCACGAACAGGGCGATCAGCAGGGCCGCCGCCGCCCAGGGCAGCAGATCGAACTGTTCTGCCGCTATGCGTTGCGCGATCTCGGTGCGCACGTGCGCGAAACCGATGCTGAACACCGCCTGGTATTGGGCGTCGAGACGCCGCGTGAGTCGATCCACCTGAGCAGTCACCGCGTGATCGTCTGCGCTCGCCGCGCCGTCTTTGAGAATGATGGCAACGGCCATCGCCTGTCCGTTCGCGGACAACAGAACGTGTTTCACAAACGGATTCGTCAACGCCTGTTGCGACAGGCGCAGCGAGTCTTCGGCAGTCTCGGGCAGTTGCGCGAGATAAGGCTCTTTGTCGAGGAAGCCGTCGATGCTTCTTACGTGAGGGACACTGAACAGACTCTCGACCCGATCCACGAACGGCAGCGCGGCCAGTTCGTCGATGACCGATTGCAGCACGACGAGCTTATCCCTGGCCAGCGGTAGCGGGTCTTCCAGGACCAGCACAATCGCCTTCTCGTCGCCGAAGACCTTGCGCACCTGCTCGTAGAAATGACGCTGCGGATCGTCCATGACCAGCATTTCCTCGGCCGAAATCTGCACCTCCACCCGGGTCAGTTGCGTGGCGGCCAATACGGATGCCAGCAGCAGCCCGAGCAGCGTCGAGTAAGGGTTCGCGGCGAACAGGCTGAGGAGGCGTTGCATGGCCCTATCTTAAGTGCGGTTTCGCCCGACTGCCACGACTTGCGACGCGGCGAATAGGCACCCGGGAGTGGATATGACAAATACCCTCTTCTATCGGTCAACAAAGTCCCCAAAGCCCGCCGTGATGCCAATTCCATGAGTCATTGGTCTTCAATCAAGTCGTCATGCGACGTTGAAGGCCTCACAAGATATCTGTTTCTAAGCATTTTTGCGCATAGGCCCGACCGCGGTGGATGAGCTGCTGCAGGGTCTAATACAGCGGGCCTTGGTCACTTAACTCCGTTCACTGGTCGCCGCTAAGTTCGATAGCCCCCCATGAACGATCGGTCGCAATGATCAAGAACTCGGATCGAGTTCGTGCGTTCGCAGCATGCTTGCAGCAACCGTTTTTGAATTGAGGCGGGAGGGCACTCAGTAAGGCGTGATCCGACAATTGGAGATCAAAGCAGAGGGAAATCATTCGTGATGAGAAAGACGAAAGAACAAACACGATGCGTCAAATTTTTTATAGTTCATCTCCTTTTGTTTTCAAGCAGCGTTCTTGGTGAGGCAGCGGCCTGGACGATCTCTGGAACGGTATATGGCAATGGGAACCCGATGCCCGATGCCACGGTGAATCTGTATATCGCATCGAACGGGGAACTTGCTGCGCAGTCCACGACAGCAGCCAATGGTGGTTACAGTCTGTCAGCTGCAGATGGTAGCTACAATATGTTGGTAGTGCCGCCCGATGATATCAGCGTATATGCGAACTCGCCCATAAACGGAATAGAAGTGGCTGGGAATGACGTTACGCAGGACGTATTGCTCGTTACTGGCGGCAGTGTGCTTTCAGGTGTAGTACGTTTGCCGGATGGAACGCCGGTACAGGGTGTTCAGGTCACCTTGTATCAACAAGACGGTTCCGGTCAGGTTGGGGATATGAAGACCGGCAGTGATGGTGTCTACACGTTCTCGGTTACCCCAGGCAGCTACAAATATAGGCTGATTGGCCGGACGTCTGACGGCATGAACTTTCCTGGAAACCCCTATGTTTTCGAACTCGGTGGACGTAATACCTTTGCTTTCCCGAACACGGTGGTTGCGGGGACGACCACTAAAGATTTGATGCTTCCCCTGGCGTGGCTGAGCGGCCAGACCGCCGATAGCAACGGCTCGCCAGTCGGCGACGTTGAACTGCAAGTAAGCTACGCTGCAACTGTAAACGGCACACGCCATGCTATAGAGCACATATACGGACAAACCCAATCAGATGCCGAAGGTCATTACAGCATGGCCTTGCTAAATGATCTTTCCTATCAAGTCACGGTTATCCCTCCAGTCGACACCGATTTTTCGCAGATCGTGATTCAAGATGTGGTCGTGCTCGGTGATACGGTACGGGATTTCACGTTGCCGTCATCGGTACAGCTTTCAGGTGTAGTACGTTTGCCGGATGGAACGCCGGTACAGGGTGTTCAGGTC
>CBDUNM010000112.1:0-17297 GCA_965368585.1 uncultured Chromatiales bacterium | reverse complement strand
AGCGGCGATCCAGTGCAACTGGCTGGCACGCAGGCCCGGCTTGAACAGCGCCGGATGATTCACGCCCTGTGCGACGTAAAGGACGTTGTGACCGGTATCCTTGTCCACGACGTACCAGGGATCTCCCGATGCATCGCTGCGCCCGCCGATACCCAGTCCCTGGCGTTGTCCCGGGGTGTAGTACATCAAGCCGTCGTGCCGGCCGATCACGGTGCCGTCGGAGGTTTCGATATCACCGGGGTTGGCGGGGAGATATTGCGCCAGAAAATCGCGGAAGCGCCGCTCCCCGATAAAACAGATACCCGTACTGTCTTTTTTTTTGTGGTTGGGAAATCCCGCCCGCCGCGCCAGCTCGCGTACCTCCGTCTTCACCAGTCCGCCGAGCGGAAACAAGCTGCGGCACAAGGCGCGCTGCCCGACCATGAACAGAAAATAGGTCTGGTCCTTGTCCCGGTCGACGGCCTCCAGGAGGTGACAGCCTCGGGCATCGCGACGGGTATCGGCATAGTGACCGGTGGCGATGTAATCGGCCCCGAGATCGAGCGCGAAATCCAGAAAGGCCTTGAATTTGATTTCACGATTACACAGTACGTCCGGATTGGGCGTCCGGCCTGCCTGATATTCTGCGAGGAAGTAGGCGAACACGCGGTCCCAGTATTCGCTGGCGAAGTTGACACTGCGCAGCGGTATCTGCAGTTGCTCGGCCACTTTGCGTGCGTCGGCCAGATCCTCAGCCGCTGCGCAGTAGTCGGTCGCGTCATCTTCCTCCCAGTTTTTCATGAACAGCCCTTCGACCGTCCAGCCTGCCTCGAGCAAGCGCAGGGCAGCGACCGACGAATCCACGCCGCCCGACAGCCCGACGATCACTTTACCCGGTGGTTGCGCGTGCATCTCACTCTTCGATCGGCTTTCGTCCATGCCGCCAGTCATCCAGCGGCTGCACGTACGGCGGTTGTCCGTTATCCAGGTACCAGGAATCCACCGCGTAACGCTGGCCAGTGGTGGTTTCGCGAATGACCGCTGTCCAATGGATTGAGAAAATCCAACGTTGACGTTTTTCGGCCTGTTCGACCTGGTGCCATCGTAGCAAATCGTGGTCTTGAAGAAGACGCAGATAGGTCGACGTGTTGCGTGATTCGGCGATGCAGTCGAGTTGGCCGGCAAGTCCGGCGCCAGCCCGATTCCGTGCGAGGTCGCGCCAGGTTCCGGTCCGCTCCCCGACGTGTTGCTCCAGCAGGGCGATAGCGGTTCGAATCGCATGCCGCTCACGCGCAGGATCGTTCGAGCGTGTAAGCACGCCGGTGATATGACCCCACTGTGCTTCGTCGAGCTGCACGTGGTGCAGCCGGTCACAATGATAGTCGATGCAGGCGGGAAAAGGCGGTGGTGCGCCCGCCGTGATTCCGGGGACCAGCGCGGCCCAGATCACTGTCGAACGGACGCGGTTCAGAGACCGCCTGGAAGCGCGGGCAAAGACCGGCCGTGCGACGCGGATGGACGGCTTCCGTGGGTCAGCGAACGAGTCAGCCAAGCGAGCTCACCACCTCGGGACACCACCCGAGGACACCTCCCGAATGGCGTCGAGCGGGGTAAGCGGTCCGGTCAGAAAATCGCTGACACACCTTGCCACGAGTGGACTGCGTAGCTGGTCATTCCGCTCACGGATTTCGGTGGCGCTGAGCCAGATCGCGGCGGTAATGTCGGCATCCAGGGTTCGGCCGGGCAGCGGTTCGCCGACGCTGCCGGCGAAGCAGAAGCGCAAATAAGTTTGCTCACGATGTGGCACCTGCCATCGGTAAATGCCGACCAGACCCTCGGCTTCGAAGTTGCACGCGGTTTCCTCCAACACCTCGCGTCGCACGGCATTGACCAGGCTTTCACCACTTTCCAGGTGACCGGCCGGTTGGTTGAGTACGAGTTTTCCCTCGACGTACTCCTCGACCATAAGAAAACGCTGGTCGCGGACGATAACGGCGGCGACGGTGACGCGAGGAGTCCAGGTCATGATGCGGATGCTTTTGCTCGTGCTACGCGCGGTGACTTTGTTGGGTCTCACCGAGTTTATCCCGGCCGCAACCTTGACCCCACCCAAGGTCCGCGGCGCACAGACGGTAATAACCAGTATCAAACTCCGTGCGACGGCATATTCCTAAACTTGGCGAAAAATCGATGCTAGTATAAGCGGTTTCGATCCCGATTCAATCAGAAGGCTGAGACCGTTTATGGCATACGACAAGATTCAAGTTCCTTCCGACGGTGAAAAAATCACCGTCAACGCCGACAATTCAATCAACGTACCCGATCGGCCCACGATCCCTTATATCGAGGGCGATGGAATCGGCATCGACATCACGCCGGTAATGAAAAAGGTGGTCGATGCCGCCGTCGAAAAGGCCTACGGCGGCAAACGCAAGATCGCCTGGATGGAGGTCTACGCGGGCGAGAAATCCACGCGGGTCTACGGTGACGGCGTTTGGCTGCCCGAAGAAACGCTGCACGCCGTGAAGGATTTCGTGGTTTCCATCAAGGGACCGTTGACCACCCCGGTGGGTGGCGGCATCCGTTCACTGAACGTGGCGCTGCGGCAGGAGTTGGACCTCTATCTGTGTCTGCGCCCGATTCGCTATTTCACCGGTGTGCCGAGCCCTTTGCTGCATCCCGAATACACTGACATGCAGATCTTCCGGGAAAATTCCGAAGACATCTACGCCGGCATCGAGTATCAAGCCGAATCGGCGGAGGCGAAGAAGCTCATTGAGTTCCTGCAAAGTGAGATGGGCGTCAACAAAATCCGGTTCCCCACCACGTCCGGAATCGGTATTAAACCGATCTCGGCGGAAGGGACAAAGCGGTTGGTGCGCAAGGCGCTGCAGTACGCCATCGACAACGACAAAGATTCGGTGACCCTGGTCCACAAGGGCAACATCATGAAGTTCACCGAGGGTGCTTTCAAGGACTGGGGCTACGAGTTGGCCAAGGAGGAATTCGGCGCGGTTGAGTTGGACGGTGGTCCCTGGTGCACGTTCAAGAATCCCAAGACCGGCGCGGATATCACGGTCAAGGACGTCATTGCCGATGCCTTCCTGCAACAGATTCTGCTGCGTCCGCGAGAGTATTCGGTAATAGCCACGATGAATCTGAACGGCGACTATATCTCCGATGCCTTGGCCGCGCAGGTCGGGGGTATCGGTATCGCGCCCGGCGCCAACATCTCGGATACGGTAGCGATGTTCGAGGCCACGCACGGCACAGCACCCAAGTATGCCGGTCAGGACAAGGTCAATCCGGGGTCGCTGATTTTGTCGGCTGAGATGATGCTGCGTCATATGGCGTGGACCGAGGCGGCAGACTTGTTGATCAAGGGTACCGAGGGCGCCATTACGGCGCGCACGGTTACCTACGACTTCGAACGCCAGATGAAAGACGCGACCCTATTGAGCTGCTCGGCCTTTGGTGACGCGATGATCAAACATATGTAAGGAGCGGCTGCCGACAGAGAAAAGCCTGCCGTGAGGCAGGCTTTCATCCCGGATTTTCCGGCAACGATCGTGTAATTTTTTAGTTATTCGAGCGGGTAATTACGCGTTAGCGTAGTGAAGATGCTGGGCATGGAGTCCCTTGGGACCCTGTTGAACTTCAAACTCGACCCGTTGTCCTTCTTTGAGAGTTTTATAGCCTTCCATGTCGATAGCTGAGAAATGTACGAAAATGTCGTTCTCGCCGTCGTCCGGCGTAACGAATCCATAGCCTTTGGCATTGTTGAACCATTTTACAATACCGGTATGCATGCAAAGTCCTCCAAGTCAACTTTCAGTAGATGTGTTGTCTTATGTGAATACGCAGGAACAGAGGTCGCGCCACTTTGCGTTTACAGGTCCTTTTTCGCGGCCCCCGTAAGTCAGGAAGTATAGCCGGAACTTTCGTATGGTCAAAATCGTTCGTCTGTAAATAATCAAGCAAATCAGTATGTTCGAATTTATTGTAATAACCGGCATTTCGCCCCGCTCGTTGATAACATATACGGCAAGACTATCGGCGTTCGATACGTGATCTAGACTTAGTAGCACCCATGAGCGACAGAGAGCAAACCGGCGACGACGACCACGGTCTCGCGATCCAGGAGGCGCGGCCGAAACTTAAACGGCCGCCGTTGTATAAAGTCATTCTCTTGAATGACGATTACACACCTATGGAGTTCGTCGTCCAGGTGCTCGAGCATTTTTTCAGCATGAACCGGGAAAAAGCGACCCAGGTCATGTTGCACGTACACACCCGGGGCGTCGGCGTGTGCGGTGTTTACACCAAAGACGTGGCTGAAACCAAGGTTGCCCAGGTGAACGATTTCGCCCGTTCGCACCAACATCCGCTACTGTGTGCAATGGAAGAGGCGTAATCTACGCTTAGGTGGAGCCGGGCATGTTTAGGCAGCTTTTACAAACGATCTCGTTGGTCGGAGTAGGTTAGATGTTAAGCAAAGAACTCGAACTCACGTTGAATCAAGCCTTCAAGGTCGCGCGTGACAAAAAACATGAGTTCATGACGATCGAACACTTGTTGTTGGCGTTGTTGGACAATCCCGCCGCCGCCGAAGTGCTGCGTGCCTGCGGCGTTGATATGGACCGCTTGCGTCGGGACGTCGACGGTTTTATTGAAGAAACCACGCCGGTGATTGCCGACAACGAGGAGCGCGAAACCCAACCAACCCTGGGATTTCAGCGGGTACTGCAGCGGGCGGTGTTTCACGTGCAGTCGTCGGGTAAAAAGGAAGTGACGGGCGCCAACGTACTGGTCGCGATCTTCAGCGAGCAGGAATCGCAAGCGGTCTATTTTCTCGATCAGCAGGATGTGACGCGGTTGGACATCGTGAACTACATCTCACACGGAATCTCCAAGGTGCCCATGGACGGAGAGCAAAACCCGGGTGAGCCCGCATCGACCGACACGCCCGCGGACGAAAGCCAGTCGTCCTCGGCGCTGGAGACTTACGCGTCCAACCTCAACGATATGGCCACGGCGGGGAAGATTGATCCGCTCATCGGACGCCAGCTCGAATTGGAACGCACAGTGCAGATTCTCTGTCGTCGCCGCAAGAACAATCCATTGCTGGTCGGCGAGGCCGGCGTCGGCAAGACAGCGATTGCCGAGGGGTTGGCGAAGAAAATTGTCGACGGTGAAGTGCCCGAGGTCCTGGCGGACAGTACCATCTATGCCCTCGATCTCGGCGGTCTGGTCGCTGGCACCAAATATCGCGGTGATTTCGAGAAACGCCTGAAAGCCGTCTTGGCTCAGTTGAAAAGCGACCCAGATGCCGTTTTGTTCATCGACGAGATACACACCGTGATCGGCGCGGGAGCCGCGTCCGGTGGCGTCATGGATGCGTCGAATCTGATCAAGCCCGTGTTGGCGTCGGGTGAGTTGCGCTGTATCGGTTCGACGACCTATCAGGAATTCCGCGGTATCTTCGAAAAGGATCGCGCCTTGGCGCGGCGTTTCCAGAAAATCGACATCAACGAACCGTCGGTGGAAGAAACGATCCAGATACTCAAGGGCCTCAAGAGCCGATTTGAGGACCACCACAAGATCAAGTACTCCGCCAAGGCGTTGCGGACGGCGGCTGAGCTGGCGGACAAATACATCAACGATCGGCATCTGCCCGACAAGGCCATCGACGTTATAGACGAAGCCGGCGCTGCGGTGCAGTTGCAGCCTGCGTCCAAGCGCAAGAAAACGGTAGGCGTCGCGGACATCGAGAACATTGTCGCGAAAATCGCGCGCATACCGCCGCGGCGGGTATCGGCATCGGATACCGAGTCGCTTAAAACACTGTCGCGCGACCTGAAAATGGTGGTGTTCGGCCAGGATCCGGCGATCGAGGCCCTGTCTTCCGCCATTCGCATGAGCCGCGCCGGATTGGGCAATGAGCAGAAGCCGGTCGGCTCCTTTCTGTTCGCTGGCCCCACCGGCGTCGGCAAGACCGAGGTCACCCGTCAGCTGGCGCGTATTCTTAATCTGGAGATGATCCGCTTCGACATGTCGGAGTATATGGAACGACACACCGTTTCGCGCCTGATCGGGGCGCCGCCCGGCTATGTCGGATTCGACCAGGGTGGTTTGCTGACCGAAGAAATCAACAAGCACCCGCATTCGGTGCTGTTGCTGGATGAGATAGAGAAGGCCCACCCCGATGTGTTCAACCTGCTGCTGCAGGTCATGGATCACGGCACGCTGACCGACAACAATGGACGAAAAGCCGATTTCAGAAACGTCATTATCGTCATGACGACGAATGCCGGTGCCTCGGAAATGAACCGGCCGTCGATCGGTTTTACGGCACAGGACCACAGCAGTGACGGTATGGAAGTGATTCGGAAGCAGTTTTCGCCGGAGTTCCGCAATCGGTTGGACGCCATCATTCAATTCGATGCCTTGACGCCAGCGACCATCGGCAACGTGGTGGACAAGTTCCTGTTCGAGCTCGAAGGTCAACTGGCGGAGAAGAACGTGACGATCAGCGTCTCACCGGAAGCCCGCAGTTGGTTGGCCGAGCGCGGTTACGATCCTAAAATGGGTGCCCGCCCCATGGCCCGCCTGATTCAGGAAAAGATCAAGAAAAATCTGGCGGAGGCGTTATTGTTCGGGGAATTGTCAAACGGCGGCGAAGTGCATGTGACGGTCGCGGGTGGTGAACTCGAATTCGAGCTGGAAGGCCGCGCCGTGGTTCACTAGAACTTAAAGTGATGCCGCACCCGGAACGGAGCGTCGGTTTAGACGCGTTAGCGTTCCCGGTAGGTGATACGACCTTTGGTCAAGTCATAGGGCGTGAGTTCCACCTTGACTTTATCACCCGTCAAAATGCGTATGTAATGTTTGCGCATTTTCCCGGAGATATGCGCGGTCACGACGTGACCATTCTCCAGCTCCACCCGGAACATGGTGTTGGGCAGGGTGTCGGTCACCGTGCCTTCCATTTCAATTACGTCTTCTTTAGCCATAAATACCTTGATTGCACTGCGGTCGGCAGATTGTTGAGCGCCTCGATTTTGGGCGCGAATTATAACACCGGGCCGAGCGGAAAGGCAGTGGAATCAAACATCACGTGTCAGACCAGTTCGATCTGCGCGCCGGGCTCGAAGCGGCGCCAAGCGCCGTCCCAGAAGGCCTCCAAAGGCCGATAGTCGGCTTTGTAGCTCATTTTACGGCACGGCTCAATCCAATATCCCATGTAGAGCCACTCCAGTCCTTGTGCGCTGGCCAATGCGATCTGCTGCAACACGCCCTGCACACCCAGAGACCGGGTGGCCAGATCGGGGTCGAAAAAGGTGTACACGGCAGACAGGCTGTCGGGCAAGACGTCCGTCGCGGCGACAGCCGCCAGACAATCGTTCAGCCTTAGTTCGATAAATACCGTGTCGGCCCAGTCAGACGTCAAAAACTGCGAGTAATCGGCCGCGCTCGCATTGTCCATCTCTCCGCCGGCGTGACGGGTCGACATGTAGCGACGATAGAGCCGGTAGTGCTCGGGATCGAAGCGCGCTTCCACCGGGTTGACGACGAGGTCCCTGTTCCTGCGCCAGGTACGCCGTTGCCGGCGGGCGGGTTTGAAGTCGGCCACGGGAAGGCGAACCGGTACGCATTGGCGGCAATTCCGACACCAGGGACGGTAGACGTGGTTGCCGCTGCGGCGAAACCCCTGCGCCAGCAATGCGGCGTAGGCACCGGGCGAAAGCTGTGCCGAGGGGTCGACGATCACGGACGACGCCTCCCGGCCTGGCAGATAGCTGCACGGATGGCCGATGCTGCGAAACAGATCGAGGCGACGCAGTTCTTCAGCGACCGGATTCATACCGCTGCACGATCGGTGAGCGCTGGATGTCCCAGCGGATAGCGCGCGCCGATTGCATGGTTTCGGTTTCGACGATGCGTTGGAATTCGGTACGCGGAATTTGCTTGGCGCCCAGGGTCTCCAGGTGCTCGGTGTAGACCTGACAGTCGACCAGTTCGAGGTCCCAGCGCGTCATGCAGTTTAGGAGGAACACCAAGGCAACCTTGGACGCGTCGGTGGCGCGGGTGAACATCGATTCACCGAAGAAGATTCTGCCGACGGCGATGCCGTACAGGCCGCCCACCAGATGCCCATCCAGCCAGGTTTCCACGGAATGCGCGTATCCCAGGCGATGGAGATTGCGATATGCCTCGATCATTTCAGGCACCAGCCAGGTACCGGATTCGTCGGCGCGCGGCTGTGCGCAGGCATCGATGACCCGGTCGAAGGCCTGGTCCATCGAGACCTCGTAACCCTTGCGTCGTATCGATTTACGCAGGCTACGTGAGATGCGCAGATCTTCGGGGAACAACACCATACGTGGGTCCGGAGACCACCATAGCAGGGGCTGGCCGGTCGAAAACCAGGGAAACACGCCGCGCCGGTACGCCATCAGCAGGCGCTCGCTGGACAGGTCGCCGCCGATGGCGAGCAGACCGTTGGGGTCTTGTTCCGCCTCGGCGGGGTCGGGAAACCGGGCGTCGGGCTTGTCCCGGTCAAGCAGGTAGATCATCGCTTTTCCGATAGGGGCTATGGGTGCTCATCTCGTCGATATACTCCGCCATGTGCTGGGCTTCGGCGCCCAGAAAACGTTCGATGGCGTGGCTGAACTCACGGTCCGCCAGCCAGTGGGCGGACGCGGTCGGTGTGGGTAGAAATCCGCGGCTGATTTTATGTTCTCCCTGCGCACCCGGCTCGAAGCGCCGCAAGCCGTTCTCGATGCAGTAGTCGAGCCCTTGGTAATAGCAGGCCTCGAAGTGGAGGCTGTGATAGTCCGCGAAACAACCCCAATGGCGTCCGTAAAGGCTGTTGGCGCCCACCAGATCGAACGCCGCTGCCACGATATCCGCGCCGTCGTACGCCAGTACCAGCAATACGCTGTCAGGGTCCTGCTCTGCCAGTTCCAGAAAGAACGCCTTGCTCAAGGTCGGTATGCCGCCGCGTTTGTCGAACGTGGATTCGTACAGCGCGTGAAAGGTCGCCCATTCCGCTTCGGTCGCATTCCGCCCGTTGACCCGTCGCAGGCGAATTCCCTGTTCGGAAATCCTGCGGCGCTCGCGGCGTACGTTTTTGCGCTTGGCCGAGTTGAAGCTGAGGATGAAATCGTCAAAGCTGACGTAGTCCCGGTTCTGCCAGTGGAACTGGCACCCCGTCCGGCGCATGAAACCCTGGTTTTCCAACAGGGCGGTGTCCGATTCCGGGGTAAACAGCCAGTGCAGGGACGAAACGCCGAGCTGGATGGCGTGCGCCGTAGCCGCTTGAACGAGTTGCTCCCGCACTGCTCCCGGCGCGCCGCGCGCTGTCAACACTTTCGGGCCGGTCGCCGGGGTATAGGGTGAAGCGCTCACCAGCTTCGGGTAGTAGCGCCGGCCGGCGCGTTCGTAGGCATCCGCCCAAGACCAGTCGAAAACGAATTCGCCGTAGGAATTGAACTTCAAATAAAGCGGCACGGCTCCGTGCAGCGCGCCCGCGTCGTCGCGCAGCAGTATGTGCTGCGGCAGCCAGCCGTATCGTTCGCCCAGGCAGTGCTGGCGTTCCAGCGCACGCAGGAAGGCAAAGCGCAGAAACGGATAGTCCGCCGGGACTAAGGAATTCCATTCGTCGGCCGATACGGTCGAAAGATCGCTCACCACGGCACTGCGCAGCGAGCGGGATTCAGCTATCGGCGAAAAGTCGTTATTCATTTTGTGCGCAATTCCGGAGGTGGTTCGCTCGTGTGTCAATGGCACCCATGGACGAAATGATCGCACAGTTTGCGGGACCGGCAACGGAGTACCCGGGTGAGTAAGACACGGTTGGATGTCGGCGCACCACCTAAACCGGCGACCTGCGTATTTCTCGTACAGTTGAGGACTCGTCGATCCAAGGAAGATTCCGGGCTACAGGACAACAGCGGGTTCCATCATTGGGAGTAAAGGGGGGAGAATGGCAGAGTACGTCTTCAACGTCCAAGTCGGGACTGTACTGCAGATAGAGGCAACAACGCCACAACACTCACCCCGGCGCAACGTCATGTTGATCGGCTATCTTCCGGGGGCCGGTTACATCGTGACCACGCCGACGGATAACAGCAAGATTCCAATCGTTCCTGCGGGACAGCGCTTCAACGTCCGAATGTTGCGCGGCAACACGGTGATGGGTTTCGTCACTCATGTGTTGCAATCGGATGTGAGGCCTTATTCCCGCCTGCTCCTGGAGTATTCACGGGAGATCGAGCGCATCGTGGTGCGCAACGCGGCTCGCGTCTCGGCAGGAATCTTCGCCGCGATACGCAACAACATAGAATCCGACAACGAGTTGCACCGGGTGGAGGCCGGTTTTATCGTCTTGAGCAGTGCCGGCGCTAAAGCGGGCGCATGTCAGTCCCTGGGCGAAGTTGGCGGTGCGTTGCAGTTTAACCTTTGTGGTGGAAGTCGCGGGTCGCCCAGAGACCATGACCTTAATCGGCGGTTTACGCAGCCATTCCACACGCGAGGACGAGGCGGCCGGCGAGCAAGTCCGCTCTCACGAGTGCAGTTCCGAGGTACCAACCGGCTTCAGCAGTTTCTGCTGCGCAGCTGGGTCATGGAACGTCTGCTGGCCGGCGACGAGCGGCCGCAATAACCACTGCCGCGCGGGGGTAACATGGAACGTCGCTCAGGTGATATCACGCCCCTATTGGCCGGCCGCTTCCAAGGCATCCAGGTATTTTTCCGCATCCAGCGCTGCCATGCAGCCGGAACCCGCCGAGGTGACTGCCTGCCGATACACGTGGTCCATTACGTCGCCGGCGGCGAACACGCCCGCCACGGAGGTCTGGGTGGCATTTCCATCGGTGCCGCTTCGCACCTTGATGTAGCCGCCTTGCATCTCCAGCTGTCCTTCAAAAATCCCGGTGTTCGGCTTGTGGCCAATGGCGATGAACACGCCCATCAAGTCGATATCCTTGGTTGCGCCGGATTTGACATTCCTGACGCGTATGCCGGTGACGCCCGAGTCGTCCCCCAGCACCTCGTCGAGCACATGGTCCCACTCGATCACGACATTGCCGTGTTCCGCTTTTTCGAACAAATGCTTTTGCAGTATTTTTTCTGCACGCAGGGCGTCGCGGCGATGCACCACGGTGACTTCGGAGGCTATGTTGGACAGGTACAGCGCTTCTTCCACCGCGGTGTTGCCGCCGCCAATCACGGCGACCTTCTGCTTGCGGTAGAAAAAGCCGTCACAGGTCGCGCAGGCGGACACGCCCTTGCCCTTGAACGCCTCTTCGGAGGGCAGGCCGAGGTACATGGCCGACGCGCCCGTGGCGATGATCAGCGCGTCGCAGGTATACACGCTCGAGTCGCCGCTCAGCTTGAAGGGGCGATGATCCAGGTCGACGGTGTGGATTTGGTCGAAAATGATTTCCGTGTCGAAACGCTCCGCGTGCTTGCGCATGCGCTCCATCAGTTCGGGACCCTGGACGCCGTCGTTGTCGCCCGGCCAGTTGTCGACGTCGGTGGTGGTCGTGAGCTGTCCGCCCTGTTCCAGTCCCGTAACGATGACCGGATCCAGGTTGGCGCGGGCGGCGTAAACGGCGGCCGTGTATCCGGCGGGACCGGATCCGAGGATCAGCAGTCGGCAATGCTTGGTTTCGCTCATGGACATCAACTCCCAAAATCAGAGGACAGAACACGCTTTATCGGCTGCGTTGGTTGCCAGCGCGGTGCCAGGTGTCAGATTACGGCGGCCCATACTATTGGAACCTCGATAACGGGTAAAGCCGACAACCGGCAATTCTGCTGTGGGTAAGAATTCGAACCATGACTGGAGCATTCACTCGTCCCTGGTTCGTTTGACGGGTGTCGGGCTGGACGCGTGGCGGGACCTTGCGCGGGACGGATTGACCCGTATTTGCCGCATCGACGCGGCTGTGGCGCATTGCCTGGCGGGAAAGGTGGTGCGTAGGGCATGGCTGTGAAATAATTCGAAGTCGTCCGAAATACGTTACTCAATTAATTGATTTATAAGCAGTTATATATAACGGTCACTGTGCATTCGACGCTCAACAAACGACTTCGCGAAGGTGCTTTCCTGCTGATGATGGCCATCGGCGGCTATTTTCTGCTGTCGTTGGTGTCCTTCTATCCCGACGATCCCGGTTGGGCGTTCGTCGGTTCTCGGGAACACGCGCACAACGCGGGCGGCCCCATGGGGGCGTGGTTCGCCAGCGTCCTGCTGTCCCTGTTTGGCTTTCTGGCCTATCTGTTGCCGCTGATTCTTGCCTGGACCGGCTGGCTGCTGTATCGCGAGCACCGCCACGACGAGCAACCCGGCCTGCACATGACGGCGTTTCGCTGGACGGGCTTTCTCCTGACCGTGATGGCCGGCACCGGCCTGGCGACCGTGCACTTCAGCGACGGCGAGTTGGGCTTTCCGGAAGGCGCCGGTGGGATTCTCGGCAAGGCGGTCGAGTCCGGGTTGATCAGTGCGGTCAGTCATGTCGGCGGTTCGTTGCTGTTGCTGGCGGTTTTTCTGGTCGGGGTCACGCTCCTCACCGGCCTTTCCTGGTTCAGCGTCATGGACTGGATCGGTGAAATGACCCTGGCGGGCTTTCGTCGCGTACGTACCCTGCCGAATGCGCTGGCGGAACGCCGGGCGGCGCGTCGCATGCGGCAGGAGCGGGCGGATATCGTCAAGCAAGAGAAGAAGAAGGCGGAGAAGCGGCTGCCGCCGCGCATCGAACCGACCGTAGCTGCGGTCAAGCCCAGCATACGCGTCGAGAAAGAGCGCCAGATGCCGCTGATCGAACCCGAGCCGAACGCGGAACTCCCGCCGCTGTCGCTCCTGGATCCCGCCAAACACAGCGGCAAGGCGCTCTCCGAAGTCGCGCTCAAAGCGCTTGGACAGCAGCTGGAGTTGAAACTGGCGGATTTCGGCGTGACCGCCGGGGTGACCGCCATCCACCCCGGACCCGTGGTCACGTTGTTCGAACTGAATCTGGCGCCGGGCACCAAGGCCAGCAAGGTCAGCAATATCGCGAAGGATCTCGCGCGCGCGTTGGCCACGATATCGGTGCGCGTCGTCGAGGTGATTCCCGGTCGTCCGGTGATCGGCATCGAGATCCCCAACGAGCATCGGGAGGTGGTGTTCCTGAGCGAAGTCCTGCGCTCCGAGGCCTACGACCGGTCCAAGTCGTTGCTGACCCTGGCCCTGGGCAAGGATATTGCGGGCAATCCGGCGGTGGCGGACCTGGGCAAGATGCCCCACGCGCTGATCGCCGGCACCACAGGTTCGGGAAAATCGGTGGCTATCAACGCCATGGTGTTGAGCCTGCTGTACAAGGCCAAGGCCGATGAGGTACGCCTCATCATGATCGACCCCAAGATGCTCGAACTCTCGGTCTACGAAGGTATCCCGCATCTGCTGACGCCGGTGGTCACCGATATGGGAGAAGCGGCCAACGCATTGCGCTGGTGCGTCGGCGAGATGGAGCGTCGCTACCGGTTGATGGCGGCATTGGGGGTGCGCAATATCACCGGCTACAACAAGAAGATCCGTGATGCGGAAAAGGCGGGAACACCGATCGCCGACCCGCTGTTTCAGCCCGAACCGGTGCTGGACGAAGACGCCGAGCCGCAACTGGCGCCCGACCTCAAGCCGATGCCCTACGTAGTGGTCATCATCGACGAACTGGCCGACATGATGATGGTGGTGGGCAAAAAGGTCGAAGAGCTCATTGCGCGCCTGGCGCAGAAGGCGCGTGCGGCGGGTATCCATCTGTTGCTGGCGACACAGCGACCGTCGGTGGACGTCATCACCGGTTTGATCAAGGCGAACATCCCGACGCGGGTGGCGTTCCAAGTGTCGTCGCGGGTGGATTCGCGCACCATACTGGATCAGATGGGCGCCGAGCAGCTGCTTGGTCACGGTGACATGCTTTATTTGCCGCCGGGCAGCAGCATTCCACAGCGTACGCACGGCGCCTTCGTCTCCGACGAAGAGGTGCATCGGGTCGTCAGCCATCTGAAACTAAGCGGTGAGCCCAACTACATCGAAGATGTGCTGCGGGAACCTACGGAGCCTATTCCGGGTCTATCTTCCGCAGCGGCCGGTGTCGATACCGAAGATATCGATCCGCTGTTCGACGACGCCGTGCGCATCGTGACCGAGTCGCGGCGGGCGTCGGTATCGGGGGTGCAACGGCGACTGAAGATTGGCTACAACCGTGCAGCGCGTCTGGTCGAGGAAATGGAGCGTATCGGAATCGTGACGACGGCGGATAACAAGGGTAATCGCGAAGTCCTGGCGCCTCCGCCGATCGAGGATTGACGGATGATATATCTGGTACGTGGTGTGTGCCTGTGGTTATTGTGCGCACTGGCAGGCGCAAATGCGAACGGCAAAGCGCGTCTCGATGCGTTTCTCGATGGTCTGACGACCTTGGAGGCGCGCTTCGAGCAGTCCGTGTTGGATACGGAAAACAACAAAACGGGTCTTTTCCGCGGCGTATTCATGCTGCAGCGACCGGGACGTTTTCGTTGGAACTACGACGCCCCCTACGAGCAATCCATCATTGCGGACGGTCGGGATCTTTGGATTGTCGACGCCGACCTCGAGCAAGTGACCCAGCAACGCCAGAAATCGGCGCTGAAAGGCACACCGGCCGCACTGCTTGCGGAAAATCTCGATATCGACAGCGAGTTCGAACTGGTCGACATCGGCACGCGCCAGGAAATGGAATGGCTGGAGTTGATTCCGCGCGGTGAAGACAGCCAGTTCGTGCGCATCCTGCTCGCCTTCGACGGCAACCAGTTGATGCGCATGGAAATGGCCGACAAATTCGGCCAGATCACGCGGTTTCAGTTTTTCGACATTGTCCGCAATGCCGAACTGGATCCGGCGCTGTTCAAATTCGAACGACCGCCTGCTTACGAGTTGTATGCGCAGTAGGGGCCGGGGCAGGGCGGTTCCGTAGGGGTTATATTACGGGCCTATGACCACGCCCGACCTGTTTCACTCGACCGACCTGACCGGCCAGCCGTTGGCCGACCGCATGCGCCCGCGAACCCTCGACGAGTACGCCGGCCAGGATCACATCCTCGCACCGGGCAAGCCGTTGCGCATCGCCATCGAGACGGCCCGGCTGCATTCGATGATTCTGTGGGGACCGCCCGGCACGGGCAAAACGACCCTCGCCCGGTTGCTCGCCAACGCCTCCGGCTATCGATTTCATACGCTCTCGGCGGTGCTGGCGGGGGTCAAAGACATCCGTCATGCGGTCGGTGCGGCGAAGCAGTCCCGGGTGCAATCGGGTACCGGGACGGTGCTGTTCATCGACGAGGTGCATCGCTTCAACAAGGCGCAGCAGGATGCCTTTTTGCCGCACGTCGAGGACGGCACTTTGTTGTTCGTGGGCGCAACCACGGAAAACCCCTCGTTTGAACTCAACAATGCCCTCCTGTCCCGGGCACGCGTGTACGTGCTGAAGTCCTTGGCGCCGGACGAATTGAAGACGCTGATCCGGCGCGCGCTGACCGACACCGAACGCGGTCTGGGTGCGGAGGCCTTAACGCTTGCGGCGCAGGATCTCGAGCTGATCGCCGAGGCGGCGGACGGGGATGCCCGCCGCGCCCTGAATTTGTTGGAAATCGCGGCCGAACTGGCGGAGCAGGGTCAGATCCCCCACGCGGTCGTGACCGAGGTGGCCGCGGGTCAGGTACGCCGGTTCGATAAGGGCGGGGAGGCGTTTTACGATCAGATCTCGGCGCTGCATAAATCGGTTCGTGGATCGGCGCCGGATGCTGCGTTGTACTGGCTTTGCCGCATGTTCGACGGCGGTTGCGATCCACTGTATGTCGCCCGGCGCGTGGTGCGTATGGCATCTGAAGACATCGGTAACGCGGATCCCCGTGGTTTGCAATTGGCGCTCAATGCGTGGGACGTGCAGGAGCGACTGGGCAGCCCAGAGGGTGAACTCGCCATCGCGCAGGCGGTGGTGTACCTTGCCTGCGCGCCCAAGAGCAATGCTGTGTACAAGGCGTACAATGCGGCACTGGCGGATGTCCAACGATCGGGTTCTCCGGACGTGCCGGTACACCTGCGCAACGCGCCGACGCGTCTGATTAAGGAACTGGGCTACGGCAGGGCGTACCGCTATGCGCACGACGAGCCCGAGGCCTACGCGGCCGGTGAGCAGTATTTCCCCGACGGATTGGGCGCACCGCAGTATTACTCACCCGTGCCGCGCGGGTTGGAGATTAGAATCGGGGAAAAACTGGCCGGTTTGCGGGATCGGGACAAGGCTGCGCGTGACGAATCCGACAAGTAATGCCGCGACACTCGTCCCGCGATCCTTGCAGTACCCTATCCGGAAACGGGGCAATGGACCGGCCAAGACGCCAAGCCGCCGCTATGACTCGAGGGTGACCGGCACAGCTGCGAAGGCCAGCGTGGTCTGGGCCCGAACAGGACGATATTACACAAGAGCGATTTGCCGCCGAAAGACGCAAAAGTGCCGCAACTGACGCAGCCCACGTGCAAACGTCGGTGCGCCTTCACGCAATAGGCAGGCAAGGACGCCGAGTATTCAGAAAGATGACCACACCGGAAACGTTATCTAGGGGTGGCGGCGCAATCATAATGCCTTGGCCGCAATATTGCGTGAATAGAAAGGGCAAAGCCCGTGTAGTTCGATAAGATTCACGTGCTCAAGTTGACTTCGCGCAAGGCTTTGTCGGTGACAGAAAGTACCCAAGCGTCGTTTGACTTTCCAACGTGTAAATGCCGCCCTGTTGAAGCGACATTTGACGGCGGTGACATCACCAGCAATGCCGGTGTGTTGCTGCTGCAACAGGCCGATCGTCGGCTCGGATCGAGCGCGGCCGTCGCCCAGGCCCTGCATGATCCGGTGCGCGGCCAGCAGGAGGGGCGCTTCTTCGACTGTTACCATGACCACTACGGCTTCCTGCCACTGTATGTATTCTGCGGCAAGCAGTTGCTAGTCAGTCGCTAGTCAGCTGCCGGCGCCCGAGCAAGATCGATCGCGTCAAGCACGGCCTGGGCGATCCTCGACCTGCTGGTCAAGCGGCTGCGCCAGACCTGGCCCAAGGAAAGAAATACCGCCTTGCAATAGTCTGAATGGCGCTCGCCGCATACCCGCTACTCTTCCAAATTCCGAACGGGTAGGGGGTGTCCCGCTTGCAGTGCTTGTTCGGCTACCCTCACGAGGCCGCGCAGGATTGCTTCTCCATTCGGGTCTTCCACCATACCAACCAGAATATACCGGCGCCAGTTG
>CBDUNM010000111.1:0-17581 GCA_965368585.1 uncultured Chromatiales bacterium | reverse complement strand
ATGCGCCGTTTCGCCTCGTTCCTGGCGCTCTCCGGCTAGTAGGCATGGGGTTTGCACTCGCTTCACCATGGAACTGATCTGGTTGCCGCAACACCTGCCTGATTCGGTCTCGGGCGCACCTGCACCTGGGCTTTCTCGACACGAGCGGTACGCTCGGCCGGCGCTTTGGCAGTCTGCGTCCGAGTTCCCGGGCGCTCGGCACCTGCCTGCGCGCCGGTGGCGCAACCAGGGTCTCGGCAACCGGGCCGGGGGCGGAGCGGACCTCGGCTCACGCGCAGCGCAGTCTCGATGCGGGGAGCTTGCCGCCGCTGACCGCGCAGCTGCCCTGCCCCGAGGACTAGCGGGCGCTGTTGGTGCTGGTCGCGCGCGGGCGGGGTCCGCACGGCCGCCGGGAGGTCGAGGGCCATGCCGGCATTGGTCAGGGTTCCTGGGACCCGACGGGCTTCGACCTTCTCCCGGACCAGGCCAGCGTGGAAACGCTGGCCGATTCGGCGCGCCGCCGTTTTGACGCTCTCGCCACTGCGTATTAGTGCGTTTGCTGATCACCGCCGGCTGCAATCACGGCAGCCTTATCCATCTCGAACCGGCCCTCGAGGCCGTCAAGGAATGCCGCTAATCCATGTCACGCGAAACCATACTGCATATGCTCACCGCGGCGCCGAATCTCAGCCCGTTCGACGTCAACATGGCGATCGACGCCGGCTGGCGGCACTGTATTCCCTACACGGCGCTGGAGCTGCGGCAGATCGGCGACTACACCCAGGACGCCATCTTTTCGCGCGGTCCCAAGGGTGTTCGCCGCACCGGTCTGTTCATCGGCGGGCGCGACCCGCATCTGGCGATAGATATGCTGGAGGCGGCGCGTCAGGCTATGGTGCCACCGTTTGAGGTCTCGGTGTTCGCCGATCCCAGCGGCGCTTTTACGACCGCCGCCGGCATGGTCGCCTGTGCGGAGAAGTCCTTTCACGAGCAGACCGATGAGTCGCTGGCCGGCAAGACGGTGCTGGTGTTCGGCGGCACCGGTCCGGTCGGTATCACCTGCGGCCTGCTCACCGCCCGGGCGGGGGCGCGGACTCTGCTGGTCAGTCACGAGAGTCAGGCCAAGGCCGACGGCGTCGCTGGGGTCTGTGCCGAGCGTTACGGCGCCGAGTTGTCCAGTGCCGATGGCAGCAGTGACGAACGGATCCTGGCGCTGCTGGCCGAGGCCGACGTCGTATTCAGCGCCGCCAAGGCCGGTGTCCAGGTCCTGAGTTCGAAGCATCTCGCCGGTGCCGCGAGGGCGCGGGTGCTGTGCGACGTCAATGCGGTACCGCCCGAGGGCATCGCCGGCGTCGGCGTGAAGGATCAGGGGGTGCCGGTCGAGTCCACGCCGCAGAACGCGCTCGGTATCGGCGCGCTGGCGGTGGGCAACGTCAAGTACCAGACCCAGCAGGCCATGCTGCGGCAGATGGTCGAGAGCGACGGTCCGGTCTACCTGCATTTCGAGCAGGCGCTGGATGTGGCGCGGCGGAAGGTTTGACATGGCGGTGCGCGCTCCGGTGCTGATCGTCGCCAACTCGGCCCGCTATCTGGCGTGCCCGGCCCGGGCGGCGGGTCGTTCACCATTGGTGGTGGACGCCTTTGCCGACGCCGCTAGGGCGGCGATGGAGCAGGTGACGCGGCGCCTGAGCGCGGCGCTCGACCTGCGCGGAGTCGTCAACGGCCTGGACTTCGTCTTGGAGCGAGGCCAACCCCTGTTGCTGAAACTCAACGACCGCCCGCCGGCCGGCAGTCATGTTCCGGCCGGTGCGCCCCTGTGCGGAATCAGCTCGGTCGGCTTCGGTGGACAACCGGTCGAACGCCTGTTGCAGCAACGCGCGGCGGAGGTCCGCCGACGGCTCGACGCCACAAACGAGGAGGCCGCCTGAGATGTTGACCGAGACCCAACCCGAACTGTCCTTCAATGGTGTCACCGCGGATCTGGTCGACGACCTGGTGACGAACGCCCGGGCGCTGCGCCTGCAGGTAGGGCGGCTGGACAACGGCGTGCGCTGTGTAGACGCCGGGATCGACTGCCGCGGCGGCCTTGAGGCGGGCCGACGAATCGCCGAGATCTGCCTGGCCGGTCAGGGTCGGGTGCGGATCGATGGCGCCGGACCCCTGCCGGACTGGGCGGTGCAGTTGTCGGTGCACAGCAACGACCCGGTCGCGGCGTGTCTCGGCAGTCAATACGCCGGCTGGAGCCTGGCGCACGGCGAGGGTAAGTCGGCCTTCCACGCGCTGGGCTCCGGTCCGGGTCGCATCCTCGCCGGCAAGGAAAAACTTTACGCCGAACTCGACGTACGTGACCGGGCCGACAGCGCCACCCTGGTGTTGGAGGTGGATAAATTACCGCCGGTGGAACTGACCGACCAGATCGCCGCCGACTGCGGGGTCGCGCCCGAGCGTCTGAACCTGATTCTGACTCCGACGCGCAGTCTGGCCGGGACCACCCAGGTGGTCGCTCGAGTGCTCGAGGTGGCGATGCACAAGGCGCACGAACTAGGCTTCCCGCTCGAGGCCGTCGTCGATGGTGCCGGCTCGGCGCCGCTGCCGCCGCCGGCCGCCGACTTCCTGCAGGCGATGGGCCGCAGCAACGACGCCATCTTGTTTGGGGGTCAGGTGCATCTGTTCGTCGACGCAGAGGACGCCGCCGCCGAGGCCCTGGCCCGTGATCTGCCGAGCAGCGCCTCGCGCGACTATGGCCGGCCGTTCGCCGAGGTGTTCAAGACCTACGAATACGACTTCTTCAAGATCGACCCGATGCTGTTCAGCCCGGCCCGGGTGAGCGTCAGTGTGCTCGGTTCGGGCGAGACCTTCCGCGCCGGTGCGATCGATGCCGGGTTGCTGTCCAAGTCCTTCGGGGTCGAGCTGTGAGCTCACGTCCCGTCAACTGGAACATCGCCATTGTCACCGACGACCCGGGCTGGCACGGTCGGCGACTGCGCGAGGCATTCGCCGCGCGCGGTGCGGACAGCCGCTTTGTCTCCTTGACCCAGGCGCGGCTGGAATTGGACGGTGAGCCAAGGGTGTTGCTGCCCGGATTCGACCAACGGATGCCCGATGCGGTGTTCGTCCGCGGCGTGCCGGGCGGCAGCCTGGAACAGGTGGTCTTCCACCTCAATGTGCTTCACGCCCTGAGCGATCTCGGCGTGCCGGTATACAACGATGGCCGGGCGATCGAACGCTCGGTCGACAAGGGCCTGACCAGTCTGCGGCTGCAACAGGCCGGGCTGGCGACGCCACCGACCTGGATCTACAGCGAGCGCGCGCAGGCCGAACGACGACTGCGCGCCGAATTGGCGCAGGGCCGACCCCTGGTATGCAAGCCGCTGTTCGGTTCGCAGGGGCAAGGCGTGCAACTGCTGCGCGCCGTCGAGGACCTGCCCGAGTCCGAAGCGGTGCGCAACGTCTGGTATCTGCAGCGTTTCGTCGGTCCGTCGCTGGAACAGGGCACCGACTGGCGGGTGTTCGTGATCGCCGGCCAGGCGGTGGCGGCAATGCGCCGCAGCGGCGATGGCTGGCTGGCCAATGTCGCCCAGGGTGGGCGCTGTCAGGCTGCCGTACCCGAGGGTGAACTGTGCCGGCTGTCCGAGGCCGCGGTGGAATGCCTGGACATGGCCTATGCCGGGGTCGATCTGATGCGCGGAGCCGATGGCCGCTGGTGGCTGATCGAGGTCAACAGCATTCCGGCCTGGCGGGGCCTGCAGGGCGTGACCCGGGTCGACATCGCCGCCGCCCTGGCCGAGGACCTGCTAAGACGTTGTCATTGCGAATCCGGTCCGGCGGTGATCGGGGTGCTACCGTGAACGCGCTGTCCAAGGCTATCTCGGCGCCTGCGCGCTCGACGTGCGGGCGTTCAAGCCGGGCAATGTCTCGCTGCGGTCTCCCGGACAAGGCATGCGGGCCGAGGACTTCCTGCGCAGCGCCGGACCCATGACCGAGCCCGGACTGGCGCGCGGCGAACGTATCCGCAAGGCTGTCATCGCCACTGAGAAAGCCGCGGGCTGTAACACCGATTTCGACAGCGTGTTGTTGTGTGCGCCGTTGCTGCAGGCAAGTCTCGAGCACCCCGAAGTCGGCCTCGCTGAAGGCGTGCGCAGGCTGCTGGGTGCGACCAAACCGGCCGATACCGAGGGGTCTTTACCGCGATTCGTCTCGCGGCGCCCACCGGTCTCGGTAGGTGCCGCGACGTGATATCGCCGAGTCGGCGGAACTGCCGTTGAAGACGACCATGCCGCCGGCGGCCGAAGCGGGCCTGATCGCCCGCCACTACGCGACCGCCTACCGCGATATGTTCGAGGATCTGCTGCCGAATCTGCGCAAGGCTCGGGGAAGACACGCACGACGCGAGATCGCGATCACCGGCCCGCATCTGTGCATCCTGGCCACATCTCCCGCCAGCCATGTCCGGCGCCAGCGCCGCTCTGTATGGCGCCGCGTTTCTGATTTACCGCCTGCAAACGCAGGCGGCAACCTCCGCCGGGGCAACCTGGCACAAGCCGCGGACTGACAGGCCCACCGAGGCCAAGCTCCGCATCTAAAGACGAGCCGATAACTCGAAGGAGATCTGAAATGGCAGTCATTAACAAAACCCTGGTGGGCGAATCCCTAGTCGGCGACGGCAACGAAGTAGCCCATATCGACCTGATGATGGGTCCCCGTGGTTCCGCTGTAGAGACGGCGTTCTGCAACGGTCTGGTCAACAACAAGGACGGTTTCACCGCGCTGCTGGCGGTGGTCGCACCGAACCTGCCGTGCAAGCCGAACACGATGATGTTCAACAAGGTGACCATCAAGGGTGCCAAGCAGGCGGTGCAGATGTTCGGTCCGGCCCAGCGCGGTGTGGCCATGGCGGTCGCCGATTGCGTTGAAGACGGCACTATCCCGGCAGCCGAAGCGAACGACGTGTTCATCTGCGTCGGCGTGTTCATCCACTGGGAGGCCGAGGACGACAGCAAGATTCAGGACTATAACTACGAGGCGACCAAACAGTCGATCAAGCGCGCCATTGCCGGTACGCCGACGGCCGCGGAGGTGGTCGAGGGCAAGAGCAGCCACGCACACCCGTACGCCGCGCACGCCTGATACCGAGTACGTGGGGTCCGCTGGACCCCACATTTTTCTCCGACCGGGGACTGGCCAATGAAATGTCTGGAATGCGGCGCCGATAGACCCTGAATTCAGTCTCCATCTCTCTCAGAGTGAAGGTTTGTCGGTCGTGATATTGCCATGTCTATGAAAAGCGTAGACGTTATGAAAACCGGGAGTCCGTGTTGTTGGCGGTGTCTTTCCATCGCCGGTGCAGTGGGTCGATTCAGACCAGACGCCAGTCGACTGCGATCGGCCGCAGCGCATCCTGGATACAGGTCAGACAATCCCGCGCGTCGAAACCCTTGCAGGAGTAAATGTCCAGGGTGAATAAACGGCGTTCGCGCCAGGTGTAGAAGGAGCAGCCGGATTCGGCCCAGGCTTGGTAACCGCCGATGCCGTGGTGCAGTTCGCTGACGGCGTCGGGGGAGAACACCAGGGTCTTGGCGATCGGCGTCATGCCGAGATGGGCGCTCAGTCCGGCGAGCAGTTCGCGGACCTTTGCCTCATCGATGGTCGACAGTTCGTAAAGGCCCTCGACGATCAGGCGCTGACGAAGGATTTCGGGGCAGAAGCGCACTCAAGCCCTCAACGCTGCGCCTGCGCCGCGTGTCGACCGGGCGGCTTCATCTGGCGGTCGCAGGGCAAGGCGTTGCGGACCCGCATCACGGCGCCGAGGTCGAGCCCGGTGCGTCGGTCGCCCGAGCACAGGGCGCTGCGAAAGCCGAGATAGTCGGCACCGATCCCGAGCAAGGGTGGAATGTCAGCGAGCTGCAACTTACCGGCCAGGCCGCAAAGTAGTCCGTGTTCGACGGCCCGCGACACGAACCGTGCGAGCTGCGCGTTCGACCAGAGCTCGGTCAGCGATCCACTGCCCTTGTCGGCGGTGTCGATCATCACGCCGTGGCAGCCGCTGTCGGCGAGTCGCGGCAACAGCACGGTCGGGTCGAAGCGATCGGCAAAGCACACGGCGATCAGATCATGCTCCTTGCTCAAGTCGCGGACCGCCTCGAGGCAGGTCTCGGCCTGGTCGGCGTCGAACAGGCCGAACTTGATGTAATCCACCCCGCAGTCGGCGACCGTCTGTACCGCCCGTCGCAGTCGTTGCGGTCTGCCGATCAGATCGCCGGTGGTGGCGCTGACCGGGCGCATGCCGCCGACCAGTTCGACGACTTCGCAGATCAACTCGGGTGCCAGAGCGCCGAGCGCGCCCTGACGAGGATTCTTGCAGTCGATGATGTCGGCGCAGCATTGCAAGGCAAGCTTGGCCTCGGCGACGGAACATACGCTGGCCAGCAGACCGCTCATGCCTGGGCCGCGCTCGATAAATTGTCCAGGGTGCGCGAGGAGCGGAAGGGTGCGAGCAGCCGCAGGTTGCCTCGCCGGCGCAGACCCAGCGGTGCGCCGTGCGGGGAGCCGTCGGTGTTGCGGCTCACCGGCGGGATCCCGAGAATGCGTTCGCTCATGCTTGTCCCTCATGCACCACCAACTCGCTGCCCAGAGCCTCGGACAGTTGCTGCGGTGAGAGTGTGTAGTTGCCGAGTGTTGTCAGGTGGTAGCGGTCGAAGTAGTCGCCCAGCGGTCGTTCGATACCGGGATCGAAGGGCGGTGCGACCGCGTGGGTGCGGCCCCGGGTGCTCTGCACCACCCGGCCGTGCTCGACCACCTTCACGCCGTCCTTGAATACCAGATGGGCCCTGGCGAACATCCTCGCCTTGTCGTCCTGCGGGTCGTAGACCGCGACATCGGCGACGGCGCCGGCGCCGAGATGGCCGCGATCGGGCAGACCGAGCAGTCGGGCCGGCGCCGCCCGGGTCATGATGGCGATCTCGTTCAGGTCGTACTCGCGGTCGAGATGTCTCAACAGGCAGATGTCGGCTGCCTCGGCGTTGATATCGCTGAGCCAGCGGTTGCGGTGCTCGCGGTCCATCAGCAGGCGAAACAGTTCGGGGTAGGCGGTAAAGGGCGCGCCGTTGGGGTGGTCGGTGGTGAAGAACACCCGCCAGGGGTCGTCGGTCAGCAGGAACAGCTCCAGACCGATGGCCCACTGCAGGGCGTTGACGAAGTTTTTCGCCCGGTACTTGAAGGGTACGATGCCGCCGCCGCCATCTTCGCCTTCCCAGACCACCCACTTGTTCGGGCTGGCGATGCCTCGGGCGTCGAACTGGCGCAGCACGTCGCCGGAGATGGTCACGGTCTGGCCGAACAGCACCTGACCGACATCGACCGTGATGTTCGGGTTGGCGTTGACCGCCTCGGCCAGCGCACGGGCACCGCTGGAAAAACCGCGCTCGCCTTCGTCGCCATAGCCGTAGAACTGCACATGCGCCAGGTGCATGGGCAGGCCCTCGGCGGCGGTGATGGTGTCGAGCGCGGTCTGCACATTGCCCGGGGTGCCGAGGTTGTTGCAGTGCACGTGTACCGGGTGAGGGATGCCGAGCTGCACCACCGCGGTCTGCACCGCCTTGAGAATGTCACGCGAGCTCATGCCGTACATGGGCACCTGCTCGTCGAGGCTGAGATGCCGCTGGTTGAACTTGAAGGAGGTCGCACCGCCGGCATTGATGACCTTGATGCCCAGGCACTGGGTGGCGTGCAGGGTCCAGGCGACGTAATCGTTGATGGTCGCCTGCTCGGCGCCGTCGCGCAGCATCCGCAACAGGAAGTCGTCGTTGCCCAGGATCGCCAGCCCAGCCTTGTCGATGATCGGGATGTCGGCCAGCTCGGCGTGTGCCTGGGCGGCGTTTATCGGCAGCACCGCCGGTTCGACCACGGTAGTGAATCCCATCTCTGCGTAGCGGTAGCCGGTGTCGAACGCCGACCATTTGGCCCCCGCGAACGGCAGCCGGGCATAGCGGGCGCGCTCGGCCAGGTGCTGTTCCGGCATCAAGACCCGGGCGTTGTTGACGTTGCCGCCGGCGATGTGACTGTGAATGTCGACCGCCCCGGCCATCAGCACCTTGCCGCTGAGGTCGTAGCTGACATCGGCGGCTTGCATTTTCGCCGGTGCGGCGCAGATGTGGCCGTCGTGGAACCAGACATCGCGCACCTCGCCATTGACGGCGTTGGCGGGATCGTAGACGCGAGCGCCCTGGAGTCGGATCAACATGCCTGGCTCTCCTCACGGTTGGACATCGGACTCAATTCGAGCAGACGTCGGCAGAGTTCGGCGCTGTCCGGCAGATCGGTTTCGACCAACGCGTGCAGGGGCACCATACGCAGCCCATCGGCGCGATGGATGAAGCCGACCCGATGTACCCCGGGGACGGCAACCGGCAGGAAGACCTCGGGCGTGCGGTCGCCAAACCGGCTGGCCGGATGACCGATGACGATGCAGGGCGTGTCGCTTGCCCCGTTCGGGCAGGGCGCGGGTTCGGGGCTGAGGCTGCTGAACCAGATCAACAGGTCGGCCTCGCCGTCTTCGAGCAGTCGATCGCCGGCGTAGCGCTGCAGGTCCTGCTGCGGATAGCCGCGGGCGAAGCTGGTACGCAGGCCGAAGCCGTTGTGCCAGGCTGCGCTGAGCTGGGCGGTGATCTCGCCCAGACCACTGCCGAGGTTAAGCAGCGCCGCCCGGCCCTCGGCATTGAGATCGCGCACCAGTTCGGCAGCGGCGCGCAGAATCAGTTCGGCCCGTGGTCCGGGCAGGGCGCCGAGCACGAACACCGGGTACTGGCTGTTACGCAGTCGCTCCGCGAGTTCGGTCGCCGCGGCGATCGCGGCGGAGAGCGGTCGGCCGCCGAGCAGGGCGCGTGTCTGACTCAACACCGCGAGCCGGTCCTCGCTCAGGTCGTGCACCTGCGCCGGCCGTTCACGGTGCAGGCGCTGTGGTACATCGATCAACTTTTCGTGCAAACGCGGCAGGGCGGTTTGCAGGTCGTCGCCGATCAAGATCAGTAGATCGGCCCGGTTTCGGGCCTCGCCCAGGCTGGTTTGCATCCAGCCGCTGTCCTGGTACACCCGCAGGCCGCGGGCGACGGCCTCGCCGTGCAGATGGTCGATCACACCGCCGAAGCGTCCGGCCAGCTGCAGTGCGGCGCGGCTGTCCTGCAGATCCCCCAGCAGGCCGTGAAACAGCGGTAGACGGGCGCCGGCCAGCAATTCGGCGCAGCGCGCCAAGGCCTGTTCCCAGCTGACACTCTGGCCGCGCAGCCGC
This sequence comes from uncultured Chromatiales bacterium, assembly GCA_965368585.1. Classification (GTDB taxonomy): domain Bacteria; phylum Pseudomonadota; class Gammaproteobacteria; order Chromatiales; family Chromatiaceae; genus JARRQB01. The sequence continues at coordinate 8,319 of CBDUNM010000111.1, read as the reverse complement.
GGGCCGACGGTGTTTCCGGAGGCTGAGTCAGCGAGGGCCTGTTCGAACCCTGCGCGAGCCTTGGCACAAACGAGACGCTCGGTGACCGGCCGGCCGTTGTGCACCGGGGGTGACAGATCGTCACAGGCGAGCGCACAGAAGGGGCAGCCGACAGTCTGCGCTGCGGTCATCGACGCCTTCGGTGGTGCCGGGGATGGGTCGTCTTGCGATCTCGAGGGGGAGTTGGGAGTGCTCATGCGAGGAGTTCAGCAATTGGCGGGCCAACCTCGAAATTGGCTCAAGCGAGGGGGTGGTCAGCGCCCTGTGGGAGGCGCGCTCCCGCGCCGCTGGGCTTAGCCTGCCTGTTGCACCAGCCGATCGGGGACGGGCGCGAATGAATCGCCAGGAATGCGGCGCAAGTGCTGTTCGGGGCGCATTCTCGAAAGTACAGTTTGTCCCCCGTCCCCGATCCATCCGGGCCCTCGCTTGTCCAACCGTGCCTGGCCGGCACGATCATCCCGGATGCTGGTGCAACGTGCAGGTCAGTTCGACGACCGATCGCGGGGCGCCCCCCCTGCGGGCAGCGCCGGGCGTTCTTCTTGGTCGCCGCCGGCGCGGCGTAAATCAGGATGCCTACCGCGGCGACCGGATATCGTAGCGCTTCATCTTGCGGTACAGGGTGTTGCGGCTGATGTCCAATTTAGACGCAACCCGGGTGACGTTCCAGTGCGCCGCCTCGAGTTCGCGCAGGACGGCGTCGCGCTCGGCAATGTCGAGCGGATTGTTTGGCCGGCTGGGCGGCGAGGCCTCGCCGACGTCGCCGCCGCCGGCAAACAGCTCCTCGGGCAAATCGTCGACGCGGATGATTTCGTCGTCGCACAGGCCGATCAGGGTCCGTAGTATATAGCGCAGCTGGCGGAGGTTGCCGGGCCACTCGTAGCGGTCCATCAGCTCGAGCGCGGCCTCGTCGATCTCGATCCGGTCGCTGCCGCCGGCCTCCTGCTGGAGCAGGTGCTGGATCAAGGCGCTGCGGTCCTCGCGGTCGCGCAGCGGCGGCATCTGCAGCGATATGCCGTTCAGCCGGTAATAGAGGTCCTCTCGGAAACTGCCTACCTCTACCCGCTGCTGCAGATCCTTGTGCGTGGCGCTGATCAAGCGGATATCGACCTTGATCGGTACCTCGCTGCCGAGCGGAATAACCTCGCGCTCCTCGAGCACCCGCAACAAACGGGCCTGCAGCTGCAGCGGCATGTCGCCGATTTCGTCCAGGAACAGGGTGCCGCCATGGGCCTGGGCGATCTTGCCGCGCGAGCCGTCCTTGCTGGCGCCGGTGAAGGCCCCCGCCTTGTAGCCAAACAGTTCGCTCTCGATCAGGGTCTCGGGAAGCGAGGCGCAGTTGACCGCGACGAAGGGCTTGTCGGCACGACTGCTAGAGCGGTGCACGGCGTTGGCGAACACGTCCTTGCCGGTGCCGGTCTCGCCCAGCAGCACGAAGGGAATGTCACGTTCGAGCAGCTTCTTGGCGCGCTCGACGTTGCGCCGCATCCGTATGTCGCCAAACTCCAGTCCCTCGAGAACGGGACTCTGTCGTGCCGGCGTTGAGAACACGCGGGCACCGCGCGTGGACGCCGAGCGATCGGCGCCGTTTTTCGAGTTGGGCGCCTGGAAACTGGCAAAGAAACGCCGCCCCCGGGCCGTGTCGTGCAGGGTCTGCTGGGTGCCGCCCCGATTGTGCGCCTGATCGAGGGCGTCATCCATGCGCACGCTGAACAGCTCCTCGACGGACTGGCCGAGCACCTGCTTGACGTCGGCCATGTCGAGCTGGAACAGGGCGCTGCGATTGGCGGCCTGGACCCGGCCGTCGCCGTCGAAAGCAATCACACCCTCGCCCAGGGTGCTGATGAATTCAGGCCGGCTGTGGAAGCGCAGGACATAGTAGTCGCGCATGCAGCACAGGAACAGGCGGTTCTCGATCAGTTGCGCCGACATATTCACCAGCACCATGGTGTGTAGCTGCGCCTGGCGCGAGTCACTGGACGCGTCCAGAACCGCGACCAGTTCGCCCGTCGGGTCGAAGATGGGTGCGGCGGAACAGGTCAATATGGTGTTGTTGGTGAAGAAATGTTCGTCCTGATGGATGACCAGCGGGCGCTTCTCCACCAGGCAGGTGCCCATGCCGTTGGTGCCCTGGGTTTGTTCGTTCCAGATCGCGCCGGTCTGCAATGCGACGCGTGCAGCGGTGCCGGTGAACATCGGGTCACCAACATAGTTGAGCACCACGCCCTCGTCGTCGGTCAGCAGGATGGCGTGGCCGGACCCGGCGACCTGCTGATAGAGGTTGGTCATCTCCGACCGCGCGATCTCGACCATATGGCAGGATTTTTCTTGGCGGTCCTGCAACTCGGTGCGTTCGAGCACGATCGGCTCGGGACGTCGATCCGGGTCGAGTGCAAAGTCGCTTACGCACCGCTTCCACGAGTCGACGACCTGAGTGTCCAGGGCGGTAGAGGCCGGGCGCCCGCCACGGACCGTATCCGCCACGAAGCCGGCATGGGAGTTACCGGTAACTATTTCCATCACGAGTCCTGTAGTTGGTTTCGATCGGTCGGCTCGGATGGAGCAGAAAGTCGATCCAAACAATTTTAATTAATACTGATTATAGTTTGCAGAAGTGTTCTGTTTTTAAAATACATGACTGAAAAACAACAGGGGTGTTGCCCGAATTGCCGCTTGTTGCGCGCTCGAACCCGTACTCGGAGGGTGCACCGTCTGCCGGGGTGCGACACGATTTTCCGGGCATCCGCGACTCGGGTCCGCCGAAACCGGCGCAACACATTTTCGTGACAAGACGCTTGACCTCCTCGGGATCACTCGCGGCATAGCGATTGTTGATCAGGGGGTTGCTGGTGTGGTGCTGCCAGATGTCGGCGACGATCGTCTCGCTACCGGGACGGCCGCCCAGACGGGCTTAGAGGGAATCGCTTTGCAAAACCGCTTGTTCGGTCGCGCTCATTGTCACTTATCCACGTTGATTTTGCGATTGCTCCGGATTGCGGCCGGGTCTGACCCGGCCGCAGTGAGTTCGCTTCAGGCTGGAAGGCCTTGCTTACATGGCGTAGGAAACGTCCATTTTCTTGTCCCGGATCACTTCCGGATCAAGCTCGTAGCCAACCTTCTTGTTGATTTCCCGTGCAATTTCCCGCTCTTCTGGGCTCGCGAAGTCGCGGTCCCAGATCGCCAGCTTGCGCTTGTAGATGTGGTGCCACAGCGGCGGTATCAGGGCCAGTACGAACTCGGTGTAGTAGCCCCAACCCGGGTTCGGAGCGCCGTCGGGGGCGTTGCCGACACCGGTGAGCTCCCAGAAATGGGTTTCACCGCGGTCGTGGTGGTCCGCCTGACGGCCGATCTCGATGAATGCCCAGCTGGTGAAGGCATTGTCGTTATCCCAGGAGTGACGGTACTCGATGGGCTCGTCCTTGACGCGAATCAGACCATAGTGTTCCATGTAGTTGAGCGCCTCGAGCTCGAAGTTCGAGATGACCCACACGGTCAACATGACGGCCAGGCCGATCAGCAGACCTTGCGCGCCGCCACCGAAATAGCCGGCGCCGAGGAACAGGGCAACGGTTGGGATGCTCATCAGGTAGCCGCGGATCCAGCGGTTGGAGAAGGAGAAGAAGCTTTTACCCTGGCGGGTAAGGCGTTTTTTCTCGGTCATGACGCCGAAATAGGACTGGCCGATGTGCGAGATGACGAAGTGCTTGTACAGGCTGCGTCCGCGCGGCGAGGTGGCCGGGTCGGTGTCGTCACCCATCTTGTTGCCTTCGGGGCCCATCCAGGCGCGACCGAGCTCCAGGTGATGGTTGTAGACGTGGGCGAAGCAGAAGTGAGCGGCACCCGACAGGGCCATCATCATCCGGGAGATCATGAAGCCAAACCCTTTGGTGTGCGCCAGTTCGTGACCGAACATGATGCCCAGGCCCGCGTGCATGCCGGCACCGATGGTTGCGACGATCAGTTGCAGCCCGGTGATACCGCTGGTGTAGGCGATGGCCGCGTCCATGCCGGTCCAGGCGGGCATGGTGAAGGCCATGGTCTCGATCGGGGCGCCGCTGGCGTACTGAAAGACGCGCCAGGCCAGAGCCAGCTGCAATCCGACGAAGCTCACCAGCTGCATGTACATCATGGCGTTGAGGACGGGTCCTTTGCCGGCAGGCTGGCCGTCCTCGTTGGTGTAGGCGCCTTTGGTATGGAATCCTGCGGAAAGGGTGTCCAGGACGATATTCAAGCCGAATATCGCCATGCCCACCCAAACCCAGTCGCCGCCGAGCAAGATGCCCGCCAGACAGGCGAGTACGCCCAGCGGCGTCCAGAGATAGACGAGATGTCCGAAAATCAAATTGCGCAGTTGCTGCTCCTCCGATGGAAAATTTAGCGTGCTGGCGGCGCCTTCCACTCTCGAGGTGGTCGGATCGCTGCCATGTCTGTATTTAACAGGAGGAGCTCGGTGGGAAAGTAGCCGTAAAACTACGTGAACGTTCGGCGTGATATACAGTAGGGTTCGAGCTCGGCGCGGCGTCTCTTATCTCGATTATCGCGGCCTACTAGCCGGGGCTTCGCGAGACTCGGGAACGGCTACCCGAGCGCCGCGTCGGGGGCGTCGACCAAGCCCGGTGGACGCGTCTCCAAATCTCTTGGACCGTCTGGTTTCGGTGACGGCGAGCTCGACCCGGCTCGTTAGGCATCGCCCCGGCCAACCAGGTCGGCGTCGAGTACGATCTGCATCAGTTCGCCCAAGGTTCGGACGTTCAACTTACCCATGATGCTTGCGCGGTAACCTTCGACAGTGCGCACGGAGAGGCCCATATCGTAGGCGATCACCTTATTGGGTTTACCGCGGCCGAGATGACCCAGCACTTCGCTTTCGCGCGGCGTCAATTTCGACAGGTTTTTGTTGAGCAGCTCTCGGTCGTCTTCTTTCTTCCAGATGTCGGCGTATTCGGTCAGGGCGCCCTGAATGGCATCGAGGAGGTCCTGGTCGTTAAAAGGCTTCTGCAGGAATTCATATGCGCCCGCTTTCATTGCCCTGACCGTGATGGGGACATCACCGTGGCCCGTGACGATGATGATCGGCATGTTTCTGCATCTTGTATTCAGTTGATCCTGCAGTTCCAGTCCGCTCATTCCGGGCATCCGGATGTCCAAGACCAGGCAGCCGCGAGAACGCTCGTTGCATTTCGACAGAAACTCCTGAGCCGATTCGTAGGGTCTGCCCTGAAGGCCCACCTGTTCAACCAGCCAGCAGATCGCGTCCCGCACGGCAGGGTTGTCGTCGACCACGTGCACGACGGACCAGTCGTTAAGCTTTTTCGGTTTCACCAGAGCTGGTTCCGGTCGGTAGTGTGAAACGAAATACGGCGCCCTTGTCCGAATTCTCGGCCAGCCAGAGTCTGCCGCCGTGGGCCTCGATGATACCCAGGCTGATGCTCAGGCCGATCCCCAGACCGTCCTTTTTCGACGTGACAAAAGGTTCGAAAAGACGATCCGCCATTTCCGGAGGGCAACCGAGGCCCTGGTCACGAATCTCCACGGTAAGCCACTCTTCGCTTTCCTCCAGCACGCTCAGGAAGATGTGTCGTCGGGTCTTGTCGAGCTCGACAACCGCATCCATCGCATTACGAACCAAATTTAGCAGAACTTGTTCGATCTGGATCGCGTCGGCCATCGTGCTGGCGACATCGTCGGGCATCTGGCGATGGAGCTTGACCAGTTTCTGCTGCGCTTCGGCCGTGACAAAGTCCACGACTTCTTTGACGATCCTGGCCATGCAGATGGGTTCGCTGCGGATCTCGCCTTTACGGGAAAAATCGCGCAAGCGCCGGAAGATGGCGCCGGCCAGCTCGGCCTGTTTGACCACCTGCTCCAGCCCGTAGCGGACGCGTTCGGGGCTGCAGTTGTCGCCCTGAAGAATGTGCAGGCAGGTCTGGGCGTAGGTCGTGATCGCACACAAGGGCTGGTTAAGTTCATGTGCCAGCCCGGAGGTCATCTCGCCCAGGGTGCTGAGTCTGGCGACGTGCGCGAGTTCGGCATGGTGGGCGCGGTTTCTTTCCTCAGCCTCGATCAGTTCGGTGATGTCGTGGCCAGCGGAGATGAAGTGCGTGATGGCGCCGCTCTCGTCTTTCAGCGGGCTGATGGTCTTCTGCTCGTAATACAGGCTGCCGTCTTTCTTGCGATTGACCAGGATTCCGCGGTAGACATTGCCTTTTCCGATGACCTCCCAGAGTTCATCGTAGAATTTCCGGTCGTGCAGCCCGGAACGGAGGAAATACGATTTTTGACCGATCACCTCTTCCCGGGCGTAACCGGTGAGCTCGACAAAGGACGGATTGACGTACTCGATGCAGCGGTTGCGATCGGTGATCATGATGGCGTCGGCGGTTCGTTCCAGCGCCCCGGAGAGTTTTCTCATCAGGGCGTCGGCGCGTTCGCGCTGCAACTCGCTTGCCATCCAACGCGCCATTAGCTTGATCAATTCACTGTCCGCGGAATTGAAGGGCCGCGCTCTCGGGGTGGCGTCGAAGAAACACAGGGTCCCCTGTACCCCGTCGTCGACACACAGACTGGTACCGATGTAAGAGCGGTGGCCCGAGGACCAGTAGGCGGGGTGATCCTTCCACTTGTCGGCGTCGGAACGTGTCAAAGCGAGTGGCTCGGCGGTTTCGAGGGTATTGCCGCAGAAGGTGAGGTCGAGCTGGTGCGTGCTGCCGACCGTGTAGGAGCTGTTCTGACCGACCGAGCGGAAAACGCTGAGTCGATCCCCGTCGACACGGGACAGAATTCCGGTCGAGAGACGGAATTTTTCACATCCGAGGGCGAGAACCCGATCCAGCTTTTCCTCCAGGCTCAGAGACTCCGAAGTGGTAATCTCGTGAAACCGGCGCAGTAGGGTGGCGTGATGGCGCAGGTCTCTCTCGGCCCGCTGTCGCTTCTGCTCTGCCTCTACCCGCGGCGTGACATCTTGCAGAATCAACATGAACCCGCGCTGGCCGGTGCGGTAGGCCAGCGGCGCGAGTGAGACTTCCACGTAACTGGCCTGGCCGTCTCGAGTATCCAATTCGAAGATGTCGCTGCACGGGCGCGAGCCCTCGGCCATACAGGCCTCCAGCAGACTCGTGAGCCGTTCGTGTTCCCGAGTGGGGAAGAACTGTGCCAGCGGACGCCCCAAAACCCGGTTATCCTTGGTTGAGAGGATATTCTGGGCTTGCCGATTCAAGGTCACGACCGTGCCGCTGAGGTCGACGGTAACCACGCCGACGGGAGCGTGGTCGAGCAGACGGTTCAGATAGTGCGTCGCGTCCGGTTGGTGCAGCGGCAGTTTTTCCAGCCGAATCTGCGCGGTCGACAGGGTGGTGCGATGCTTCAGTCGCTGACGTCGTCGGCCGACCGCCTCACGCAGCGTGGCGGGCAGGATGTCGACGTCGTCCATCGACCATACGATGACCTCGTTACCGAGGAAAGGACTGAACATCAGGGTGCGTTTGAGCTCCTCGCTGGAAGACGGAGATGCGAGGATCAACACGGGGATCAGCTTGTCGTGAGTGTGAATGCGCTGGGCAAGTCGCACGGCATCCTCCGCTGCCAGGCCCAGAACCATGGCATCGAAAGGCGGGCCGCCGTTCTCGATGTGTTCGAACAGCGTATCGGCCTGGTCGGGGGCCGTTAGGATGAAATCCTCACGAAGCTGTCGATCGAGCCGTTCCCTGAGTGTCGGATCGATCCCGATGAAACCGATGTGCCCCCGAGGTTGCACGGCAGTATTCGGGGCGGCTGACATGGTCATCGAGGATCAATCGGCCAACAATGGCTGGCCTGGCAGCGCCCGCCAAAACCACACCCGCAACATGTCCATGGTCGGCAACATGCGATGGCAGGCCCTGACGTCTCGCAACATCCGACGCAGCGTCGAGCCCTTTCGGTACCCGATGCCGCCGGTCGTGGTCATGGCCGCGTTGACCATCATGACGACGCAGTCAGCGACCTCGGCCTCGGAGGCAATAAGCGCGATCAGGGCGTCCGGTTCGCCGGCGTCGAAGTTTCGCGCGAAATGGTGGACCTGCTGCTGGGTGCGCCCGAGTGAACTCCACCGGGACGCCAGGCGTTGTTGCACCGCGCTGGTCTGGGCGAGGCTGATTCCGGTGTGGTTGTGATAGCGGCGGATCATGTGTTTGCGCGCTTCTTCCAAAGCGGAGCTTCCAACCCCGAGGAAGTTGCCGCCCTTGGCAACCAGAAAGTACGGCATGACGACGTCGAACGTGTACCAGAACAGATGGCCCTGGAAGC